>NZ_AP023057.1:358550-717100 GCF_016629565.1 Nitratiruptor sp. YY08-10
AAGCAGGTCCTTGATAATATTGATAAAGAGTATAAAGAGGAGATTGAGGAGCTCAGTGCATACGATGAGGAGACTGCCGGTGCCTATATGCAAACGGAAGTTTTTAAAGCGTATGAAGAAGAAAGAGTAGCAGATGCGATTGAGCGTCTTCGTAAACTAAAAGATGAAGGAGAACTCTCCAATATCCACCAGGTATATGTGGTGGACAAAGAGGGGGTTCTCAAAGCTGTCATTCCTCTTGAAGATTTGATTCTTTATGATTTTAATGAACGCTTTAGCGATATTATTCATGAAAAACGGTATGAGCCAATTGCAGTTCATGCAGACGAATCAGTTGCAGATCTAATTAAAAAATTTGAGGATTACAATCTTTCAGTTGTGGCGGTTGTGGATGAGAAAGGAAGACTGCTTGGACGTATCACTTCAGACGATGTAATCGATTTGATCGAAGAACAAGCTACCGAACAGATCTATAACCTAGCGGGTGTTGAAGATGAGGTTGAAGAAGAGGGGGATATCAAAGAAGTAACCAAAAAAAGAGCCTGGTGGCTTTTTATCAATCTTGGTACGGCGATTCTTGCTTCGTTTGTGATCGGTCTATTTGATGAGACGATACAAAAGTACGTGGCACTGGCGGTTTTGATGCCGATTGTTGCTTCTATGGGGGGCAATGCAGGGACGCAGACACTGACGGTTGTGGTTCGAAAACTTGCTCTTGGAGAGATTGACTGGCAAAACGCGAAAAAAGCACTGATTCATGAAACGGTGATATCTTTGATAAATGGTGCAATCTTTGCAGTAGTCATGGGTGTGATAGCTTGGGTTTGGTTTCATGATCATCTGTTAGGGGTAGTGATAGCACTTGCTATGGTGATCAATCTTTTGGCTGCTGGATTCTTTGGTGCAGTGATACCGCTTTTTTTGAAAAAAATTGGGCAAGATCCAGCCGTTGGAAGCAGTGTTCTTTTGACCACTGTAACCGACGTTGTAGGTTTCTTTGCCTTTTTGGGATTAGCAAAAGCGATGTTGGTGCACTGATATGATTAAACGAATAGAACCCTTGAAAGATCCAAAATTTATCCATCCGGTAAAAATCATCTATGATAGGGATGGGGAAGAGCTGTCTTGGGAGGCAGTGAAAGCGCATGACAGTGTGGCTGTTTTACTGTATCATTCCAAAAAAGAGGCTTTTGTGCTGGTAAAACAGTTTCGACCGGCTCTTTATATGCAGCATGGCTACCCTTATAGCTTTGAGTTGTGTGCCGGCATCGTGGATAAAAAGAAGAGTTTGGAAGAGATAGCCAAAGAGGAGATAATTGAAGAGACAGGCTATCAAGCACAATCGTTAGAAAAGATCACCTCTTTTTACACTTCTGTAGGATTTGCTGGATCCAAACAGACTCTTTTTTATGCTGAAGTAGAACAAAAAGTGAGTGAAGGTGGAGGGATAGAGGACGAGAAGATAGAAGTAGTTTATCTACCCCTCAATGAAGCAAAAGCATTTATGTATGATGAGTCCAAACCAAAAACGCCTGGACTTCTTTTTGCCTTTTGCTGGTGGTTTGAACAACATAAAGAGTATTAAATTGATAGTTTTAGTCAAATCTATTGACAGTGAGTTTAGAAAAACGCTCTACATACTCCCAAAATGCTTTTTTTAACGCTTCGTCTATCTCAAGCTCTTCCAGGGCTTCACGCATGGTGCCAAGCCACTCGATCCTTGCTTTTTCATCGATACTGAAGTTTTTATGAAACTCCACCATATATTCATTCAGATCCTCTTCATCGGCTTCGTATAGTTTCGGTCCGCCACATATGGCAATAAAAAAGAGCGTATTTTTCTCTTTGACCTTCGCAAACTCCTCTTCATCTTGAGGAAAAAAGTGTGCGATGTTGCTTTCATAAATTTTATCATAGAAGTTATACATAAAATCTCTCATACCATCTACTCCTCCAACAGCTTCGAAAAAAGCTTTGGGAGGATTGCTAAACGTTACGCATTCGCCTTTTTTTGTCGCAGTTATCTCAAATTTCATCGCAATACCTTTTTAATAAACATTGATACGCATCAATCCTTCGATCTCGCAAAAATGGCCAGATATCTCTGACTGCTTTTATTCGATCCATATCAAGAGTTACCTCCAAAATCTCTTCTTGGTTACTGCCGGCTCGAGCTAACAACTCCCCTTGGGGACCACAGATAAAACTGTTTCCCCAAAATCGAATGCCTTGCAAACATCCTGTTTCATCCTTTTCAAATCCCACACGATTGACCGCTACAAGCGGTAATCCATTGGCAATCGCATGAGCCCGTTGTACCGTTATCCATGCATCGAGTTGGCGGTTTTTTTCTTCTTCGCTATCTTCATCAAACCATCCAATAGCCGTTGGATAGATAAGAATCTGCGCTCCCTTTAAGGCCATGATTCTTGCAGCTTCTGGATACCATTGATCCCAGCATACCAGCACGCCAAGTCTGCCCACAGATGTATCAATCGGTTCAAATCCAAGATCACCCGGTGTAAAGTAGAACTTCTCATAAAATCCAGGATCGTCTGGAATGTGCATTTTACGATATTTTCCTGCCAATTTTCCTTTATCGAAAACGACTGCTGTGTTGTGATAGAGTCCTGGAGCTCGCATCTCAAAAAGAGATGTGACAAGGACAATCTTCTTTTCTTTACTGACGTTTTGCCAAAAAACTATGTCTTTTTCAAAATCTTTTGCCAAATCGAAAAATTGTGTTGCTTCACTTTGACAAAAGTAAGGGCCTTGGTGGAGCTCTTGTAAGACCACAAGTTCAGCATCAGCTTGGTCTATCATTTCACATGTTCTTTGGATGGTGGTCTCTTTGGTACCGTGAAATTTTTGCTGGATACAAGCTATTTTCATCGTCTGACCTTTATGAAAGTTCCAAGATAAAAAGCGGATGCAATCAAAATGATGGAAGCGGTTGCAGAGATATTGAGATAGTAGGCTGCTATCAGTCCAAGAAGCATCATGATAAATGCTAAACATCCTGACATGATCATCATGGAAGTGATATTTTTGGTATATTTTTCAGCAATATAGGGAGGAATGCTAAAAAGTGCGATGACAAGGATAAGTCCAATGGATCGGATACTCATGACGATCGTTAAAGCGATGAGTATGAGTGTAGCAGTATGTAAAGTTTTTACTCTTATGCCGCGTAATATAGCAAACTCTTTATCATATGCCACCAATAAAAGTTGGTGTAAAAAGAGCAGCACAAAGAGTGTCGAGACAATATCGACTCCAAGCATAAACCACAAATCGCTTCTTGGAACCATCAAAATATCTCCAAAAAGATATCCCAAAAGATCCACATGGTATCCTGGAGTCAGATCACTAAAGATGATACCGATGCTCATGCCAGTAGCCCAGATGACTCCAATGGAGATATCTTGGCGCTGGGGATGGGTATAGGAGATATAGGCAAGAAGCAGCGCCAAAGCAAGAGCAAAAAGAGTGGCTCCAAAAAGAATGGATATTCCAAAATAAAGCGCTATTCCAATCCCTCCGTAACTACCGTGTGCAATGCTTGCAGCAAGATAGTTGTAGCGGTTGATGAGCATCAAAGACCCAATGGTGGCAATAGCGATGCTTATGAGCAATGAAGCGACAATCGAGTTGGAAAAAAACTCTAAAAATTCACCCATTGCAGCTCCTATAGAGCTCTTCAAGGAGTTCCATTTCGCAAAAATGGCCATCTTTTTTATCGATATTCAGCGGGATATTGGTATGTTCATACAGTTTTCTGTTGACATACAGGACTCTTTGAACACCTTCCAAAAGGATGTTGATATCGTGACTGACGACGATTCGGGTAAGATTCAGATTTTTTAAAAGATGATAAATCTCTTTTTGCGATTGCAGATCCACTGAAGCGGTCGGCTCATCCAAGATCAAAATTTTCGGATCACTGATGATGGCTCTAGCAAGCAGTACTCTTTGGCGCTGACCACCCGAGAGTTGGGAAATCTTTTTTTCAATGATATGTTCAATACCGAGTTTCCTTGTGACATTTCCGAGTGCTTCATAATCTTTTTGATCAAAACGGAGTCTGTTTGCTTGCAGTCTTCCTTGCAAAATGACCTCTTTGGCAAGCAATGGAATATCGAGATTGAAGTTGATATGTTGGGGAAGGTATCCGATGAGGCTGCTTACTTTTTGTGGTGGCTGACCAAAAATATGTACGCTGCCTTTTGTAGGTTGGAGCAGACCCAAAATGAGTTTCACGAGGGTTGTTTTGCCGCCTCCGTTTGGCCCTATGATAGCGATATATTCATTTTCTTCGATTGAAACAGTTATATCTTCCAAAACATACTCGTTTTGGTAGCGAAACCAAAGATGTTCAATCTCAATGGCTTTGCGCAATCGCTTTTCCTATTGCTATGATATTTGTATCCCACTCATATGCCAAAGGATCGATCACAACTATCTTTGCATTGAGCTTCTTTGCCAAGAATTTGGCACTTCTTTTGGGAAACTGCGGCTCTATGAAAATCATTTTGATATGCAGCTCTTTAGCTCTTTTTGCAATCTCCATTAAGTGTGCGATCTTTGGTTCTTTTCCCTCTTCTTCGATCGCCATTTGATGTAAACCGTATACTTTTGCAAAATAGCCTAAAGAAGGGTGGAAGATTAAAAATGTTTTATGCGAGCTCTTTTGTAGCATTTTAAATAGCCGCATATCGATCTTTGCTATTTTGTCTATAAATCTTACGAAATTTTTTTGATACAGATTGCATTGTTTTGTATCGAGTGCACAAAGTTCTTGCAATGTTCTTCTGGCAATCAACTGCATATATGGAGGTGCAAGCCAAATATGAGGATCGTGACCATCTGTGTGGTGATGCTCATGGTGGTGCGCTTTCATAGGAAATCTGTGGAGATACTCTCCCATATCGACAATTTTTAGATTTGGATTGATTGCTTTAAATTTTTTTAGCCATCTCTTTTCAAAAGGCACACCGATGGTAAAATAGCATGTTGCTTTTTTGATGAGCATTGCCTGGGAAGGCTTGAGGGAAAATGTAGCCGGAGATGCTCCTTTTGGAATAAGGACAGAAACATTGAACGAATCTGGCGCCAATGTATCAACGATATATTTTTGAGGCAGTATAGAAACAAGGATTGTCTCTTTTGCACTTAAAACTAAAGTGAGAAAAAATATAGCTATTATTGCTCTCATGCTGTTCCTTTGTCCAAAATTATATCAAAAGAGATTCATGCAGCTGCAATGGATCGATCCATGCTGGCGAATAAGCACACTTGCATCGAGACCTATGACGTCTCTATCTGGAAATAATGAGCGAAAGAGACTCAGAGCTGCTTCGTCGTTGCTGTCTTGATAGGTTGGAACAATAATGGCATTGTTGATGAAAACAAAGTTTGCATAACTTGCCGGAAGACGCTCACCATCGTAATATTTTGGTTCTATCCAGGGAAGCGGAATGGTTTTGAGTCCAAAATTTTGTAGCTGCTGTTTCATCTTTTGCAGTGCTTCATAGTGAATATCCTTTGGATCGTCACATTCCACATAGACCACTGTATCAGGAGAAATAAAGCGAGCAAGCATATCGATATGGCCGTCCGTATCATCTCCTTCTAAAAAGCCGTGATTTAGCCAAAAAATTGTTTCAACTCCAAGTGTCGTTTTCAGATACGTTTCAATCTCATCTTGCGTCATGTACGGGTTTCTGTTTGCTTCCAAAAGGCACGATGTTGTTGTAAGTAATAGCCCTTTGCCATTGGAATCGATACTGCCTCCCTCCAGTACAAAGCCTATCTTTTTGGTGTTGAAAATTTTTCGATTGAGAAGATTGTCATAATTTGCTGGGTATTTGAGCCCCCAGCCGTTGAATGTAAAATCAAGAAGTTTGGGTCTATCATTTTCAAATATTGTGATAGGTCCAAAATCACGCACCCATGTATCGTTTGTCTGGGCTTTAAAGATTTTTATATCATGCTTTGTTGGAGGAAAGCTAAGATCTTCTTGGCTAATTAGATAGACATCTTGATAGTGAGTAACAATAGAGATAAATTCATTAAAAAAATCTCTTGCTTCTTCAAGATATGGAGACCAGTCACTCTCTTCATGAGGATATGCTACCAAAAGAGCCTTCTGTCTTTCCCATTCCGCAGGCAGTTTCATATGAAGCCTTTTTGATTGTTATGGTATCGAAAAATGGTAAGATATTAGAAATTCCTTATATGTGTTAAATGTGTTGTTCTAAAAAAAGGAATGAAATGACGTTTGAAGAGCTTTGGAAAATTTTATCATCAGAAATTGTAAAAAGGATAAACAATCATAACGGATTAGGGTATTTTGCAAAAAATAGAGCAAAATTTGAAGGATGGTTGAAGGTGGAAATTTGCGATATTTTATCGAAATATACGACTGACATTGTGCCTGAAAAAGATAGAATTGATATTGTTTTTGATAATTGGGCTTTGGAACTCAAAACAGCAAATACAAATTACCACTATAATGATGTTGTAAATAAAACAAGGCCAATTACCAAAAACATTCAAAGTATAATTAAAGATATAAAAGATTTAAGAAAAAATAGTACCTATATACACAAAGCAGTACTTTTTATTGTTTTTCCTTTATCAAAAGAGGTAGAATATTGGGATAGGCACATTTTGAAAATAGAAAATGAACTGCAAGAGTTAAGAGAAAAAGAGTTTCGATTTAAAAATGCAATCCCAGCGATTTTGTATTGCGGTCTGGTTTAGTTTGAAGATGGGATTTGCAATTTCTAATAGATAACATTACTCATTTTGCTACAATTCCTTATGGCATATGTAAAACTAAGTGAAAAAGCGCTCAAACACAATCTAGAGACTATATCCAAAAAAGCCGGTGGTACCGAAAAAATAGCTGCTGTTTTGAAAGACAATGCCTATGGGCACGGTATAGAGGAATTTGGAAAAAAGATCAGCAGGCTTGGTATCAAAAAAGCGGTGGTGCGTACGCACGTAGAGGCACTCAAAATAGCTGACTTTTTCCCCTACATTCTTATTCTCTCTGATGTTCCCCGTCATGATGCTTTTCATTATGCCATCAATGATTTGGATACATTGCAGGTATTGGAACCAGGGACGAAGGTCCATCTGAAAGTCGATACCGGAATGCATAGAAACGGTATCGCTTTAGAGGAGATTGAAAAGGCATTTGAGCTATTACAAAAAAACAGAGCTCATTTGACAGGAGTGTTCACCCATTTTAGAAGTGCAGATGAGTTAAGTAGTGAACTCTTTTGGCAAAATGAGCTTTGGCAGTATGCGAAAAAGAAAGTTATACAGCTCATCAAAAAAAACAGGGTGTCAAAACCGCTCTTTCATGCTGTAAACAGTGCAGCTCTGTTTCGATTGGGATGTGAGGATGATTTTGCACGAGTCGGGATAGCATTGTACGGATATACAGAATTGGATCCACTGTATGACCCTCCTGTGTTAGAGCCGGTTGCATCACTTTGGGCTAAAAAAATTGTTTCAAGAAGACTGAAAAAGGGTGAGCGAGTCGGATATGGTGGCATATACGAAGCTAAGGAGGATATGGTTATCAGTACCTATGACGCAGGCTATGCAGACGGAATTTTTCGCTTCCAAAAAGAGATTGAAGATGGGAAAATTTTAGGAAGAGTGAGCATGGACTCCATCCTCTTGGAAGGAGAGGAAAAAGAGATTTGTATCTTTAGTGACGCTAAAAAGATGGCCCATGCATTAGGGACGATTAGCTACGAACTTCTTGTGAAAATGCCGGCTCATCTTAGTCGCAATTGGGTTGATTAGTTAAAAATACCCCATCGATTCCGGCCTCAATCGCTTTTTCGATCAATCTTTCATCCATCAAAGCGATCACCTTGGCATCGAAAAGATAATTTTCCGCTATCTTTTGCACTTTTTTCGCTAGATCAAATGGACATAGTAGAAAAGAGGCGTGCAGTGCATTTGCATAGACCGCCTCTTTTATATTTGCTATCTCCACAGCAACTTGTATTCCATTTTTTTGACAATAGCGTAACATCTCAAAATCAAATGCAAAGCGTACAATGCTGTTTGGCGGTGTTGAGGCTATTTGCTCTTTGTTTTCAACTAGATGAAATGAAGGAGCCGGAATCTTGGGATGACCAAATATCAGCATCATTTTGCTCCTGCACACTCTTTTGAGCAGTAATATTTGCCATTTTTAATGATCGCTTCTTTGTTGCTTACATATGTTCCACATGTGTCGCACTCAACCATCGTATCTGTCTCTTTATCATGGGTAATTGGCTTTTTCTTGATAAAGAAGTAATAGATTCCGCCGATAACTGCTGCAAGAAGTAAAATTTTAAATAACATCGTCTCCCTTTAGTAGTAGATATTTTCTTTTTCCTCGCTCAAATATAGAGTAGTGGTCCATTCCTTCCAGTTCACTTTTAAGATTTTCGCCCTTGTAAAAGAGAAGCGTTGTCGAGGGTGTGATGAATGGTCTACTTAGTTCAATTAGATCTTTCGTTTTCATCACAGCCCGTGAAGTGATAAGATCCATAGGGATTGCTTCGATCTCTTCCGCTCTTTTTTTATAGACTTCCACGTTATCTAAAGAAAGGATCGATTTCATATAGTGTAGGAAACTAGCCCGTTTTTGTCTTGGTTCAGTAAGAATCCACTGTGTCTTTGGCATCGCAATGGCCAAAACGAGTCCGGGGAAACCGGCTCCTGTACCGATATCAAGGGCATTTTGTATGGTATCTGGTAGAAATTGCAGTGCAAAGAGGGTATCTTCGATATTTTCTTGCACCTCCTCTTCGCTCTTTGCCCCTGTGAGGTTGTGAATCTTGTTCCATTCCAGAAGTTTTTGGGTAAAAACATTGAGTTTTTCTTCGGTACTCATCAAAGCATATGTCCCATTTTCTCTTTTTTTGTCTTCAAGTAGGCTTCATTGTGAGGATTTGGTGAAACCTTGATAGGTATGCGTTCAACGATCTCTACATTTTTCAAACTTTCAATTTTTTTAGGATTGTTTGTCAAAAGCCGTATTTGATCAATTCCATAAAAATCGAGGATAAACTCGACCATCTCATAAGTCCTCTCATCTGCAGAAAATCCAAGTTGATGGTTTGCTTCGATTGTATCATACCCTTTATCCTGCAATGCATAGGCATTGACTTTATTCAAAAGGCCGATATTGCGTCCTTCTTGTCTGAGATAGATAAGCATTCCGCCATGTTGTGCGATGTAGTTGAGGGCAAAATGCAGCTGTTCTCCGCAGTCGCACTTTTTGCTTCCAAGAGTGTCACCTGTAAGACATTCGGAATGGACACGAACCACTGGGGCTTTTCCAAGAGGCTCTTTGATCATGACAAGATGTTCTTTACACCCTTGGGCAAAACATTGGATTTTAAAATCCCCATAGCTTGTAGGGAGGTTGGCGACTTCACTGACTTTTATATCCATTTTCCTCTTCTTTTGGTAAAATAGCCTAACTTTGCTCAAATTATATCAAAAGGCTTTCCATGTTTAAACGTTTTCGAAGACTCAGGCTCAATCCTGTATTGAGAAACCTTGTGCAAGAGACGAGATTGAGTGCAAATGATTTTATCTATCCGTTATTTGTTCGAAGTGGAGAAGGGATCAAAAAAGAGGTGGACTCGATGCCCGGAGTCTACCAAATGAGTATTGATGAAGTGGTAAAAGAGTGTGAAGAGCTGAAAAAACTTAGGCTCTATGCAATTATTTTGTTTGGTATTCCTGATGTCAAAGACAGTGTAGGAAGTGAAGCACTTTGTGAGTCAGGAATCATTGCGCGTGCTATCAAAGCGATTAAAGAAGCACATCCTGACATGTTTGTTGTGACAGATCTTTGTTTTTGCGAATATACCGATCATGGTCATTGTGGAGTACTCGATCCAAAACTGCAAACAGTGGACAATGATGCAACTCTTGAGTTGTTAGCGAAACAAGCGGTAGTTCATGCAAAAGCAGGCAGCGATATGATCGCGCCAAGCGGAATGATGGATGGAATGATTGCCGCTATTAGAGCCGGACTTGATGCAGCGGGATTCAGTCATATTCCTATTATGAGCTATTCGACAAAGTTTGCCAGTGCCTACTACGGACCGTTTCGTGATGTGGCAGAGTCTGCTCCAAGTTTTGGGGATAGAAGAAGCTATCAGATGAATCCTGCAAACAGGCGCGAAGCGATTTTGGAAAGCATAGAGGATGAGACAGAAGGTGCAGATATTTTGATGGTAAAACCTGCGTTAGCATATCTGGATATTGTTCGGGATATCAGGGAGGCTTCGATGCTTCCGCTGGCTGTTTATAATGTTAGCGGGGAGTATTCGATGCTGAAGATGGCTGCTCGAGCAGGAGTAATTGATTATGAAAAGGTGATGATGGAGACGCTTCTTGGTTTTAAACGCGCAGGTGCAGATATTATCATCACCTACCATGCGAAAGAGGCAGCAAAACTGCTATAATTATTTTTTTAATTTCCCGGCAAGGACAGGTCTTGAGACACTTTTTAACACTGAAAGATTTTACAAAAGAAGAGATTTTGGAGATGATCGAACTGGCCCGTTCGATCAAAGCCGAGACTAAGCGAAGAGAGTTTGTGCCCTATTTGGAAAACAAAACATTAGCGATGATTTTTGAAAAAAGTTCAACTCGAACGAGAGTCAGTTTTGAAGTTGGAATATATCAACTTGGCGGAATCGGGCTTTTTTTGAGTAAAAACGATATCCAGCTTGGTCGTGGTGAGCCTATGAAAGATACGGCTCGTGTGGTAAGTCGCATGTGCGATATGGTGATGATACGAACCTATGAACAAAGCAAACTGGAAGAGTTTGCCGCTTTTAGTCAAGTTCCTGTCATTAACGGTCTGACAAACGAGTACCATCCAGTTCAGTTGATGGCCGATTATTTGACGATGATAGAATATGGAAAAGCGGATAATCCTGTTGTTGCTTATGTGGGCGATGGAAACAATATGGCCCACTCCTGGCTCATGTTGGCCGGTAAACTTGGATTTACCCTCCGCATAGCCACGCCCAAAGGGTATGAGCCGGATCCAAATATTGTAGAAGAAGCACAGCGTTTTGCTAAAGAGAGCGGTGCGACGATCGAGCTTATGCACGATCCGAAAGCGGCGGTCAAAGATTCCGATGTAGTAACGACAGATACATGGATAAGCATGGGCCAGGAAGAGGAAAAAGAGAAAAGAGTTAAAGATTTTAAAGGATTTCAAGTCGATACAGCGCTTATGTCCTTGGCAAAAGAGGATGCCATATTTTTACACTGTTTGCCAGCATACAGGGGATATGAAGTCTCTGAGGAGGTATTTGAAGCACACGCCGATGAGATTTTCGATGAGGCTGAAAACAGACTCCACGCCCAAAAGGGAATCATGGTTTGGCTTGATAGAAAAAGGGGTGAATCGTGCGATATTTTTTGATTGTTTTACTTGCCTTTCCTCTTTTTGCCGCCAATATCAGTAAGAGATATATGGTTGCCAATAACTGTATAGGCTGCCATAAATGGGTAGTGGACAAATGGAAAACCTCTTGGCACTCACGATCACACTACTCAAAAGACCCGCTTTACAAAGCAACGTTGCAGTATATGTCCAAAAAACTGCATCGTCCATTGGAAGCGATAGAGATCAAATGTGCACAGTGCCACAATCCTCGAATGGATGTGAAAAGAATGAGTGAGGATGAAATCATCTCCAGAGCGGTTGGAATCGGTGATAAAAAAACAGACGAAGCGATCAATGCAGCCTATGTGAAAGATGGAATCAACTGTATCGTCTGTCACAATATCAAAGAGATCAAAGAGAGCCACGATCCTGACAAACGAGGATATAAAAGTATCGTGTGGGGACCGAATGATACGATGGTGGGACCGTTTGCTGATGCAAAATCACCATATCATAAAACAATGCAAGCAGATCATTTCCTTCACCCCAACAAGCTCTGTTTTGTGTGCCACTACAATGGCCGCAACAAATACCATAAACTGGTCTATGAAACGGGAATGGAGTATGAACACTCAGGTTCGACAAAACAGTGTGTCGAGTGTCATATGAGCGAAAAAAGAGAGCGTCGCTTGGCAAATATCGTAGTCAACGGATCATTGCCGAAGATCAGAGCTGTACGTGACCATCTTTTTATGGGTGCGAGAAACGGCGATATTTTACAAAAAGCTCTTGATGTCAAAGCTTCTGTAAGCAATGGACAGCTAACAATCCATTTGATCAATAGAACACCCCACCGTGTTCCGACAGGTTTTGCGGGAAGAATGATCGTCATTGAGGCCCACTTTGGCAATACTCTGAAAAAAAAGATGATTAAAACAGAGTATCACGACAGAAAAGGGAGGATAACGGTTCCGTATCTGGGTAAGAAAAAAGTATTTGACAATAGAATCTTGCCAAACGAAGACAGAGTTGTTACGTTTGATATCCCTTCGAACCATTCGCAGGAGATTTTGATCAAAATCTATTACCGATTGATCAATGACGATCTTGAAAAAAAATTGAAAGTGAAAGATCCTATTTTTCATAAAAACTATCCTATCGCCAATTTGAAACTCAAGATATAATGGAGGAGATGTGAATATAGAAAAAAGCAGTGGCAAAGCGTTGATGACAAAGATCAACAACCTTGCAAAAGAGCTTGGGATTGAAAATCCCCAAGGCGTGACGATTGTTCGTTTGGAAGATACGGATGATCCAAACAAAAAGACTCTCGAACTTGTTCAGGGGAGCTGGGAGAACAAAGCGCCCTGGTTTGTCATCGATAATGAAGAGAAGGTGCATGTTCTTTCTACACTTGAATCGATTCTACATCTGATTCGCTCTTTAAATGAAGCAAAATATGAAAATTTCAATCTCAAACTGGAAAAAGCGATTCTGGAAAATCTTCCCATCGATTTTAACGATGTCTGGGTTGTTGCCATGAGTGAGATCCAAAAAAGGCTCGCCGAGAGTAAAAATAAAAATTTGCTTGATATCGATATTAAAAAGCTTGTGAAAGATATCAAAAAACATCATCCAAATCTTTTTATGCAGCTCAAAGATTTGCAATTTCCTCCACAAGGCCACCAATGATCGATTTTGAAAAGTTTGTCAAATACTCAAAACCGGGTCCGAGATATACAAGTTATCCTACCGCAATCGAATTTAGCGAAGATTTTTCGTATGAAAGATATATCGAAAAGCTTCATGCTCAAAAAGATGAGACGCCTCTATCTCTTTATTTTCACCTTCCCTTTTGCAGGAGTGCTTGCTACTTTTGCGGATGTAATGTTGTTTTTACTTCCAAAGAGGATAAAAAAGAGCGATACATTTCCTATTTGCAAAAAGAGCTGGATATTATACAAACGCATATCAATCCAGACAGAGAAGTGATTCAGCTCCATTTTGGAGGTGGTACGCCTACATTTTTTTCACCCGAACAGCTGCAAAGAATCATTACTTCTATTAAAGATGTATTTGGCAATTGGAGCAGTGAAGCAGAAGTGAGCTGTGAAATCGACCCCAGATTTCTGAGTGAAGAGCATATGCAGGTTTTGAGTGAGGGCGGTTTCAATCGGGTCAGTTTTGGCGTACAGGATTTCAATGAACAGGTTCAGCAAGCAGTACACAGAATCCAAAGTTTTGAAGTGACTCAAAAGGCGGTGGAACTTGCCAGGAAATATGGTATGCAAAGCGTCAATATCGATCTTATCTACGGACTTCCTTTCCAAACGCTTGAGAGTTTCAAAAAGACGCTGGATATGACGCTGCAACTTGATCCCGATAGACTGGCCGTTTTCAACTATGCCCATGTACCTTGGCTCAAAAAAACAATGCGAAAGATCGACGAGACCACACTTCCTACACCAGATGTAAAGCTGCAGATTCTCAAATACACCATCGATTTTTTTACTTCCAACGGGTACAAAATGATCGGGATGGATCATTTTGCGAAACCGGATGATGAGCTTTTTAAAGCGATCGAAAAAGGGGAACTGCATAGAAACTTTCAAGGCTATACCACAAAAGGAGGTGCTGATCTTATAGGCATCGGACTGACAAGTATTGGTGAAGGCGAGGACTACTACGCCCAAAATTTCAAAGAGATGCAACAGTACGAAGCTGCGATCGATGAAGGAAAACTTCCTTTTCATCGAGGAGTGGAGCTCAGTTTTGATGACAAGGTGCGAAAAGCGGTCATTATGGAACTGATGGCCAATTTCAAACTCGATATTCCAAGAATCGAAAAAGAGTTCGGCATCGATTTCAAAGACTATTTTCAAGACGCTTTACAAGAGCTCAAAGAGTTCGAATCAGAAGGCCTTGTGACAGTACGTGAGGATGCGATAGAAGTGAGTCCGACGGGGACTTTGCTTATCCGAAACATCGCTATGCCTTTTGATGCCTATATGAAAAAGCATAAAGAGGGTAAAAAGGTCTTTAGTAAAACGGTATGAGACTTCTTGTTTTTACTACAAAAAAGCAGTTGCGAAATTACGCTGCTGCTCATTGTGACACTCTTTTGCCGAAACTTCTAACCATTCAAGAGTTTCTCGATAGAGCGATTTTGACCGATAAGGTATTTATCCCAAAAGAGCTGAGGCTGCATTACTTTTACAAAGCATGCAAAAATGTTCCATTGGAGAAATTGGGCATTGAGAAAAATTTTGAACGGTTTGTGCATGAGGCTGATCTGATCTACTCTTTTTTGAAAGAGGTTTATCTTGAAAACGTAGATTTAAAAAAAATCGCTCAGTACGATATCTACGCATCCTATCCGGAGCATATTGCCATTATTCAAGCAATTTACGACAATTATAAAAAGTTACTGAATGCACAGGGACTTGTCGATCTAATCACTTTAGAAGATTTTACAATTAACAATGCATACTTTGATCAGTTTGAAGCGATTACGATCTATCTTTCCGGCTATTTAAGTCGGTTTGACAAAGAGATCATTCGCTCTATCCGAACTCCCGTTACTATAGAACTGGAAGTGACTCCTTTCAACAAAACTCTTGCCGATAAGATGTTTGGTATTCAAAAGCAAGGTCTCTATACAATCGATCAAAAAGGCAATATTCAAACCATACAAGAAGATAGAGGTGAGCCGACACTTGAGGTGTGCGGCTTTTCTAAAAGAGTAGAACAGGCAAATTTTGTCTTTGCCAAGATAGAGGAGTTTGTTCGATCTGGAATCGATCCGCAAAATATTGCTGTGATTTTGCCCCAAAAAGATTTCAAAGAATATTTAGAAGCCTTTGATCGTTTGGACAATCTCAACTTCAGCATGGGAGACTCCTTTATCTATTCAGCGCTTTATAGAAAACTGGAAGCTTTGTATCGGTACTGTTATTTGGAAGAAGAGAAGTATGGAACGAAATTAAATGAAGAGGAGATTGAAACTTTTCAAAAGATTGATTCTTGGCAAAAGCTTGAGACTTTTATCCAAACTACAGCAAGTGATCGCGAAAAAAGAGTGATTGAAGAGAGTCTCTATCTTTTTGGAAGGCTGATTGAAAATATTGAAATCAATACGAAAGATATGGTAAAGCTGCTATTGGAGAGACTCAAAGAGCTCAGCTTTGATGATATCCGCGGTGGCAAAGTGACGGTTATGGAAATGCTCGAAAGCAGAGGATGTCAGTATGATGGTGTGATCATTGTAGATTTCAATGAAGAGGTGGTACCGAAAATCGGTACGGAAGATCTTTTTTTGGATAGCAGCCTGCGTAAAAGTGTAGGGCTCCCTACGATGAGAGACAAAGAGTCTTTACAAAAACACTACTACTACCAGCTTATGCAACATGCAAAAAGAGTTGCACTGGGATTTGTGAAAAATGAAGAGCGCGATGTCAGCCGATTTTTTTACGAACTTCCTTTTCAAAAGCAACAAGAGAATGCAAAACGGTATGAAAATGTGCTCTATACAAAAACGCAAAAAGCGGGCGTGTTTGAGATCAATACAACGTTTGAACTTCCAAAGGTCTTGACTCCTACAACGCTTGAAATACTACTTCGATGCCCTTTGCGTTACTATCTTCGTTCTATTGAGCAGATCACGGTGCCAAAAGAGCGTGTTTTGGGATTTGATATTCATGAATCGATCAATCGAGCAATCCTTGCAAAGCCTAAAAGTGCTCAAGACTATTTTGAAAAGATTATAAAGAATGTAATACAAACAGTTTCACGATACGATGAGTATCGACTCCGTGTGGAGTGGGAAGAGAAACTTCGAAAGTTTGCTCAAAGAGATTTTGCTCTTTTGAATGGAGAGGTCCTTGTAGAAAAAAATCATGGAAGAGCATTTGGGGATTACATCATCGAAGCAAGAGCCGATAGAGTGGTCAAAAGAGGGGATAAAGTCTTTATCTACGATTATAAAACCAGTAAAACAGGCAGCTACCTAAAAACCTATGAGAAGGATGAGGCGAAACTGCAAGCCGAATTTTATGCGTATATCTGGCAGACCGATGAGGTCTATTTTTGGGATTTGCATAATGTGGAGCTTGAGTATGTGGATACCTCTCAAGCAAAAGAGCAGATTGAAAGAGCGATTGATAGCCTTGAAGGGGTGACGAAAAAGTGTGAAGATACGGAGTATTGTAAATATTGCCCATATAAATTTGGCTGTAAGGGACTTGTATGAATCTTCTTGCTCTCAAAGCAAGTGCTGGGACTGGAAAAACATACAGTTTGGCGCTATTTTATCTTGCAAGGCTTTTTGAAGGGGCCAATCCTTACGATGTTTTGGCAATTACCTTTACCAATAAAGCCGCCAATGAGATGAGAGAGCGTGTGGTGGATTTTTTGTTCGGTTTGGATGATGAGAAGTTGCAAAAAATAGCTTCGATTATAGACAAAGATGCAAAATCAATCGCGAATGAACGACAAAGAGTTATTCAAAAATTTCTTGCCAGCCGATTGAACATCGTGACCATCGATGCTTTTGTGCAAAAAATCCTGCGTAAATTTGCTTTTTTTGCCGGCCTTTCTCCCGATTTTACCATCGAAAAAATCGAAGTTTTCGAATCTTTCATCAATACATTGGAGGACAAAGAGTTCCGAGCGTTCACCAACTTTGCCAAGTGGTTTGGGCACAGTGGAATAGGCGCTTTTTTTGATACGCTCTACGAAAAAGATAAGGAGCTCCCCCATATACAGTTTCCTATCCAGGATAATACGCAAGCAGTACTCACCTTGTATCACAAAATAGTAGAGCATATTCATAATGTTGGCACAGAAGCGAAAAAACGAGATTTTCAGCCGGTAGCAAAAGTAGAGGAGTTTCTGTTTACAAAAAGCGGCGGGTTAAGAGCATGGCTCACGAAAGAGGAGTTTAAGATTCCAGGAGTTCCTGCTTCTAAAGAGATCCAAGAGATCTTTGTGCAGCTAAAAAAGGAGCTGAAAGCATATTATGATTACAAAGAGGCGAAATTTTTACAAACGCTGCTTGAGTATTATCGACAGTTTAAAACCCAAAGAAAAAATCTCATTATCCAAAAAAATGGATTAGATTTTACCGATATCAAGCATTTTATCTATGATTTGTTACAGTACTCCATCGAAAAAGATTTTCTCTATTTCAGACTCGATAGCAAAATATCGCATATTCTTTTCGATGAATTTCAGGATACCTCAGTAGAAGACTGGAAAATATTTGAGCCCTTAGTCGATGAGATAGCCAGTGGAGCTGGGGCCAGGGAGAATCGCAGTTTTTTTTATGTTGGTGATGTGAAACAGGCTATTTACGGATTTCGAGGAGGGCAGGCGGAGCTTTTCGACTGGGTGGCGAACCGTTATGGTATGCAAATCGAAGAACTGGATGTCAATTACCGCTCGCGTTCGAATATCGTTGAATATGTCAACGAGATGTTTGATCTGAAGCAAAAAAGCCACGAAAAGGGTGGCTATGTGGAAGTCATAGCGAGTGACTCTTTGCTTGAAATGTTAAAGGAAAAAGTACAGATGCTCCTGGAAGCGGGTGTGCAAGAGCATCAAATAGCAATTCTTGTCCCCACAAACAGCGATATTTTCCAAGTGGCCGATTTTCTGCAAGAAGAGCTGGGCCTAAAGGCAACTACGAGCAGCTCTAAACTCCTTATTCATCAACCCCATGCAAAAGCGATTATAGAAGCAATCAAGTATCTCTATACACGCCAAAAGATTCATCTTTTCAATTTTCAAAGTGTCACTTCTCAAGAGCTCGAAGTCTTCAAAGAACAAAAGCCGGTTCAACTGATTCGAAAGATAGCCGATCGTTATGGGTTGTGGGATGATTCGGTTGTGGACCTTTTGGAACATGCACTCAACTATAAAGATATCGATGAGTTCGTTAACGAAATTGATCAATGCGATATTGAAGTCAAAAGCATAAGCCAAGGAATAGAAGTCTTAACGGTCCATAAATCCAAAGGGCTTGCGTTTGAGCATACAATCGTTTTAGACCGACTTGGAAAGGATCGAACACGAAAAGAGAACATCATCTTTGACTATGAAGGGATTGCGTTACGCAGACTCGTTTTGAGACAAAAGGGAAGAGAGCATTTTGACCCAGAATATCAGCAACTGCTTGAAAAAGAGGAACGTAAAGAGCGGCGGGAGCTTCGCAATGTCGCATATGTGGCATTGACACGGGCAAGGAACTCTTTAATCGTTTTGAAAAATCCGGACTCAAAACGATACGGATTTTTACAAGAGACAAAAAGAGGCAGTATCATTGTTCAAAAAAGTGGGCAAGAAGATTCTGTCATACCTTTTACATGGAAATTGAGAAACTATGGCAAACAAGAGATTATCGAAGAGCAGGAGTACAAACCGAACGATTTTGCGGCAATTTACAAAGGGGAAGCCTATCACCAAGCTTTGGAAATCGGTTTTGCATATGCCAAAAGCAGATTTGCGCTTTTAAGCGATTTGGAACATATGCAAGAGGAAGTCAAAAAGGTTCAAACGTTGATTGAAAAGAGATTTAAACCTCTTTACTACAAAGAGATTCCATTTGTGAGCGGTGATAAGCTTGGTATAATTGACCTGCTTATACAAGAGGATGATCGCTATGTCATCATCGATTATAAGAGTACAAGACCGCATGATGAGAGCGGATACATAAAACAAGTTCAATTTTACAAAGAGTCCGTAGAGAAGATAACAGGAAAAAAAGCCGAAGGATATCTTCTGTATATCGACGAACTATCTCTAAAAAAGGTTTGAGTGTGTTTGAGTTTACATCAATCAGTAATGCTTGTATCAAATGTGGAAAATGTATTCCCACATGTACGATTCACCAGGTGAATCCGGATGAGGTGACAAGTCCGAGAGGATTTATTGAACTACTTGGAGATTATCAAAAGGGTGAGATTGAGCTGGACAAAACGGCAAAAGATATTTTTGAAAGCTGCTTTTTATGTACCAACTGCGTGGATGTGTGTCCAAACTCTTTGCCGACGGATATGATCATTGAGGAGGTTCGACACGATATCGCACAAAAATATGGAATCGCCTGGTATAAAAGGGCGTTTTTTTGGCTGCTTCGAAACAGATGGGCGATGGATCTTTTTAGTAAATTGGGGTATGTTTTTAAAAGCTGTGCTCTGCAAAATGAACCGAAAGGAAGAGGGCTTCTTCCAAAATTTGATCTGCCGATGATCAAAAAAGATAGACTCCTTCCATCTATGAAAAGTAAAAGCTTTCTCAATAAATACCCCACCCGAATGAACAAAAATGGCAAAAGCAAAGTGGCTATTTTTATAGGATGCCTTGCTAACTACAACTATACAGAGATTGGCGATGGACTGGTGGAGATTTTAAAAAGGCTTGATTACGAGATATTTATTCCCAAAAAGCAGCTTTGCTGCGGAGCTCCTGCCTACTTTACCGGTGATTTTGATACGGTTGAGTATCTTACAAAAAAGAATATCGAATATTTTGAAACATTTATCGACGAAGTGGAAGCGATCATCATACCAGAGGCCACCTGCAGTGCTATGATCAAGCACGACTGGGAGGTCTTTTTTACCAATCGCGGAATGCAGGAGTGGGCGAAAAGAGCCAAAAAAGTGAATGAAAAGATTTTTATGGCAACCCAGTGGCTAGCCAACCATACGGATCTCACAGTAATGTTGGAGCAAAAGGGGAGAAAATTTGATGAAGTTGTGACCTATCATGATGCATGTCATGCCAGAAAGGTGCAAGGGATCTGGAAAGAGCCGAGAGAGCTTCTTGGAAAATCGTTTCAGCTTGTGGAGATGGAAGACCCAAACAGATGTTGCGGATTTGGTGGCGTTACGATACAAACAGAAAAATTTCATCTTGCCCAGGCTGCGGGCAAGCCAAAAGCTGCTATGATCGAACAAAGCGGAGCGAAGATCGTTTCAGCAGAGTGCAGCGCATGTCGTGTACAGATAAGCAATTCTCTGTATCAAAATGGTGTCAATGCAATCTTTAAAAATCCGATAGAGCTGATTGCAAAAGCTTTAAAAGAGTCTTAATTTTTATTACATTACAATTGTTCAATAAATATACAAAGGAAAGGAATGAAAAAACTTGTAATTGTAACTGCTTTATGTGCATGGGTATTTGCGGGAGTGACAGGAGAAGGACATCATGCCAATCATTGGAGCTATTCGGGACAAGAAGGACCACAGCATTGGGGTGAGATAGATCCAAAGTTTCGAATGTGCGCTCTGGGTGTCAATCAATCTCCCATCGACATGAACCGCTTTGTTGATGCGAAACTCCCAAGCCTCAAAATTACATACGCAGGAATCGCAAAAGAGGTTGTCTACAATGGCCATACGATCAAAGTAACTACTTTGGGGAAAAACGAGGTGGTTATAGATGGAAAACCCTTTGTGTTACAGCAGTTTCATTTTCATACACCAAGCGAAAACAAGATCAATGGAAAACAGTTTCCTATGGAGGCGCATTTCGTTCACAAAAGTAAAGACGGAGAGTATCTTGTTATAGCTCTCATGTTCAAAGAGGGAGCAAAAAACAGTGCTTTGCAAAAAATACTCAATGATTTACAACCGGAAGTTGGTCAAAAGCGTATGTTAAAAGAGATGTTCAATCCTGGAGATTTCTTTCCAAGAAAATTGGATTATTATCGATATGATGGTTCTTTTACGACACCTCCTTGTACAGAAGGTGTACGATGGATTGTATTGAAGCGTCCGGTGCAAGCGAGTAAAGAGCAGATAGCCAAAATGCACGAAATCATGCATAATAACAATAGACCAGTACAACCTCTGAAAGCGCGAGTCATTTTAAAATAAGGAAACATAATGAATCTATCCATACTTAAAAAGATCCAGTATGCCAATATCCTCTCCATAGTTCTTTTTTCTATTACAGTTACTGTACAAATATTTAAATCGGGGTTTGACTGGATTTTTATACTCAATATCATCAATTTTATTTGTGCATGGATTATATTTGTCAGTGTATTGCAGATCCAAAAAACGTTGAAAGTACTTTCTAATGTGATTCAAAAAGCAAAAAATGGCATATTTGATTACTCCTTTACTATAAATGACATTGGTGTTATAAAAGTTATGGGGGAAAATCTCATCGCATTCATGAAAGAGGTTGAGACATTTTTAAGTGACACAGACAGGGTATTGAAAGATATCGATCAAAAGCGCTTTACGACTATTGATCCGAATCGGTACAACGGAGAATTTAATAAAATAGCACTTTCTATTAATCATTCTGTCGAAAATATTCAGTCAAAAGAGAAAATCGTTGAAAAAGAAGAGCTTAATTTCAAAATCGGAAAATTGGGTGGTGGAGTAGCAGGTGGTTTGAATGTCATTAAAGAAGATTTGTTGCATTCTATCAAAAAGGTAAAAGAGATTGTTGCCAACTCCAACAATATTTCCAATGAAGCGAAAGATGTAAATACACTTCTTGATAATGTTGTTGCAAAACTGGATCAGCTTCTTTTACTGATTCACAGATCGAACAAAATGACCGAATCGTTAAATAAAAAAGCAGAGAATGTGGGTGACATTATCAAACTAATCAACGATATTGCAGATCAAACCAATCTTTTGGCCCTCAATGCTGCAATTGAAGCTGCCCGAGCCGGCGAACTGGGGAAAGGATTTAGTGTCGTCGCTGATGAAGTAAGGAAGTTGGCTGAAAAAACCCAAAAATCGACTGAAGAGGTTCGAAAAGTACTCGAACTTCTTCAAAGTGAGAGTCGAGAAAGTGTCGAAAACGCAAAAAGTATGGAACGCATTGCAAACGAGTCAACAGGTCTTGTTGAACATTTTAAAAATTCACTTATGGATTTTACCGCTCATGCTGCACGATCCAAAATTTTGGCAGACTCTATCGCAAGTACTCTTACCATCACCAAATTTAAGCTGGATCATGTTATATTTAAAAATAAAATCATTTATCACAACTTTTTTATAGGAAAAGTAGAAAACCCATATGTCGATGAGAAACATTGTGATTTTGGAAAATGGTATTACAGTGAAGGCAAAGAGATTTATAAAGAGATTCCGCTCTATTTTGAGATCGAAAAACCTCATACGAGTCTGCATGGGCTTGCAAAAGAGATTATTGAAACTATTCAACAGCCCGATTTTGATACTTACGTTCTTGCGCATAAAGATGAGATATACAATAAATTTGTAGCATTGGAAAATGCCTCTTCACAGCTTTTCGAACTGCTTGATAGGCTTTTACAGGAGTATGAAATCTATTTGAATAAGGAAATTATCGATGTGGAAGTTGTGAAAAAAGACGAACCGCTTGCCTTAAAAAATGCTTCATAAATAAGATATAATTGCCCTTGTAAAAACAAGGGGAATTATGACATACTGGAATCAAATCTACGAGCATTTTAATCCAATAGCTTTCACGATATTTGGTATCCCCGTGCACTGGTATGGGATCATGTATGTTCTGGCGCTTTTGGTAGCACTTTTGGTGGCTCAATGGATCGTCAAAAAAGATCAGTTGCCATTTACAAAAGAAGAGCTTGATATCTATTTTATTTGGGCGGAAATTGGTGTTATTTTGGGAGCCAGAATTGGCTATATACTCTTTTATGATTCCCATACAAGTTACTATCTTACCCATCCATGGCAAATTTTCAATCCTTTTATGAACGGCCATTTCATAGGGATCAGGGGCTTCAGTTATCACGGTGCCATAATCGGTTTTTTAATCGCAACCTATTTGTACGCAAAGAAATATAATAAAGATTTTTGGAAGTTGATGGATTTGGTTGCACTTGCTGTACCTTTGGGATATGTTTTTGGACGGATAGGAAACTTTTTAAATCAAGAGCTCGTTGGGCGGGCTACACATGTGCCATGGGGGATCTATGTAGATGGCACTTTGCGACACCCCTCTCAACTGTATGAAGCCTTAACAGAAGGATTATTAACATTTATCATCTTATTTTTATATCGAAAAAAGAAGCATTTTGATGGTGAGTTGATTGCATTGTATGGAATATTGTATGGAGCATTTCGATTTTTATGCGAGTTTTTCAGAGCTCCCGATATTCAGCTTGGATTTATTTGTTGTGGATGGATGACAATGGGGCAGCTTCTTTCACTTATGATGGTTGTGCTATCCGGTATAGTCTATATCTATTTGAAGAACACCAACTATGGGAGGGTAACATGAGCGATACACATATGATAGGACTGTATGCCACATTTATTTTTATGATTATTTTGGCCATTATGCCTTATGTTGTGATCAAATATGTCAAGAAAAGAGGGAGAGATGGTTTGAAAAAGTAGTCACTCCCTTTCTGGCTTAGTGATTTTTGGATAAATTTTTAAAATGCTGATAAAAAGCGTTATAACAGCCGGTCCTATGATCATTCCCCAAAATCCGTAGCTTGTCAATCCGGCTACAATGGAGAAAAAGATGAGCAGCTCATTGATACGGACATGTTCGTCCTCTATCATTACCTGATCGATATATTTTATGATAATCGGTTTGATAATGGTATCGGCTATGCCTGAGATAACAATGATAGAGTACAATGCTATTACAATAGCGCCGGTTGTGTTATCTAAAAAGTATTGATGTAATGCAACAGGCAGCCACATGATAAGGCCACCAACAACAGGGATAAGCGAAGCAAAGCCGTAGAGGATGCCAAGCATTATGCCGTTGTATCCATACATTTGGACAATGATTCCAAAAAGGATGCCTTCCAAAACTGCAGTAGCGATAATAGAGTTAAAGACAACCCCCATCACTCCTGCAAGATTTTCAAAAAGCAGTTTACTGTCCTCTTTTGTAAAAGGTATGATACTTTGAAAATAAACAAGCAGATCTTTTCCGTAGAGGTTTGCAAAAAAGTAGAAAATAAGAATCAAAAAGATATCTTTGAAAAAGTTGGCACTCTTTTTTCCTAAAAAGGTTGCACTTTGTATAATCCAGTTGATAATGCTTTGGATATCGAATTGATCAAAATACCTTTGTAAAGAGTCACTTTTGATCCATCCGTTGTGGTGCAGTGTCTGTACAATCCAATCCTTGGTGTGAGCGATAGTCTGCTTTAAAAGATCAAAATCGATATTTGCGACGAATGAGGCCGCATTTGTAATGATGTAGATGAGAGGAAGAAAAAAGATTAAAGCAAGAACGATCGTACTAGCGATTGCGGGTAAAATCTGACCCGGTAGTTTTTTCATAAAATAGCTATGCATTTTATAGGACGCAAGTGCCAGCAGGATAGCAATGATCATCGTATTGAGAAATGGATAGAACACTTTCAAAACAAAATAGGTGACGATGAGAAAAAGAACGCCTAAAAAATGGATCGGTTTCATACTGTCCTCAAAAGAGTGAATTTTGTATATTGGGCGAGAGTTTTAAAATCTCATATGTTTTGAGTGTAGCAACTCTGCCCCGTGCTGTTCTTTCCAGATATCCGTTTGCCAAGAGATACGGTTCGATCACATCTTCAATCGTTCCTTCGTCTTCGCTGAGTGCGGCAGCAATAGTGCTGAGTCCCAAAGGCTTTCCTTTTGCGTCAGCTAAGAGTTTGAGGAGTTTCAAGTCAAGCTCATCAAAACCTCTTTCGTCCACTCCAAGCGCTTCCAAAGCCTCTTTGGTCCGTTGCAATGTGATAGTTTGTTCATCTGCCACATCGGAAAAGTCCCGAACCCTTTTTAAGAGTCTCAATGCAATTCTTGGAGTTCCTCGGCTTCGCTTTGCGATTTCCAATGCTGCATCGTTCTCAATATTTTTCGATAGTTTCTTTGCCGCATTTGTTACTATTTGTGCAAGTTCTTGTGGAGTATAAAACTGCAAACGAAAATGCATACCAAAGCGATCCCTCAAAGGGGAGCTGAGCATTCCGGCCCTGGTTGTCGCACCAATGAGGGTAAATTTGGGCAGATCGATTTTAATGGTTTGTGCCGCTGGACCGCTTCCTATAATGATATCGAGACGAAAATCTTCCATAGCCGGATAGAGTATCTCTTCGATGGCGGGAGAGAGCCTATGAATCTCATCAATAAAAAGGATGTCTCCCTCTTCAAGGTTTGTGAGTATTGCAGCCAAGTCCCCGCTCTTTTCGATCATCGGTGCAGCTGTGATTTTGATATTTGCTTCCATCTGCGAAGCGATAATAAGAGAAAGCGTCGTTTTCCCAAGCCCCGGAGGTCCAAAAAAGAGAACATGATCAAGGGTTTCGTTTCGTTTTTTACACGCTTGAATAAAGACTTTGAGATTGTTTTTGATTTTCTCCTGCCCGATATATTCATCCCAGTCATTTGGGCGAAGGGTGGTTTCGAAACTGTTTTCTTCGCTAAATTTTTCAACTTCGACGATTCGTTCCATCAGTAACTGTACTCCTCGCTTGGAAAGGAGCCCTCTTTCACTTCATTGGCATATCTTGAAACAGCCTCTTTGATCAGTGTTGCACCATCAAGGTAGCGTTTGACAAATTTTGGTTTAAACTCTTCAAAGAGTCCAAGCATATCACTCCACACAAGCACCTGGCCGTCTGTCTCTTTCCCTGCGCCGATACCAATCACCGGTATATGCACAGCTTGTGTGACTTTGGCTGCAACATCTGGTTTCACACCTTCGATAATAATGCTAAATACCCCTGCATCTTCCAGCGCTTTAGCATCTTCGATGAGCTTGTCAGCATCATTGACCACTTTATAGCCGCCTTGACCACGGACGTGTTGAGGAAGAAGTCCAATATGACCCATAACAGCTATACCGTTTGTACAGAGTGTTTGAATAAGATCGGCTTTCTCTTTTCCACCTTCAAGCTTTATTGCATCGACACTAGTCTCTTTATAAATTTGTATGGCGTTGTGTAAGGCTTCTTGTTCATTCGTATATGTCCCATAGGGCATATCCAAAACGACAAAAGCAGAAGGTGCGCCGTTGCATACAGCATTGGCATGATAGATCATCTGATCCAATGTAGCAGAGAGTGTATCTGGTTTTCCAGCAAATACCATATTGAGACTATCGCCTACCAAAATCATATCCACAATCGGCTCAAAAAGTTTTGCAAACAGTGCATCATATGCAGTAATCATGACAAGCTTATCGCTGTTTTTTGCCGATTTTATGGTGTTTATGGTCTGCTTTTTTCTCATTGATGCCCCTTGTGAAGTTGCCTCAATTTTATCAAAAAAAGGGTATAATTACAATCAAAAAACTTTTAAAGGCATCATGTGAAAAAGCTCGTAGGATATATAACTTCTGCCTATCCCGATAAAAATTTTACGATCGATCTCATTTTGGCTATGAAAGAAAAAGGGCTTGACAGTGTTGAGTTGGGTGTGCCTTTTAGTGATCCGGTTGCTGACGGACCAATTATAGAAGAGGCAAATGTAAGAGCTTTGAGCAATGGATTTCGCTTTCAAGATCTTTTGGATATTACTAATGCGGTAGCCGGTTCCATTGATACATTATGGATGGGGTATTTCAATCCTTTTTATCATCGAGGTATGCAAAAAAGTATTGAGGAAGCCAAAGAGCTTGGAGTCAGCGGTTTTATCATTCCAGATTTGCCCTATGAAGAAGCCCTGGCGTATCGGTCCCTTTTTGATGAGAATGAGATAGCTCTTATCGATTTTGTTGCTCCTACAGATAGCAAAGAGCGAATAAAAACGATTTTAAAAGATTCGAAAAAATTTATCTATCTTGTTGCGTATGCAGGGATTACCGGGGCACAAAAAAGTGAAGATTTGAGCCAGATAATTACATGGATTCGAGAAACAACAGATACTCCAGTGTATCTTGGCTTTGGAGTCAATGAAAAGACTGCGAAAGAGAAAGCCAAAGATGTTGATGGCGTCATCGTAGGAAGTGCATTTGTCAAGGTATTATTGGATGAAAACTTGACAAACAGTGAAAAAATTGCTAGAATTGCCGAGCTTTCAGGAAAGATTAAGGAACAAATCAACTCCTAAGGCTTGGTTACCCCATATTATGGGGGTGACATGGCTTCGACGGGAGCAGTCTGTCACAGGCTGCGTGCCGGCTTGAGGAACGCCGTAAAAACTCCTCAAAAAAATAGACGCAAACAATACAGATTATAGACCGGCTTACGCAGTAGCAGCGTAAGTTTAACGAAGATACTTACGGTCCCTCGCACCTCTCTTAGCCCTCAAAGAGAGGATTTTGCGGGGTCATCCATTCGAGGGCTCGGATGAGCGGTTGCCTAGCCGCTCATCGACACCTTTAGGCTGGGTTGATACAGGTTTCGGGCGCTGAACCTGTATCAATCGAGATCAATCAGCGCTACTACGCACGTAGAGGCCTGTGGTGGGTTGTTTCCGGACTGGGGTTCGATTCCCCACACCTCCACCAAAAGCTTTTATAATCCCCATTTTATGGTAAATTCAAAAGACCCTCAAAAATTTTTTGATACAATTTTTTACACAAATAGAAAAATAATATATGATTATCTGAAAAATAATAATGAATATCTTTATAATCTGAATGGATATTATTATTTGCATATAAGAACAAAAAAAGGACTTATACATAAAAGTTTAAAAACAAAAGATAAAATAAGAGCAAACATTAGAAAATTAAAGTTATTAAAAAAATTTATAATTAATGATTTGTTGACATATAGGCAAAGGGAGAAAATATTGGGCAAAAGTATCCTAATAATGGTTGTTGATGATGATTTATTAAAAGATTATCAACCTAAAGAAAATGATGAAATTATCAAAAAAATCATAGAGGAAAAAATAGTAAGCAGTAATATTTTGGATAATTTTAATCTAAATTTTGAAGTAAGTTTGGCTTCTGAAAATGGAGAAGATCCTAAAATTCTTAAAAGAATAGAAAAAATAATAAAAGAAGAATTAGAAAAAGAAAGGCAAAAAGGAAAAATTAAAAGCATATCAATAAAAACAGATAAAAATATTACAAGCAAAACCCTAAAAATTGGTTTTCAAGAATTCATTAGACATAAAAGAGAAATAGAGAAAATAAGCAAAAAAACTATGGAGATGTATAATAAAGGATATAAATATCTTTTATTATTTACTGATGAAAATGAAAAAATATTTAAATTTACTTCAGATTTTTTTAAAGATATACAATATAAGTTATTAAAAATCCCAAGCCACACAATTTTAAAGCATCCAAATCTAAAATATGAGCAGGTAATAGAATTATATAAAGATAAAGAATATAAAAAATTAGAAAGCAGAACCATCAACAACATAATAATAGCGTGGAAAGCAATGTTTAAATTTTTTGAATTTAATGGCTATATTGCCAAAAATCCAACTGAAATTATTAAACCTGTGAAAGAAGAAATAAAAAATATTATGGAGTATTCAATTGAAGAATTAGCATTATTGATAAAAAATTTTACAGAAAAGAAAAAAGAATTTGAGAAAGATATAGTATTGATAGGATTATACACAGGAATGAGAATTGGAGAAATTGCAAATTTAAAAAAGGAAAATATAGATTTAGTCAATAAATTTATACATGTAGAAAAAGGCAAAACAGCAAATGCAAAAAGAAAAATACCAATTCACCAAGATATTTTTGAAATAATGCAAAAATATGTAAAAAATTGCAATAGTGATAATTTATTTAATATAAATGCCCAAAATAAAGCTGATGCATTGCAAAAAAGAGTAAGCAGAAAAATGAAAAATATAATAAATCATGAGAGAAAAAGCTTTCATAGTTTGAGAAAAAATTTTGTAATAAAGCTATATGAAAATGGAATTGATGAAAATATAATAAAATTATTAGTTGGACATAGTACCCAAGATAATATTACTTTTAGCACTTACAACCTCAATAAAGTAAAAGATAGTGAATTACATAAAGCTATTTCTACTCTTAATTTCTTAGAAGAAATTAGTAAATATAAAAAAAATTTAGATAATGAAGTAAATTACAGAAATATAAATCTTGAAGAATTTTAACAAATATATGGGCTTTGGACAATAGTTTGAATTGTGTCAGATCTTATTATAAATTGACCTTTGCCAAAATCAGCAGGATTTAAGCCAAGTGATTCAATTATTTCATTATCCCCTAAAACTGCTCTTTGAGCTTCTTTGCTTATTGTTCTCATGAGGATTTTGGTTTGTAAATTTTCTCTTAAAGTAGTGTCAATACTATCTGAGGTGGCTTTTTGAGTTGCAATAAAAAACTTAATACCTGATGCCCTTGCTTTGGCTAATAATGTCCTTAAATTCTTCAATAATTGTTGATATTCTTTTTTTTCTAACAATGTTGCTTGATCATTAATTGAGGCAAACTCATCAAACATTACTATTATCTGTTTTCCATTCCAATTTTTTATATTATTTTTTCTCATATATAAATATCTTTTTTCCATTATTTGAATCAATTTATTAGTAAAATCTAAAAGGCTTTGGACTTTAGTTATGACTTTTATTTTTTTGTCTTTTTTGGAATATTCAAAAAATTCAACTCCCCCCTTTAGATCCACTAAAAATAAATAATCTAAATTATCCAAATTATAGATAAAATTAGCTATTAATAAATTTTGAAATACACTTTTACCAGCTCCACTTTGGCCAGCTATTAAAATATGAGTTAAATCTTTCAAAGATATGTATATATCTTTATTTTCTAATGATTTGCCTATATATATTTTCCCTTTTTTATAATATTTTTCATTAAATTGAAAAGACTTTACAGGGTTATTGATATATAATTTTATTCCCTTGCTTCCATATCTTTCAACCCTAATAAATTCAACTTGCAAATATTGCTTAATATCCTCAAGAGCTTTATAATAGTTATCATAATTAATTTTTATAGGATTTTTGTAAATTATGTAATCTTTTGTCATTTTTTTCATTTTGTCAAAAATATAGGAATTTACTTTATTTTCTCCATTTTTCTTTTTTTTGATTTGTGCATAAAAATTAAAAGAATAAGGAAGCAAATAGGCTTTAATCCAAAACAATGGGGATTTTTTTGTTTTCATTACATTATATAGAAATGAAATAATAACTAATGAAATAAAAATAATAGGGATATAGTTGTAATAGTTTTTATATATGTATTTATATGTATTTAATTGCAATGGATCAGAGATTACACCATATTTTATTAATGTATAAATATTAAAAAATAGAGGTAATAAAACAATGGAAATTAGGGCATATTTCAAAAATTTATATAGTAATATTCCTATAATTCTTTTTGCCATTTTTTAACCTCATAATTATAAAAGATAATAAAAAAGATATAGGAAATAAAGCAATTGCAATTAAAATAATGAAAAATATATAAGTAATAATATATTCCATTAAACTCATCTCAATACCCATTTTTACCCCCTTTTAAATAAATAGAGGGAAATTATCCCCCTATTTTGATATTTTCAGCTTTATAATAAATAATGCCATTGAATACATTAGCCCTTACTTTTGCCATTATTTGCTTATCTTTTAAATTTTTTGGATCTTTTACAACTTCAGCAGGTGCTTTTATTTGTTGTAAATTTACTCCACCCTCAGGCAATTCTTCTAAAAATTGCAATTGATATGCTACAACTTCCTCACCTTTTTTTACAGGTTTAACACTGAATACTTTGCCTTTGATATATAGTTCCATTTTTTTATCCTTTATGTTGAATTTTATATACACTTATATTATAATAAATTTTTTTCAATTGCAAAAAAATTTAAAAAATATTTAAAAAATTGTAAAAGTAATGAAGTTATGGGGGTTTTGAGGGCTTAAAAATTTAAAAATATTTCTTCTTTCTTTTTTTTGATTAATTTATTTTCATATTCATCTATATATTTTTTTAATAATTCCTCAATAACTTCATTCCTTTTTTTCCCTTCCATTTTTATTATTCCTGTGAATTTATCTATTACAGATTTATTTATAAATAAATGTAAATCACCTTTAATTTCACCTGTTTTTTTGCTTTTATATGCCATTTTTTACCCCTTTCAATTTGAAAAAATTAAAGCTATATCACTTTTATTATAAATTTGTGTATATGCTTGTTTCATTGGATCTAATCTATATATTTCCATTTTCTCAATTTTGTAATAATTTTTAATTGCTTCTTTTTTGATTTCTTGCAGTTCTTTCAATTTTGCCCCTAATTTGGTTATTTCTCTCATTTTATAAATTATTTCACTAACATAATTAGCAGTTTTATCATCATTATTTTCATATAATTTTTCTCTTAACTCTTCAAAATTATTATTTCTCAATAATTTCATTAATGTTTTTTTATATTCTGTACTTTTTTCCTTCATTTCTTCATATTCTTTTTTTAGTTTTTTTAATTCTTTTTCTTCTTTTTCTATTTTTTCATTTAAATTTTTTATAAAATCCTCCACAGTTTCATTATCTTCTTTCATTATGACAATTGACATTAATGCATACTCATCATTTTTATATTTTTTAATTTCTTCTTGTGCTTTTTTTGCTTCTTTTGTTATTTCAATGAATTTTTCTATATTTTTTAACTCCATCAATTCAACATTTTTTATTTTATTTTCTATTTCTTTTTTTATCTTTTTTATTTCTTCTTTTTTTGTTTTTATTGAATTTTTATATAATGTAAAATCAAATCCAAAAGATTTTGAAAATAAATTATATAAATCTGCAACCCCCAATTTTCTTAATGTTTTTGGTTCATAATATTGACTCAAATAATCTATCATTGCCATTTTGTCATATCTTTTTTGTTTTGAAACTTCAACATTTGCATAATATTTTTTATTTATTTTTTGATTTTTTATTTTTGTTTTTTTTGTATTTATAACTGTTCTTTTGATTTCTGCTATTTTTTCAATTTCATATAATAGGCAGGTATTATTTTTTTTTGCCCTTTCTAACAATGTTTTTTTCTCTTTTTCTTCCAAATTATGATAAATTTTATTATATAAATATAATGCCAATTCAGAATTTGACCCCCTGTAAATTCTTATTTTATGGGCTGATTTCCAGCCAATATATTGATATACATTTTCAGGTTTTTTTACAATTTCATCAAGAGTTTTTCTAATATATTTAGAAATATACAATACAGCACCATCCAATTTATTTAGCTTCTTTTTTTTCTTTTCTTTCTTATCTTCAATTTTCAAAAATTTATTTGCTCTTATTTCCATATTATTCTTATTTATTAAATTAACAAAGGATTTTTGGGCATATTCATACATTTCAGTAGGTATATAAATTAATGCATGTAAATGAGGAATATAGCTTTTATGATATTCAAAAAATAAGTCATATCTTATTTTTTTTGCTATTTTTCTATATTTTTTACTTGTTTTAATATTTATATAATATTCTCTCCACATTTTATTAAGAAATTGATAAGCTTCTTTTATTCCCTCATCAATACTATTATATTCATAATAATTATTAACAAAATAGTTATACTCATTTATTACATTTTTGCCATTTGGTTTTTGCTTAAATGGGTGAAATCTTGAGGGAGCTGTGAAAGTAATGAAAATAGGGATTAAATTATTCTCACTTGCTTTTACTTTGTTATACATAATTTTTTGTAAAATATTTTCATATTGTTGTTTTATTTGTTTTTCATAGGAAAAATAAATGCTATAAATCTCTCCAGTATAATTATTTACTGCAGAAAAATTTTTTAAATAATGTAATTGTTTGTTTTCTTTTTCTATTGCATCTGCAATAAATTTTTTAGGAAGTTTTTTATATTCATTAAATAATGTATTATTTACATTCACCTTTATTTTTCCTTTTATAATATTTTCTTATTTAATTATAATAAATTTTTTGCAAAATTCAAAAAAATATTAAATATATATATTAATTTTTTACCAACACTTTTTATTAAGATAATCAAGCTATAACAGAAAGCCCCTATAAGGGGCTTCTTTCTCTTTCTCTTTCTTTTTTTCTCTTTTTTTTGCACCCCTTGCAGGGGATGCAAAAAAGAAAGAGAGAGAGAAATAAAGAAGTAAAAAAGGAGACAAACAGAGAGAATAAATAAAAATGTTGGAGTGTTTAAAATGTTTTTTTTACATTAGATCAAACCATAACAGTGTGTGTGCTTTGCACACACTTATTTAATTGAATATCTAAAATTTTTTATTTTATGCAAAGAGGAGGAAAACTAAAAATTAAACATTTTAGGATTTTTTTGAGGTAATACATTATTGTGGATTTATATTTTTATATTTTTTGAAAAAAATAATAAACAATGTTGTAAAATTTTTTAATACATAATTTTATACAAAAGGGTATCAAATGAATACAAAAACCCCTTATTATGGGAACTTTTTAGGTTTACAATATGCTCTAAATCTTCCCCACACCTCCACCAGATTAAACAGGTACATAGATTTTATCGATCATCTCCTGATACTCTTTTTGCATGTTACTGTCGATTGTGATACCGCCTCCGCTTTTATAGAGATATCCATAAGGTGTTTTTTCAATAAATCGAATCATCACGGCACTATCGAGATTTTTCCCATCAAAAATACCAAAAACTCCTGTATAAAAGCCTCTATCATACTGTTCGACCCGTTCGATGATTTGGCAAGTGGACCGTTTTGGCGTACCAGAGATGCTGCCGGCAGGTAAAAGTTTGTCAAATATCGTATGAAGATGTTTCTTCCAATCTTTTGGTAACAAGCCTTCTATAGCGCTGCTTACTTGCAACAACTGTTTTTCTTGGGCTACGACCTGATCGATATAGCGAAATTTTGTGACTTTGACATTGGTTGCGACCATATTGAGGTCGTTTCTTAGAAGGTCGACCACCATAATATGTTCTGCCATCTCTTTTGCATCATTCAAAATCTTCTCTTTTGCATTCGGAAATGTTGCGTCGATCGTGCCTTTCATAGGATAAGTGGAGATTGTATTGTTTTGAATTTTGACGAAACGTTCAGGAGAGAAGCAGACAAAAGCATCATCAAAATAGAGTTTGAATTTTGCTTTTGTAGCCTGAAAGATTTCCAACAAAGTACAATTTACAGTGATAGTAGAGGGAAAAGTGAGATTGAGCAGATAAGTGTTGCCTCTTTTTATCTCTTCTTGTACTCTGTCAAATGCCTTTTGATACTGTTTCAATGAAATAGGCTGGATCGATAGGATGCGACACGGTTTAGATGAAGTAAAATTAAAATTGCTTGCAAGAGGAGTTTGAAAGAAGATATTTGAAAGTGTCTTGATTGGCTCAACGAAAATATTTTGTTTTTTATAGTCGATGACAAAAAGAAAAGGGATCTCTTTTTGTGCGTAGTAGCTGAGCCTATCCATGCATAATGAGTTTTTTTAAAACTGCCATGCGTACAGCGACACCATTTTTTACCTGTTCTAAGACTTTACATCTTGGATCTGCCAAAACTTCATCACTGATGTCGATATTTCGATGTACGGGACCAGGATGCAAAATGATAATGTCTTTATCTTTGATCAAATCTTTCGTAATACAAAAATCGCTTCCATAGTCTCTTAAGCTGGCATATATAGGATATTTGTGCCGCTCTGTCTGTGTGCGCAGGCTCATAATGGCATCGATATCATCGATGACCTCTTTGATACTATATGTACTAGGAAGATCGGTTTTTGGTAAAAAGTGTGGCGGAGCTACCAAAATGACTTCCATGCCAAAACGTTGCAAAAGTTCGATATTTGAGTTTGCTACTCGAGAATTTTTGATATCTCCTACAATCGCTATTTTTTTTCCATGGACATCACCAAAGTGCTGTTTAAGAGTAAAAAGGTCCAACAGTGCCTGCGTCGGATGGGCGTGAGCGCCATCTCCGCCATTGATCAAAGAGCAGCTTACATATTTTGACAAAATATATGGAACACCTGCACTTTTGTGTCGAACGACGATGGCATGTGGTTCCATAGCATTGAGATTTGCCGCGGTATCGAAGAGCGTTTCGCCTTTTTTTGTGGAGCTTTTGGAGACATCCAGATTGACAACCTCTGCTCCAAGGCGTTTTGCGGCTACCTCAAAACTGCTTCGTGTACGGGTAGAGTTTTCGAAAAAAATGGTAATGATAAGTTTGTTTTTTAAAAGATGAGGCGTTGGTTCATTCAAAAATCTCTTCGCATCATAAAAAAGATTTTCTATCTCATTTTTTGTAAAATCGTTTGTAGTAATCAGATGGCGTTTCATTTCACAATTGCCTCACAATCGTAAGTTATAGTAACTAAGTTTGCTATTATACTAAAAATAGAGGAGGTGAAAAATGAAAAAGCTTCTTGTTCTTTTAAGTGTTGCCATTATTTCTCAGCTTTTTGCCGAAGTGATCACTTTTACAAAGTCGGTTCCTGTTTATAAAAGCGTTGAAGTAGAACGTGTAGTGACAAAGCGAGTGCCTTATGAAGAGTGTTGGTACGAAGAGATCCCGGAAGATGAGAGTAGTGATGGAACAGTGGGAGCGATTATCGGAGGTGCGGCCGGAGGAATTATCGGTCATCAAATTGGAGGGGGCAGCGGAAAGACAGCTGCAACCATAGGAGGAGCCATTATAGGTTCACTTGTCGGCAAAAATCTTGCAGAAAGAAATGCAAGACCGGGGTATCGAACAGTAAAAAGATGTAGAACGCGATACAAAGAGACACAAGAGCATGTGTATGAGTATAAAAACTATGCCAGAGTTATGGGACGAGATATTATGAAATATAGCAATAGGCCATTACGAAGAATACGAGTGCGAGTAACGCTGGAGTACTGATGAAAGCTCCAGCGGAACTTCATCAAAGTACGCTTTGTAAAAAGGATAGGTGATTTCGAAAAAATCATCTTTATCTTCATGAAGATTGATATACCACTGGTGCGCTATTTTTGAGTTGTTAAGAAGATTGAGCGAAAGCAGAGTATCGTTGATACAGCCTAGTTTTGAGGGTGTAACCAAAAGAGCTGGAGTGTCTAAAAATTTGATCAGATCGATCATGAAAAAATCTTTTTCTATTGGGACCATCAATCCTCCGGCTCCTTCTATAAAAAGAATGTCGCTGGCTTCGTACATCATATTTATCTTTTTTCGAATATATTCCAAGTCGATTGTTCTATCTTTCTTGGCGACATATGGAGCGGCTGGTAAAGAAAACTGGTAAGGAACAATATCATCTATTGCGACATCTTTTAAGTTAGGATTAAGCTCTTGACATTTTTGCAAAAGTTTGCTACCATCCTCAGGAATGCCGTGCACTCCCGTTTCTATCGGTTTAATAGCTCCAGGTTTCAACCCCATCTTATGGGAAATTTCCATTAGCTGAAGTGTGGTGTATGTTTTGCCCACACCGGTATTGGTAGCGGTAACAAATATTTGCATATTGCTCCTTTTGGAATTTACAAAAATATATTACAATAAAATAAAATGAAGTTTAAAGAGGGGACGAGTGGGAGAAAAGGTAGAAACAAAAGAGGTCGTCAAATTAGAGGAGCCAAAAAAATATAAGGTGTTTTTACTCAATGACGACTACACAACAATGGATTTTGTCGTGGATATCCTTTGTGATATTTTCGACAAAAGTTATGAAGAGGCGGTCAATATCATGTTGACCATTCATAGACAGGGGAAAGGTTTGTGCGGTATCTATACATATGAGATTGCAGAAACGAAAATTGACCAGGTGCACAGACTTGCGCGAGCGCACGAATTTCCCCTCAAAGCAGTAATGGAGGAAGAGTAATGATAAGCAATCAACTCAATTCAATTTTTAAAGAGGCTGTAAAATATGCCAAAAGACACAGACATGAATATTTGACAGTTGAACATGTTTTTTTGGCTCTTCTCAACAGTTCTGATGGAGCCAAAATTTTAAAAGAGGCTGGAGCCGATATTGAAATCATGAAGCGTAAGCTCACCCAGCATCTTGAATCAGTTTTAAAGCCACTACCTGAAAATATAGTACGTGAGCCTTTTGAAACAGTGGCACTTTCAAGAGTGATCGAAAATATGATACGCCACATTCAAAATGCGGAAAAGAAAGAGGCGACTGTTGGTGATCTTCTTGTAGCACTATTTGATGAAGAGCACTCATATAGCGTCTATCTTTTGAAAGAGCAGGGGATTTCAAAGCTTGATATCATGGAGATTGTTTCCCATCAAGAAGAAGTGGTTGAGACCAAACCTTCCAAGAAGACGGATGAAGAGTCCTATCTGGCAAAATTTACAATTGATCTTTTAAAAGAGGCCAAAGAGGGCAAAATCGATCCGGTCATTGGTCGGGATAAAGAGATTGAGAGGGTGATGCAGATCCTTTGCCGACGAAAGAAAAACAATCCTTTGCTCGTTGGTGAGCCTGGTGTCGGAAAAACGGCGATTGCAGAAGGGTTGGCGCTCAAAATTGCAGCGGGAGAAATCCCTGATGTTTTGGAAGGAGCATCTTTATATTCTCTTGATATGGGTGCCCTTTTGGCTGGAACAAAGTACCGGGGCGATTTTGAAAAGCGGCTCAAAGGTGTGGTAGAGGAGCTTAAGGCTATACCAAATGCTATTTTGTTTATTGATGAGATTCATACGATTGTCGGGGCTGGAGCTACGCAAGGAGGCAGTATGGATGCATCCAATATGCTCAAACCCGCCCTTGCCAGTGGAGCGATCAAATGTATCGGTGCGACAACATACTCTGAATTCCGAAACTTTTTGGAAAAAGACAGGGCACTCAGCCGCCGGTTTGCAAAAGTGGATGTGAAAGAACCGGATCTTGAGACAACTTTTAAAATACTAAAAGGGCTCAAATCAAAATATGAAACCCATCACAAAGTTAAATACCATATCAGTGCGTTGAGAAGTGCAGTGGAGTTGAGTGACAAATATATCAATGACAGGCAACTTCCTGATAAAGCGATCGATTTGATCGATGAGGTTGGGGCAAGTTTTCACCTCCGAAAGAAAAAAAGAGCTGTTGTCACAGTCAACGATATTGAAGATACCATCGCAAAAATGGTAGGACTTCCGCCACAGCGAGTAACGAGTGATGATTTGGAAATATTGAAAAATTTGGAGGAAAGACTAAAAGAGCGGGTTCTTGGACAGGAAGAAGCAGTTGAACAGCTGGCAATGGCCATCAAGCGCAGCCGTGCAGGTCTCAATCCGCCAAACAAGCCGATAGGTTCATTTTTATTTGTAGGGCCTACAGGTGTAGGGAAAACAGAACTAGCAAAAGAGCTTGCACGGACAATGGGCGTACACTTTGAGCGCTTTGATATGAGTGAATATATGGAAAAACATGCCGTATCAAGGCTAATCGGTGCGCCTCCGGGATATATAGGATATGAAGAGGGTGGTCTTTTGACAGAGACGATTCGAAAGCATCCATATACGGTGCTTTTGCTAGATGAGATAGAAAAAGCCCATCCAGATCTCATCAATATCTTGTTGCAAGTGATGGACAATGCGACATTGACAGACAACAATGGGAATGTTGCCGATTTTAAACATGTCGTATTAATAATGACAAGCAATGTTGGAGCCACAGAAGCCAATGTTATGGGCTTCAAGCAAGAGAGTGTGAGCAAATTTGATGAAGCGTTGAAACAGTACTTTACGCCAGAATTTCGAAATAGACTCGATGCGATTGTACGGTTTAGACCTCTGTCTCAAGAGATCGTAGAAGGGATCGTGGATAAATTCATAGCCGAAGTGAACGATCAGCTCGACAACAAATCGATCACACTCTCATTGACGCCAAAAGCCAAAAAATATCTCGCACAAAAAGGATATAGCCCTGAACTTGGTGCAAGACCGTTGGCGCGAGTAATCAGCGAAGAGATCAAAACGCCTTTGACGAACGAGATTTTGTTCGGGAAACTACGTCACGGCGGAAAAGTGAAAATCGATGAGAAAAAAGGGAAATTGGCTTTTACGATACAATGATTTATATTCCACAACTGAGTCTTTTTAGCTATACATTTCCAGACCCGAGATTCGCGTCACCTGAAGGCATCGTTGCCTTTGGGGGCGATTTGAGTCCAAACAGGGTCCTGCAAGCCTATAAAAGAGGAATATTCCCTTGGTATAACGAGGGTGATCCGATTCTTTGGTGGTCACCGGATCCACGATTGGTACTCTATCCTGAAGATATAAAAATTTCACGCTCATTGAAAAAGAGTCTGAAAAAGTTTGAAGTCCGTTTTGATCAAAATTTTGAAGCGGTTATTCGAAATTGTAAAGATATCAGAAGTGAAACGTGGATTCTCCCTGAAATCATTGAAGTCTTTTGTGAACTGCATGAGATGGGATTTGCTCATAGTGTGGAAACATACCAAAATGGAGAACTGGTGGGAGGACTGTATGGTTTGAGTCTGGGTGGAGCGTTTTTTGGTGAGAGTATGTTTGCTTTGGTGAGTGATGCAAGTAAGGTAGCTCTTGTGCATCTGACTCAATTTGCTCAAGAAAATGGGCTTGATTTTATCGATTGTCAGATTCCAAGCGCACACCTTAAACGTCTGGGAGCTGTAGAAATTTCTAGAGACCAGTTTCTTCAAGAATTAGAAAGTGCTCTTCAAAAGCCAGGAGTTTTTGGCAAATGGAACTTTAAGCCCAAAAATACTACTCTATAATGAAATTTTATAAAAAAGGGACAATATGTATAACAACGAGATCCATTTCTCTTTGTGGCTCGATTTTTTAGAAAGAGAGTTTATCCAAAATGAATTCCAAAAAGTAATCAGTCAATACAAAATCACAGGGGCAACAAGTAATCCTGCCATTTTTAAAGAAGCCATTTTAAACTCTTCTGCATATCAGGCTCAGCTCCATCTGCTACAAAACAAAAATCCAAAAGAAAAGTATGAGGCTTTGGCTATCAAAGATATTCAAATGGCTGCCGATGTACTCAAACCCCTTTATGATAAAGGTGATGACGGCTTTGTGAGTATCGAAGTCGACCCGAGACTCGCACATGATGCTCAAGGTACTGTCCAAGAAGCAAAAAGACTTTTTCAAGAGATCGGGAAAGAGAATGTAATGATCAAAATTCCTGTTACTCCCGCAGGGTGTGAGGCAATCGAGGAATTGGTTGCAGATGGCATTCATATCAATGCTACTCTTATTTTCTCCCCATACCAAGCAAGGGAGTGTTTGGATGCAATGGAGCGGGGATCCAAAAAGAACCAAAATGCACACAAAGTGCTAAGCATTTTTGTGAGTCGATTTGATAGAAAACTCGATCCCATTTTACAAAGCAAAGGTTTACCTATTGGGAAAGTTGGTATTATGAATGCGGCTAAAATATATAATATGATCAAAAAAAGAGACCTTCCCTACACCAGAGCCCTGTTTGCGAGTACGGGTGTCAAAGGCGGTGCATATCCGGCGCATTACTATATCTCTTCTTTAGTTGCTCCAAACAGTGTCAATACAGCTCCTCTATCCACCATTGAAGCGTTTGTGAAAGATGGAGATGAAAGGCCGAAACTACCTATTTCGGAAGAGGAGATTGATCATTTTTTCGCGATGCTCAAAGCACATGAGATCGATATGAAGCAGGTATATCACGATCTTTTGCATGAAGGACTCAAAGCTTTTGAAGAGGCATTTGAAGCGATTTTGCAAGAGCTCGATTAAGAATGGAGTAACATATGCTTGAATCCAAATATGTCGATGTGAGTAAACTCACATTTGAGACGACAAAAAAGTTTCGAAAATATTTAAAAAGGCTCGTGGAGCTTGGTGGTAGTGACGTACATCTTAAAGCCGGGTCGATTGTACGAGGACGAGTGCATGGGGAGATTATTCCACTTTCATCTGAAGTTATTACGCGCGAAGAGGCTTTAACACTTGCAAAAGAGCTCCTTCGAACACGATTTGATGAGTTGGTGGAGAATAAGGATATCGATTTTACCTATATATATAATGAGCAAATCCGATTTCGTGTCAATCTCTTTTTCCAACTCAATGGAGTCTCTGGCGTTTTTCGTGTTATTCCAACAGATATTAAGTCGATCGATGAGCTGGGTCTTCCCATCACCCTTCATAAAATTACGCAAATGCCAAGGGGATTGGTATTAGTAACCGGGATTACGGGAAGTGGTAAATCTACAACATTAGCAGCTTTGATAGATGAGATCAATGTCACTCGAAAAGAGCATATCATTACCATAGAAGATCCGGTTGAGTTTGTACATCAGGATAAAAAATCTATTATAAACCAGAGAAATATTGGGCAGGATGCCAAAAGTTTTTCAAGCGCATTGAAGGCAGCATTGCGTGAGGATCCAGATGTTATCTTGGTGGGTGAGATGCGAGATCTTGAAACCATAGAGATGGCATTGCATGCGGCAGAAACGGGGCATCTTGTTTTTTCAACGCTCCATACACTCGATGCAAAAGAGACGATCAATAGGATTATCAGTGTCTTTCCAGCTGAGGAACAAAATAGAGTGAGGATGATTTTGGCTTCTGTATTGGAGGCAGTTGTTTCTCAAAGGCTTGTCCGTAAAAAAAATGGTGGACGTATTGCTGCAGTCGAAATTTTACTCAAAACAAAAAGAATTGAATCTATTATAGCTGAAGGAAGAGACCTTGAATTAACTGAAGCCATTGAAGAGGGTAAAATCTATGGGATGCAGACATTTGATCAAGCACTCCTTGATCTTTACAAACGGGGTCTTATTGATATGGATACGGCATTAGAAAACGCAACGAGTCCGTCTGATATGAAATTGGCAATAAAAGGGATTGTGGCAAGCAGTGCGAAAGAGGCACAAAATATGAACATTTCTCTTGATGATGGAATCATTGATTTAAAAGAAGAATCTTAAGGAAAATAAAATATAAATTTTCATATAATTAGCTCCCTTTAAAATCTTACAATAAGGAATAGCAATGTTAGAAGGCATCGTTAGAGAGAGTACCGGAAAAAAAGCTACCAAAGCTTTACGACGGGATGGTTATCTAATTGCCAACATTTACGGGAAAGATTTTCCAAATATTCATGCTGCGTTCAAAAAGGGTGATTTCATCCGGACTGTACGGCATAAAGAAAAATTGGCTTTCCCAGTGAAAGTAGGCGACAAAGAATTGGAAGTCGTTGTTCAAGAGTATCAAAAAGATCCTGTAACATATGATTTGTTGCATGTTGATTTGATGGTTGCGCAACCAGGTGTCGTAACATACTATATGGTACCTATCAAAACTGTTGGAACACCGATTGGTCTTAAGAACAAAGGTGTTTTAGTCACTTCCAAAAGAAGAATCAAAGTCAAAGGCGCTATCGAAAATATTCCTGATAGTATCACACTTGATGTCAGCAACCTCGATGTTGGGGATGCAATTTTGATTCGAGACATTGAACTTCCTGAAGGCGTGGAACATATGACAGCGCCACACGTTGCGGTAGTAGGGGTTGTAAAAGCGAAATAATGCATCTTATAGTAGGACTTGGCAATCCTGGTCCCAAGTATGAACGCAATAGACACAATATTGGCTTTATGGTGATCGATCGATTGATCGAACGCCTCAAGCCAACCTCTATTTCCAAAAAAGAGTTCAAAGGTGAACTCTATAAAGCTGGCTCCCTGTTTCTTCTAAAACCCTTGACCTATATGAACCTTAGTGGCCAAAGCGTACTAGCTGTTAAAAATTTTTATAAAATCGATATAGAAAATATTATCGTTGTTCATGATGATTTGGATTTGGGGCTTGGTGCTCTTCGATTCAAAAAAGGTGGGAGTAGCGGAGGCCATAATGGACTCAAATCGATTGATGCGCTTATCGGAAAAGAGTATATACGGATACGATTTGGCATAGGGAGACCCCAAAGAAAAGAGGACGTTGTCCGATATGTCCTCAGTGATTTTACTCAAAAAGAGTTAGAATGCATTGTTCCTGTTATCGATAAAGCTGCTGATGCTGCTTTGGCTTTGACCCGATTATCCCTTGATGAAGTACGGTCACAATATTCGCAAAAACAGCTCAACTGCCCCTAACAAAATTTTTGTTACAATTGCATCGAAGCCAACCAAAGAGGGGCGATGATATATAGATATCTTGCAATCAACTATTTCAAATATTTTGTACTTCTTCTGATCTCTTTGACACTCTTTTTTGTCAGTCTTGATTATTTTCAAGTTTTCAAGTCGTTACCGGCTTCAGCAAACTTGCAGATTCTCTATCTTTATTATAAATCTTTAAACGCAATCGATCTTTTATTTCCTATTACGTTGATATTTGCTCTCATTGCACTCAAAAATAGATTGATACGCTCCAATGAGCTTGTTGCTATATATGCTTTAGGATATAGCAAACGTGGAGTTTTAATGCCAGTTTTTATCACCGCACTCTTTTTGACTATTGTATATCTTTTTTTGCATCTTACCTCATTTGCCTATGCAGATGAGTATGCGAACAACATCAAAAAATACCAATCACTTTCCAGTGCCACCAAAGATCTTTTTTTTAAATATAACAACGATTATGTTTTCTTTGAAAAACTCTATCCACTTAATAAAAAAGCAGAGGGTGTGAAGGTCTACGAACTTGAAAATCAAAAATTAAAAAGGATCATTTTTGCCCGCAGTGCGACATTTCAAAAAAGAAGCTGGCATCTAAGCAATGCAACCGTAGTAAAAACTGTGGATGGGAAATTGGTGGAACAAAAGGCAGATCTTTCTATTTTACAAGATTATAAACCCAAAATTCTTGATTCAGTATATGAGGGGAAAAGCTCTATTACACTCATTGATGCACTGGAAGCGATAAAACTTTTAAAGCAGCAGTCTTTGAATGTTGATCGAATCAAGGCGATTATTTTTTATCAGCTTCTTTTTCCTTTTTTTGCTCCTTTTTTGATGATTATCATCTACTATTTCGTTCCGGTAACCGCCAGGATTACCAATCTCAATCTGTTTCTTTTTGGTGCTACCGTGACTTCTTTGATTGTCTGGGGATTCCTCTTTACTCTCGTAAAACTTTCCTTTAACGGTTCTTTGGATGCGTGGTATGCTATTGTCTTGCCGATAAGTTTGCTTCTTGTGATTGCCCTCTATCTTTATAAAAAGTTTTAGCACTTTTTTGCTAATATTGGGCAAACTTTCATAAAGGAATTACGTGGATTACAGAGCCTTAGCACAAAAATATGATACGCCTTTATATGTGTACGATTTTAATGAAATTGCAAAAAATTATGAAGCTATCAAAGAGGCTTTTAAAGCAAGAAAGTCGATTATCGCGTATGCTGTCAAAGCCAATTCAAATATGAGTCTTCTCAAACATTTGGCTAAGCTTGGCAGTGGGGCAGATTGTGTGAGTATCGGAGAGGTAAAACGAGCGCTGCTTGCAGGTATTCCAAACTATAAAATCATATTCAGCGGTGTCGGAAAGAGAGATGACGAGATAGAAGAGGCACTCTTAAAAGATATTTTATATATCAATATTGAAAGTGAAGCTGAGACTTATAGAGTCGAAGAGATTGCGAAAAAAATTGGAAAAGTGGCTCGTGTCAGTTTCCGTGTCAATCCAAATATCGATCCCAAAACCCATCCATACATCTCAACAGGTCTCCATGAAAACAAATTTGGTGTTGAAATAGAGACGGCCAAAAAGCTCTATCTCTATGCTAAAAATTCTCCCTTTCTCAATCCCGTTGCCATCCATTTTCATATCGGCAGTCAGTTAACAGAGCTCGAACCGATCAAAGAAGCAAGCGCAATTGTTGCCAATTTGGTTCGAAGCCTCCAAAAACTTGACATTGATATCAAATTTTTCGATGTAGGCGGAGGGCTTGGCATTCGATATAAAGATGAAAAGACAATCGAGCCATACGATTATGCCCAGGCCATTCTTTCAACTTTGAGTGGAACAGATATGACAATCGTATGTGAACCTGGCCGATATATTGTTGGTAATGCCGGAGTCTTTTTGACAACAGTACTCTATGAGAAACAAAACGGTAAGAAACGTTTTATCATTGTAGATGGTGCGATGAATGATCTGCTTAGACCAAGTTTGTACAATGCCTATCATGAAGTTGAAGTTGTTGGAAAGAGTGGTGATGAAAGCCTGGCAGATGTAGTAGGTCCAGTTTGTGAGAGTGGAGACTTTTTAGCAAAAAACAGAATGCTTCCTCAAACCGAACATGGAGATATAGTGGTTGTCAAAAGTGCCGGAGCCTACGGTTTTGTTATGGCAAGCAACTACAACACACGCCCTAGACCGGCTGAAGTGGCTATCGAAAATGGTCAGGATAGGCTCATTCGGGAGCGGGAAAGCTTTGAATATATTATCGAAAAAGAGATAAGGTTTATGGTGTGAAATTTTTCATCGATGTTCAGGGTACTTTAATCGATGATAAAGAGAGAAAGCCTATTGCAGGGAGCATTGAATGTATTCAAGCATTAAATGAAAAAAATATTCCCTATATTATTATTACAAATAATACTAAGCACTCTAGTCAAGAGTTTTTGAATTATTTGAACTCACTAGGCTTTCCAATTCCAAAAGAGCGCTACATTGATCCCTTAATGGTTTTGGAAGAGGTGTTGCCAAAAGAGTCAATTGCTCCGTATGGTGTAGAAGGTTTTTTGCAAGTTTTACAATCGATGGGATATAGATTCGACTACCATGAACCTAAAGCTGTGGTAATAAGTGTCAAAAATGATTACACGTTTGATGAGTTTGCTCAAATTGATGAATTATTACTGCAAGGTGCTTCTTTAATCGGAATGCACCAAACTTCACTGTATGCAAAAGGAGAGAAGCGATATCCTGGGGTAGGTGCACTGCTTGCAATGTTTGAATATGCTTGTGGAGTTCAATCACAAGTTGTTGGAAAGCCCTCTAAGCTGTTTTACAAAAAAGCACTCAAGAAAGTTGGAGGTAAATTTGGAGATGTAGTCATTATTAGTGATGATCCTCAAGGAGATCTAATCGGAGCAAAAAAACTTGGTATGAAAACGGTTTTTGTATTGAGTGGGAAATATAAGAGTGCAAAAGAGATTGTACCAAAACTTCCAAAAGAGTATAGACCCGATTTGATTTATGATACCATAGCTCAAGCCGCAAAAGCATTAGGAGTGTTATAATGGAAGAGAAGCTCAATCAATTACGAGAAAAGATCGATGCGATCGATGATAAAGTGCTTGAACTACTGAATGAACGGATGAAGATCGTACAGGAAGTTGGAAAACTGAAAAATTCTACAGGTGCTCCCATTTATAGACCCGAAAGAGAAATTGCTATTCTCAATAGGCTCAAATCTAAAAATAGTGGTCCTCTCAATGATGCGGCTATAGAAGCGATCTTTTTGGAAATTTTTGCGGTATCAAGGAATCTGGAGCGACCTGAGAGGGTTGCATATCTTGGACCCGAAGGCAGCTTTACCCATCAAGCTGCGGAGAGTCGATTCGGTGCAATGAGCGAATATCTTCCTATCCACTCGATCAGTGCCGTTTTTAAAGCTGTTGAAACAGGACGAGCAAAGTATGGAGTTGTGCCTATCGAAAACTCTATCGACGGTGTTGTGGGAGAGACTTTGGATCTTTTGGGCAAAAGTGATCTCAAAATTGTAGCTGAAACCTACATGCCGATTCATCACTCTTTTGCATCTTTGGACGAGAAGCTTTCCAATATTAAAAAAATCTATTCAAAAGATATCGCTTTTGGACAGTGTCGGAACTTTTTAAACGAGCACTTTTTGGATGATGTTGAACTCATCCCAGTGGAATCTACTGCCAAGGCGGCAAAGCTGGCTTCTGGGGAGCGTGGAACAGCAGCTATTTGTTCCAATATCGCGGCTAAATTGTACAATCTGCCAATTTTATTTGAAAATATCGAAGATGTGGCCTCCAATATGACTCGATTTATTATTTTAAGTGATTTTAAAAACAGAAGAAGCGGATTTGACAAAACCTCTATCTTGGCGAAACTCCAAGACAGACCCGGTGCACTGGTACATTTCTTGGAAGATTTTGATAAAGAAAATATCAATCTTACAAAAATTGAATCTCGTCCTGCTGAGGACAAAGATTTTAACTACTGGTTTTATATCGATTTTGATGGACATATAGATGATGAAAATGTCCAAAAAGTTTTGCAAAAGCATATCCATGAGATAAAATGGCTTGGAAGTTATGCCAAATCAAAGGATAGTAATGCGCTTCAATGAGACACTTGAAAAGATAAAAACATATGAGGCAGGAAAACCGATAGAACTCGTGGTACGCGAGTTTGGGATAGAACCCCAAAACATCATAAAACTTGCTTCCAATGAAAATCCCTACGGCACCAGCCCAAAGGTCGTGGATGCAGTGCGTGAGATTGCCGATACGATGTATATGTATCCAGACGATAGTATGTTCGAACTCAAAGATGCTTTAGCGAAGCGATTTAAAGTTGATCAAAAAAATATTATTATAGGTGCTGGAAGCGATCAGGTTTTGGAGTTTTGTGCAAGAGCCGTATTGAATGAAAAAAGCAGTGTATTGATGAGCAAGATCACTTTTGCGATGTACGAGATCTATGCTTTGCAGCAAGGTGCAAAGATCATTCGAAGTAGCTGCTATCGACACGATTTAGAAGAGTTTTATGATCTGTATAAAAAACATCATCCAGATATCATCCATATCTGTACGCCAAACAATCCGACAGGAGATGCGTTAGATGCAGAGTATCTCTACTCTTTTTTAGATAGAGTGCATGAGCCGCTTGTTATAGTTGATGGTGCCTATATGGAGTATGCTGCTTATAAAGATGAAAAAAAACGAATTGATCCACAAGAATTGATCCAAAAATATCCAAATGTGATCTATTTGGGAACATTTTCCAAAGCGTATGGTCTTGGAGGTATGCGTGTTGGATATGGTATAGCTGATAACTCTATCATCCAGCAGCTTTATAAACTGAGACCTCCTTTCAATATCACTACCCTCAGCCTCAAAGCGGCAACGACTGCTTTGGAAGATGAAGGGTTTGTCCAATATTCGATTGAACAAAATTTTCTTCAAATGGAGCGTTTTGTCAATTTTGCTTTGCAAAACGGTTTTGAATTTATTGATAGTTATACAAATTTTGTCACCTATTTGTTTCCTGAAGACAGAAGTTCAAAAAGTGTCAGTGAGGCTCTTTTAAAAAAGGGAGTAATTGTCCGAGATTTGACTGGGTACGGTATGAATGCTTTACGTATTACCATTGGAACAAAAGAGCAAAATGACAGATTCTTTGAAATTTTCAAAGAGGTTCTCAATGAATATTAAAAACTATACCATTGAAGAGTTGGAAGAGCTGAGTCAAAAGATACGAAACCGTATCTTGGAAGTTGTGAGCAGAAATGGTGGACATCTGAGTTCCACTTTAGGTGCAGTTGAACTTATAATAGCGATGCATTATGTGTTTGATGTGGAGAAAGATCCTTTTATTTTTGATGTAAGTCATCAAGCCTATGCACATAAACTTTTGACAGATCGATGGGAGCAGTTTGATACTCTCCGCCAGTTTGGCGGTATAAGCGGATATACCAAACCAACAGAGTCGCCGTATGACTACTGGGTTGCAGGACACAGTTCGACTTCCATCTCTTTGGCAGTAGGGGCAGCCAAAGCGATTAAGCTCAAAAATGAGGACAGAGTTCCTGTCGTGCTCATCGGCGATGGTGCCATGAGTGCTGGTATGGTTTATGAAGCATTGAACGAACTGGGCGATAGAAAATATCCAGTAGTGATTATTCTAAATGACAATGAGATGAGTATTGCCAAACCGATAGGAGCAGTAAGTAAATATCTGAGTCAAAAGATGGCTAGTCCCTTTTATCAAAATATGAAAAAGCGAACAGAACAGCTTTTAAAACATCTGCCAGAATCGGCTACGTATATTGCTAAACGTTTGGAAGAGTCGTTGAAACTCATTACTCCTGGTATTTTATTTGAAGAACTCGGAATCGATTACGTCGGTCCAATTGATGGACACGATTTGAAAGTATTGATTGAGACCATGACAATTGCCAAACAGATGAATAGGCCGGTTATTATTCATGCTCAAACCCTGAAAGGAAAAGGGTACAAAATTGCAGAAGGATATTATGAGCATTGGCACGGTGTGGGACCGTTTGATATCAGTACGGGAGAATCACTGAAAAAAAGTTCCAAACCGAGTGCAACATCAATTTTTAGTAAGAAACTGTATGATTTGGCGAAAGAGGATGAAACAGTTGTCGGTGTTACAGCAGCTATGCCCAGTGGAACGGGTTTAAAACCTCTCATTGAAGATTTTGGGGATCGATTTTGGGATGTGGGGATTGCTGAACAGCACGCTGTTACGTCTATGGGTCCTTTGGCTAAAGAGGGTTTTAAACCGTTCGTTGCGATCTACTCCACCTTTTTGCAACGGGGATATGATCAGGTTATTCATGATATTGCTTTAATGGATGTAGGCGTTGCATTTGCGATCGATAGAGCAGGTATTGTTGGTGAAGATGGAGAGACGCATCAAGGAGCTTTTGACATAAGTTATCTTAGACCGATACCAAATATGCATCTTTTTGCTCCAAGAGATCCTAAAACATTAGAATATGCTGTAGAGTTTGCAAAAGATTTTTCCAGACCCTGTGCTTTTCGCTATCCAAGAGGAAGTTTTATTTTAGATGATGATTTTGAAGCAAAACCATTTGAGCTTGGCAAAGCGGAGCTTTTAATAGAAAATGAAGGTGATATTTTATTCGTTGGATACGGTAATGGTGTAGGGCGAGCCTATGAGACGATGAAGTTTTTGGATATTCCTGTTGCACTACTGGATCTTCGATTTGTGAAGCCGCTGGATGTTGAACTGCTTCAAGAACTATCACAAAAATATAAAAGATGGTTTGTATTTAGCGATAGTGCAAGACTTGGTGGAGTGGCAAGTGCACTTTTGGAATTGGAACTTCCTGTAGAGATTGTGACATTTGAGTATGAAGATCAGTTTATTCCTCATGGAAAAGTGAGCGATGTAGAAAAAGCGCTTGGATTATTACCGCAGCAGTTGGCAAAAAAAGTGGAATCTTTTTTATAATCCCGCAAAAGCGGGAAGGAGATTAGAGTTCGTCTGCGTGTTTTGCAAGATACTCTGCAACACCTTCTGGTGTAGGCTTCATAGCCTCTTTTCCTTTTTCCCATTCAGCTGGGCATACTTCACCATGCTCATTTGCAAACTCCATAGCATCCACCATTCGAATCATCTCATCGATATTTCGTCCAAGTGGTAGGTCGTTGATAACGCAGTGTCGAATTGTTCCATCTTTATCGATCAAAAAGCTTCCTCGAAGAGCAACACCTGCATCTTCAAGCAATACATCATAATTTCTTGCGATCTGCTTTGTAAGATCTGCTACAAGTGGATATCGAATATTTCCGATACCGCCTTTTTCGACAGGAGTATTTTTCCATGCGAGGTGTGTATAGTGGCTGTCAACTGAACATCCGATGACATTGATGCCTCTTTTTTTGAATTCATCAAGTCTATGATCGAAAGCGATGATTTCACTAGGGCATACGAAAGTGAAATCGAGCGGATAGAAAAAGAGTACTGCTCCTTTTTCGCCAATGTTTTCATAGAGATTGAAGTTTTCATTGATTGTATTGTCCGGCATTACTGCTGGTGCTGTGAAGTCTGGTGCTTTTTTTGTAACAAGCATCTCTATCTCCTTTTGGATAATTTTTTTCTTTTGCGAAACATTGTAATTATATCATTGTTAAGCTAAATTGAAATTTATAGATAATTTCATATAAAATGGTTCAATCAAATGATACATTTGTTGAAATTGATTTAGGATATAATATCTGCAAAAAAAGGAATGCAATGGCAAGAGAGTTTCTCTTTACATCTGAATCGGTTACAGAAGGCCACCCAGATAAGATGGCAGACCAGATTAGTGATGCCATTTTGGACTATATTATCGAAAGAGATCCCAACGCAAGAGTGGCATGTGAAACGTTGCTTAGTAACGGCTTTGCGATTATTGCAGGAGAATTGAAAACAACCACTTACGCGCCGATGCAGGATATCGTACGAGAGGTTATTCGAGAAATCGGTTATACAGACGCATTGTATGGGTTTGATTATAGAAGTGCAGGTGTACTGAATGGCGTAGGCGAGCAATCTCCGGATATCAACCAAGGTGTTGATAAAGAAGGAGGTGAAATAGGTGCTGGCGACCAAGGACTAATGTTTGGGTACGCCTGTAAAGAGACGGATGTGTTAATGCCACTGCCTATCACTATGGCTCATAGACTAACACAAGAGCTTGCAAATGCAAGAAAAGAGGGTATTTTGCCTTTTTTAAGACCTGACGGCAAAGCCCAAGTAACAGTCCAATATGTTGATGGCAAACCACAAAAAATTAAAACTATTGTTATCTCAACACAACATGACCCAGATGTGAGTTACAATCGGCTCAAAGATGCCGTCATTGAAGAGATTGTGTACAAAGTGATTCCAAAAGAGTTGATAGCTGATGATATCGTGTATCATATCAATCCAACGGGACGATTTGTCATTGGTGGCCCACAAGGAGATGCCGGACTTACTGGAAGAAAGATTATTGTCGATACATACGGAGGAAGCTGTCCGCATGGCGGTGGTGCATTCAGTGGAAAGGATCCGACAAAAGTGGATAGAAGCGGTGCATATGCTGCAAGATATGTAGCCAAAAATTTGGTTGCAAGTGGCGCATGCGAAAAGGCAACTGTACAGATAGCCTATGCGATTGGTATTGTAGAGCCAGTATCGATTATGGTAGATAGCCATGGTACTGCCAAGGTTTCTGATGAGAAACTTGAAGCCTGCGTGCGAGATCTTTTCGATTTGACACCAAGGGGTATTATAAAATCTCTTGATCTTTTACGACCAATTTATAGAAAAACGGCTGCATATGGCCATTTTGGTCGAGAATTACCTGAGTTTACTTGGGAAAAAACGGATAAGGCTGAGGAAATTGCAGACTATCTAAAAATAAGGTAAGTTTAAATTTTTTATTGATATAGTTTGATTGACGTTAACAAAATCATAAGGAGTAACTATGGCAGTATTGATTACTGATATCTGTATCAACTGTGGAGCATGTATTGATGAGTGCCCAGTTGAGGCAATCGTTGATGATGAAGACAATCCAACTGGAGAAGAGACTTATTACGTATATCCAGATAAATGTGTTGAATGTGTAGGCTATCATGATACGCCTGCATGTGCAGAAGCATGTCCGACTGAAGGGTGTATCGTTTGGGATAAATGTTATGAAGGGATGCCTTGTAGAGAAGATATTCCTGCAGATGCAAGAGAGAGTCATCAACCAGTTATCGAATAATCTTACAAGGGGCTTTGCCCCTTATTAATCTCCACTTTTTATTTTCAATTATGCTAATTTTGCTATAATCTCCCACTCATTAAAAATCCTCAGGAGATGGATAGATGGAAAGAACACTCTCAATTATCAAGCCAGATGCAGTAGCGAAGAATGTAATTGGTAAAATTATCGATCGCTTTGAAACGAATGGACTTCGAATTGCTACTATGAAAAAGATTCAACTTTCGAAAGATGACGCAGCGAAATTTTATGAAGTACATAAGGAACGTCCTTTCTTTAATGACCTTGTGGAGTATATGACAAGTGGTCCAGTAGTTGTTATGGTCCTTGAAGGTGAGAATGCGGTTGCGAAAAATCGAGAATTGATGGGTGCAACTGATCCTAAGGAAGCAAAACCTGGAACAATTCGAGCAGATTTTGCTGAAAGTATTGAGGCAAATGCGGTACATGGAAGTGACAGTTTAGAAAACGCGCAAAAAGAGATAGCATTCTTTTTTGCTCAGAGGGAAATTCTCTAAGTGCAGATCGAATTTAAAAAAGTTGGATTTAATAAAAAAGAGATTACAATAAAGCGAAACAGTCTCCAGTTACATGGAGTCCTGAATCGACAAGACAGAGAGATAGTAAATTTTAATGGTGAACTTGTCGGCAATCTTGATTTAGAATGTAGTCGGTGCGGAACGAATTTTATAAAAAAAATAGACGAACCTATCCGATTGAAATTTAGTGATGGTATCTATAAAGGATTCGATGAAGAAGCAGATGTGATCGAATTCTATGAAGGTACAATCGATTTCGATTTTATTATCGATTCTGAAGAAGAGTCAATAAAAGCAGGATATAACTACTGCAGTCAATGTGAACAACAAGAAGAAGGAGAAAATTATGGCAGTACCTAAGAGAAGAGTGAGTAAAACAAGAGCAGCTAAAAGAAGAACACATTACAAAATCAAACTTGTAAAACCAGTAAAAGATAAAGATGGTACATGGAAGTTGCCACACCATGTAAATCCGACAACAGGCGAATATAAGTAAGACGACAGCAATGATCAAGATTGCAATCGATGCAATGGGTGGGGACTTCGGTCCTTATCCTATTATAGAAGGGACACTTCTTGCCTTAAGAGAAAACCCGGAATTCAAAGCAATTCTTGTTGGAGACAAGGAAAAGATCCATTCTCTCATTCCTCATAATAAGTATAACAATCGAATAGAAATAGTTCATGCAGAAGATGTTATTCGCATGGATGAAGCTGCTACAGAAGCCTTAAAGAGAAAAGAGAGCTCAATATATAAAGCCGTGGAACTTGTACGTATAGGCGAAGCTGAAGGAGTTGTTTCTGCAGGACATAGCGGAGCAACGATGAGTTTGGCTACTCTTCGTATCGGAAGACTCAAACATGTCAGTCGTCCAGCCATAGCTACGCTCATGCCTACATATAAAAATAAAAAAAGTCTCGTACTTGATGTGGGTGCGAATGTTGATTGCAAGCCAGAACACCTTTTTGAATTTGGTGTTATGGGTGAAGCATATGCAACAGCTATCATGAATGTTAATAAACCAAAAGTAGGTTTGCTTTCTAATGGAGAAGAAGAGACGAAGGGAAATGAGCTGACAAAAAATACATTTAAAATGCTCAAATCACTCCCTACGTTTATAGGTAATGTTGAAGGAAACAACATTTTTGATGGTAGTGTTGATGTCATCGTTTGTGACGGATTCACGGGAAATATTGTTTTAAAGACAAGTGAAGGTGTGGCCGATGCCATCAGTAAATTGATGAAAGCAAACATCAAAAAAACGCCAATTAGAATGGCTGGCGCTTTAATGATGAAGAAGGTATTTCGCTCTTTGAAAAAAGAGATTGATTATAGTGAGTATGGTGGTGCCCCTCTAATCGGGATTAAAGGTTGTGCAATCATTTCTCATGGGAAGAGTACTCCCAAAGCTATCAAAAATGCCATCTATCAGGCTATCGCATATATTAAATCTGATATAAATACGAAAATAGAAAAACGTCTTGAAGAGGTCACTCCAAAAGGATAAATATTGTATGCTGCATTGAAATCTATTGGAGCTTATGTTCCGAAAAATATCCTCACAAATCAAGATCTTGAAAAGATGGTCGAAACGAGTGATGAGTGGATTACGAAACGTACAGGTATTAAAACAAGACATATTGCTGATAAAAAGGAATCGACCAGTGATTTAGGTGTACAAGCGGCAAAGCTTGCTATTGAAAGGGCAGGAATTGATAAAAATGATCTTGATATGATCATTTGTGCCACTATTTCACCTGACTATTTCTGTATGCCTTCTACTGCTTGTATGATTGCAAAAAAATTGGACGTTGCTAATATTCCAGCTTTTGACATCAGTGCAGCCTGTAGTGGTTTTATATACGCACTTGCGAATGCCAAAGCTTTCATCGAATCGGGTATGGCAAAAAATATTTTAATTGTTGGTGCGGAGAAACTGAGTGCAATTGTAGATTATACGGATAGGACTACCTGCATTTTGTTTGGTGATGGCGCAGGTGCAGCTATTATAAGCGCTACAGAAAAAAAAGAGGAAGCCATCGTGGATGTAAATATAGCTGCTGATGGAAAATACTATGATTATCTCATTACACCAGGATGTGGCACAAATGAGCCGTGCAGTGAGGAGGTTTTAAAAGAGAGAGCCTGCTTTATCAAAATGAAGGGAAACGAAACCTTCAAAGTAGCGGTGAAGACACTTACCAATGATGTAATAGAAATTTTGGAGAAAAATGGTATCACTCCGAAAGAGATAACCTACTTTGTCCCACATCAAGCAAATTATCGTATATTGAATGCTGTGGCATCTGCTTTGAAACTGAAAGATGAACAAGTGGTTATGACAGTATCAAAATATGGTAATACCTCTTCAGCATCGATTCCTATGGCAATCAACGATTTATATGAAGAGGGGAAACTCCAATATAAAGATACGCTCTTATTAGATGCTTTTGGAGGCGGATTTACCTGGGGAAGTGCTATTGTTCCTTTTGCTGGGAACAACACTTGACAAGTCAAAACAAAGAGGCTATAATTTCGGCCTCAAACAGGGGAGAGTGGACGAGTGGTTCACGAGAGGCTGAGGGTTTCGGAAGGGGCTCTTGACAAGCCTGAAAGATTTTGGCATAATTTCAGTCCTCGAAACGCGGGGAGCTAAAGAGAAAGAATTCAAATGGCTCATCTTGAGTGGAAGATGGGCGAGAGAGTTCTTTAGGGAATTTGATCTTTGACAACTAGACAGAATGAAGAGTCCTTTGAGTTTTAAAGTAGGATTTTAAAACTTCATAAAAGTATTTTTATGGAGAGTTTGATCCTGGCTCAGAGTGAACGCTGGCGGCGTGCCTAACACATGCAAGTCGAGCGAGAACGGCTCAATGATCCCTTCGGGGTGAATTGAGTGTCAGCTAAGCGGCGCACGGGTGAGTAACACGTAGCTAACCTGCCCCATAGCGGGGGATAACAGCCCGAAAGGGCTGCTAATACCCTATACTCCTTCCTGGCACAAGTCAGGTTGTGGAAAGCGTTATGTAGCGCTATGGGATGGGGCTGCGGCCTATCAGCTAGTTGGTGGGGTAACGGCCTACCAAGGCTATGACGGGTAGCTGGTCTGAGAGGATGATCAGCCACACTGGAACTGAGACACGGTCCAGACTCCTACGGGAGGCAGCAGTGGGGAATATTGCGCAATGGGGGCAACCCTGACGCAGCAACGCCGCGTGGAGGATGACGCCCTTCGGGGTGTAAACTCCTTTTGCAGGGGAAGATAATGACGGTACCCTGCGAATAAGCACCGGCTAACTCCGTGCCAGCAGCCGCGGTAATACGGAGGGTGCAAGCGTTACTCGGAATCACTGGGCGTAAAGGGCGCGTAGGCGGCTTAGTAAGTTGGATGTGAAAGCCCACGGCTCAACCGTGGAACTGCGTCCAAAACTGCTAGGCTAGAGTCCGGGAGAGGCAGATGGAATTGGTGGTGTAGGGGTAAAATCCGTAGAGATCACCAGGAATACCCATTGCGAAGGCGATCTGCTGGAACGGTACTGACGCTGAGGCGCGAAAGCGTGGGGAGCAAACAGGATTAGATACCCTGGTAGTCCACGCCCTAAACGATGGATGCTAGTCGTTGTGGTGCTAGTCACTGCAGTGATGCAGCTAACGCATTAAGCATCCCGCCTGGGGAGTACGGCCGCAAGGCTAAAACTCAAAGGAATAGACGGGGACCCGCACAAGCGGTGGAGCATGTGGTTTAATTCGAAGATACGCGAAGAACCTTACCTGGGCTTGACATCCCGAGAACCCTCCAGAGATGGAGGGGTGCCTCCTTTTGGAGGAGCTCGGTGACAGGTGCTGCACGGCTGTCGTCAGCTCGTGTCGTGAGATGTTGGGTTAAGTCCCGCAACGAGCGCAACCCTCGTCCTTAGTTGCCAGCACTTAGGGTGGGCACTCTAAGGAGACTGCCCGGGTAACCGGGAGGAAGGTGAGGATGACGTCAAGTCATCATGGCCCTTATGCCCAGGGCGACACACGTGCTACAATGGCGCGTACAGAGAGAGGCGATACCGCGAGGTGGAGCAAATCTCTAAAGCGCGTCCCAGTTCGGATTGCAGTCTGCAACTCGACTGCATGAAGTCGGAATCGCTAGTAATCGCGGATCAGCCATGCCGCGGTGAATACGTTCCCGGGTCTTGTACTCACCGCCCGTCACACCATGGGAGTTGAGCTCACCCGAAGCCGGGGGACCGACCCGTAAGGGAGGACCCTCGTCGACGGTGGGCTCAGCGACTGGGGTGAAGTCGTAACAAGGTAACCGTAGGAGAACCTGCGGTTGGATCACCTCCTTTCTAGAGTGATGATCCAAAGATTCAATTCTTTGGATGGAAGCCGATGAGACTCACACTCATTGGCTTGAGGGGACTCTTCATTTCTGTCTAGTTGTGAGAGATCGGGTGTTCTTTGAAAGAGAAGGTGGAGGAGAAGAGCTAAGGAGCCCTTATCAGGGGCGAGCTTTAATAATGGGCCTGTAGCTCAGGTGGTTAGAGCGCACCCCTGATAAGGGTGAGGTCAGAGGTTCAAGTCCTCTCAGGCCCACCAGTTTAGTGGATGGGGTCTTAGCTCAGCTGGGAGAGCGCCTGCCTTGCACGCAGGAGGTCACCGGTTCGATCCCGGTAGACTCCACCAGATTTGGACGAAGTTTAAAATAAGCTCTAAAGGTATTTAGGGTTTATTTTAGACTTTATGTCTAAGAGATATTTGACAACTCATTGTTCGTAGTAAAAGAGGTAAATACAATAGGCAAGCTGTTTTACTTGACAAAGGTAGTTGAGTAAGGCGGCGGTGCGCTTTAGAAGTAGGTGTAAGCTACAAAGGGCGTACGGTGGATGCCTAGGGTGATGGAGGCGATGAAGGACGTGCTAGGCTGCGAAAAGCCTCGGGGAGCTGCCAAGAAGCGTTGATCCGGGGATTTCCGAATGGGGCAACCCGGCTGGTGGAGACACCAGTCACCTGACTTTGTCAGGGGCGAACCTGGGGAAGTGAAACATCTCAGTACCCAGAGGAAAAGAAATCAACCGAGATTCTCCTAGTAGCGGCGAGCGAACGGGGAGTAGCCCGTCTCTGTGTAGCCTACATTATAGCTGAAGTGTCTGGAAAGGCACACCATAGAGGGTGACAGTCCCGTAAGCGAAATAGTGTAGGTGGGACTAGGCAGAGACCTTGCGAGTAGGTCGGGACACGTGTTATCCTGACTGAAGACGGGGGGACCACCCTCCAAGGCTAAATACTACCATCACACCGATAGTGCACAAGTACCGTGAGGGAAAGGTGAAAAGAACCCCAGTGAGGGGAGTGAAATAGAACCTGAAACCGTATGCCTACAATCATTCGGAGCCCTATGTTCTTCGGAACAGGGTGACGGACTGCCTTTTGCATAATGAGCCTGCGAGTTGTGGTCAGTGGCGAGGTTAAGCGAACGCGAAGCCGTAGCGAAAGCGAGTCTGAACAGGGCGAAATAGTCACTGGCTGCAGACCCGAAGCCGGGTGATCTATCCATGGCCAGGCTGAAGTGGGGGTAAGACCCCATGGAGGGCCGAACCAGTGGAGGTTGAAAACTCCTTGGATGAGCTGTGGATAGGGGTGAAAGGCCAAACAAACTCGGTGATAGCTGGTTCTCTGCGAAATATATTTAGGTATAGCCTCAGGACGTAGCACTAGGGGGTAGAGCACTGATAGGGCTAGGGCCCCACACAGGGGTACCAAACCCTGTCAAACTCCGAATACCTAGTGTGGAATCCTGGGAGTCAGGCGTAGGGTGATAAAATCCTATGTCGAGAGGGGAACAACCCAGACTGCCGACTAAGGTCCCAAAGTTGTGACTAAGTGGAAAACGATGTGGGGCTGCTTAGACAACCAGGAGGTTGGCTTAGAAGCAGCCATCCTTTAAAGAAAGCGTAACAGCTCACTGGTCTAGCGGCCCTGCGCGGAAAATATAACGGGGCTAAGTCACACACCGAAGTCGCAGGTGCATACTGGTGTATGCGCGGTAGCAGAGCGTTCCAGTCAGCGGTGAAGCTGTACCGGTGAGGAGCAGTGGAGCGGCTGGAAGTGAGCATGCAGGCATGAGTAGCGATAAAAGTGGTGAGAATCCACTTCGCCGAAAGCCCAAGGTTTCCTACGCGATGCTCGTCAACGTAGGGTTAGTCGGGTCCTAAGCCGAGTCCGAGAGGGGTAGGCGATGGGAAATCGGTTAATATTCCGATACCTACTTACTACAAGGCGAAGGAGGGACGCTTAGGGCTAGCCGGGGTCACTGATGGAATAGTGGCTCGAAGGGTGTAGGCTGCTGGGTAGGCAAATCCGCCCAGCGATAGGCCGAGACCTGACAGGCCCCCAAAGCCCTTCGGGGCGGCGGGGGAACCGGTGATGCCGTCGAGCCGAGAAAAGCTTCTAAGCCGTTTGAGTAGTAAGTAGCCCGTACCGTAAACCGACACAGGTGGGCGGGATGAGTATTCTAAGGCGCGCGGAAGAACCCTGGTCAAGGAACTCTGCAAACTGGCACCGTATCTTCGGTATAAGGTGTGCCCGTAGTAGGTGAAGGCCCTTGCGGCTGGAGCCGAGGCGGGTCGCAGCGAAGCGCTCCATCCGACTGTTTATCAAAAACACAGCACTATGCTAACTCGTAAGAGGATGTATATGGTGTGACGCCTGCCCGGTGCCGGAAGGTTAAGGGGATTGGTTAGCCCTTTAGGGCGAAGCCATGAACCGAAGCCCCGGTAAACGGCGGCCGTAACTATAACGGTCCTAAGGTAGCGAAATTCCTTGTCGGTTAAATACCGACCTGCATGAATGGCGTAACGAGATGGGGGCTGTCTCGACCAGGGATCCGGTGAAATTGTAGTGGAGGTGAAAATTCCTCCTACCCGCGGAAAGACGGAAAGACCCCGTGGACCTTTACTACAGCTTGGTACTGCCATCGGGATGGGGATGTGCAGGATAGGTGGGAGGCTGAGAAGCCCGGGCGCCAGCTCGGGTGGAGCCGTCCTTGAGATACCACCCTTCCTCATTCTGGTGGCTAACTCGCGTGTGTTATCCACACGGAGGACAATGCCTGGCGGGTAGTTTGACTGGGGCGGTCGCCTCCTAAAGAGTAACGGAGGCTTACAAAGGTTGGCTCAAAGCGGTTGGAAATCGCTTGGAGAGTATAAAGGCATAAGCCAGCCTGACTGCGAGAGAGACAACTCGAGCAGAGACGAAAGTCGGTCTTAGTGATCCGGTGGTTCTGAGTGGAAGGGCCATCGCTCAAAGGATAAAAGGTACCCCGGGGATAACAGGCTGATCTCCCCCAAGAGCTCACATCGACGGGGAGGTTTGGCACCTCGATGTCGGCTCATCGCATCCTGGGGCTGGAGCAGGTCCCAAGGGTATGGCTGTTCGCCATTTAAAGCGGTACGCGAGCTGGGTTCAGAACGTCGTGAGACAGTTCGGTCCCTATCTTCCGTGGGCGTAGGAAGGCTGAGGAGAGCTGACCCTAGTACGAGAGGACCGGGTTGGACGTGCCACTGGTGTACCAGTTGTCCTGCCAAGGGCACCGCTGGGTAGCTATGCACGGAACGGATAACCGCTGAAGGCATCTAAGCGGGAAGCCGACTCCAAGATGAGCCTTCCCTGAAGGACGGTGGAAGACTACCACCTTGATAGGCTGGGTGTGTAAGCGCAGCAATGCGTTTAGCTGACCAGTACTAATAGTCCGTTTGGCTTACACGTTTTATATGCACCGCCGCCTTACTGAGCTACCACTCTTTTGCTGCGAACAATGAGTGATCTTTCAAACAAAACTTGTCAAGAGACAAGAGAATAGAGTCTTTTAACCCCAAAAGCCTCTCTTCTCTTGTCCTGGTGCCTATGGAGCGGAGGAAACGCCCAGATCCATTCCGAACCTGGAAGCTAAGCTCCGCATCGCTGATGATACTGCACCCCTCGGGTGTGGAAAAGTAGGTCGGCGCCAGGCAGAGATTATTTGTTTGTTTTTTCTCTTTTTTGAAGATTTCTTCATAGTTTTTCTTCTTGTTAAAAAATCCCCTATTTTGATTTTGTAATCTTGGTCTTTCGTTATTTTTAACATTTTTCTTACTTCTTATTCTTGAAAGCTCTTGTGTTGGGAATTTAGTTAAAACAAAGTTTTTTTATAAATCATACTATTTCCCATTCTCTAATTCCCAATACACCATTTGTCAACTTTTTTGTTATACAATAACGAAAACATTTTCAAAAGGTTTGGTATGCACCAACTGATACAAAGCATTAAAAACGAGGTGAAAAAGGTCGTTATCGGTCAGGAGCGAATGGTAGACGGGCTCATTCTTGGCCTTTTATGTGATGGTCATATTCTTTTAGAAGGTGTACCCGGTCTTGCAAAGACAACCACTGTCAATGCTCTAGCAAAAACACTCGGATTACAATTTAAACGTGTTCAATTCACTCCAGATTTACTTCCTAGCGATATTATCGGTACAGAGATTTATGATCCGGCCAAAAACGAATTTAAGATAAAAAGAGGCCCTGTTTTTACGAATTTGCTTCTTGCAGATGAAATCAACAGAGCACCAGCTAAAGTGCAATCAGCCCTACTTGAAGTGATGCAAGAGAGACAGGTAACGATCGGTGACGAGACGTTTACGATAGATCGCCCTTTTTTGGTCATGGCAACGCAAAACCCTGTTGAACAGGAGGGGGCATATAATCTCCCTGAAGCGCAACTTGATCGATTTATGATGAAGATAGTCGTAGGATACAACACAAAGGACGAAGAGCTTGAAATTGCAAGAAGAGTTGCAAACAATGCATTTGGAACTATAGAGAAAGTGGCATCAAAAGAGGATTTGGAGCTTTTAAAAGAGGAAGCCAAAAATATTCATGTGGATAAAGAGGTTGAAGAGTATATGGTTGATCTTGTTTTTGCAACAAGATATCCCGAAAATTATGGGTTAAAGGAGATCAAAAATTATATTGCTTTTGGTGCGAGCCCAAGGGCAAGCATCGATCTATTTAAAGCGACGAAAGCTCTTGCTTATATGCGGGGAAAAGATCATGTGACACCATTGGAAGTGGCGTATATTGCAAAAGAGGTTCTCAGACACAGAATCATTCTCAGTTATGAAGGAGAAGCGGAAGGGATATCTGCCGATACGATTGTAGAGAAAGTGTTGGAGGCTGTACCAATTCCATGATGGATAAACAAGTTAAAAAGCTTTTGATCAAAGCCAAAAAACAGGTTTTTACAGAGATTCCTGGCAATAATCCAAGCCTTTTTAAGGGTGAAGGGTTCGATTTTGTAGAACTTCGTGAATATCAACCCGGCGAGGATGTGAAAAAGATCGATTGGCTCGTGACTGCCAAGATGCAAAAGCCTTATGTGAAACTGTATCAGGAAGAGCGAGAATTGAATGTGGTTGTGGCTTTAATGATGAGTGGGAGTACCTATTTTGGAACAAAACGCTTCAAATATGAAACAATGGCCGAAACAGCAGCCCTTCTAGGATATGCAGCGATAAAAAATCAAGACAGTTTCAGTTATATTTTATATGCAGACAAAGAGTATGATGCCATTGCTCCTACAAAGCATCCTCAAGCAGTAGCAAGGTGTGTGGACCAAACACTCCATTTTGCATCATTGGGTAAAAGAGGTGATTTTGATGGTTTGACAAGACGTCTTTTTCGAATCAAAAGAAAATCGATTCTTTTTATTATCAGTGATTTTTTGGGTTCATTTGATTTGAAAGTTTTGGCCAAAAAACATGAAGTTGTAGCTATTGTGGTACGGGATCGATTTGAAGAGGATCCTGATCCTATCGGTTTTATGACGCTGATAGATCCAGAAACAAAAGAGAGTTTTCTGGTTGATTTTGAAGGGTTGACACTGAAAAATTATAAAAAAGAGATCAAAAAACGAGATTATATAATGTATGAACAGTTTAAAAAAAGCGGTATACGATTTACAAAGATTTATACGCATGAAGATCCGTTTATTAAACTTGTAAAACTATTTGGACAAAGATAATGCAAAAACTTCGAGATATCAAACCTATTGTAGAGATTCCCGATTACAGTTTTTGGATCTATTTTGCTTTTATTGTTGTTATAACGCTTTTGGCCGCGATTTTAGTGTATCAGATTGTCAAGCTTTTGAGTACAAAAAAGGTGAATAGAAGGAAAGAGATTTTGCAAATGTTGCGAAATCTTGATTGTAATGACAGTAAAAAGTGTGCCTATCTTCTTACAAAATATGGGAAATATCTTGTTACCGATGAAAGTAGGGCAAGGCTTTATGAAGACCTTGTAAAGAAATTAACACATTATAAATACAAAAAAAATGTCTCTACATTCCCTGAAGATCTCAAAAAAGAGATACGTCTTTTTTTGAGGGTACATGATGAGTAGTTTTGCATTTGAGAGGCCTTTATGGCTCTGGGTAATTCTTATTGTAATTTTTTGTGCGTTGAAATGTCGAGCCAAAGAGAGTGCTCTTATTTTCCCCCATATTGATATTTTGAAAAAAGCGGCAAACAAAAAAGCTTTTTTGCCTGAGTTTTTGAAAATGACGGCAATTATAGGAACTCTTTTTGCATTGGCCGGACCTGTCCATATCGACAACAGTGTACATCTGAAAAAGAAGGGATACGATATCGTTTTAGCTATTGATGCGAGTGGATCGATGCAAGAAAAGGGATTTGATCCAAGATATCCTCAAAAAACAAAATTTGATGTGGTACGAGATTTGGTTAAAGCTTTCATCTCTAGAAGAAAGAGCGATAATATCGGAGTTGTTATTTTTGGCTCTTTTACCTATATTGCTTCTCCTTTGACATTCAATAAAGCAGCAGTGAAAAAGATTCTTGATTATCTTGATATCGGGGTGGCAGGATCAAAAACGGCCATTGATGATGCGTTGATAGAGAGTATTCGGCTTTTAAAGGAGTCACAGGCAAAATCGAAAATTGTGATACTACTTACTGATGGTATCGATACTGCGAGCAAAACGCCTGCTGATATTGCTGTGAAAATGGCGAAAAAGTACGGGGTTAAAATCTACACGATAGGAATCGGCGATAAAAGAGGCATAGATGAGGCTTTTTTGAGATGGCTTGCCCAGCAGGGACATGGGTACTATTTTTATGCGAAAGATGCTTCTATGCTCCAAAAAATCTATAATGAGATAAATAGACTTGAGCCAAGTGAAATACGAGGAAAAGAGATCGTTAAAAAAGATGAGCTGTATCCATATATCTTATTTGTTGCTATTTTGGCTCTTCTCGGATTTATTTACATCTATGGGAAGCGGGGTTTTTGATGAAGTTTCTTAATTTTGAATTTATTCCTTTGATGCTCCTTCCTTCTATTGTTTTACTCTATCTTGTTTTAACGAATAAAAGTATGGTTGAGCGTATTTTCGAAGAGAGTGTTTTATCAAAGCTCAGAATTGATCAAGGCCTTTCTAAAAAAATGCGTTTGACGCTTCTTTTCATGGCTCTTTTTACCATGATTTTGGCTATGGCAAGACCTGTATACCAAAAAGGTGTTGTGGAAGTCCAAAGTCTTAGTGCCAATGTTGCCATTGCTCTTGATATCTCCAATTCGATGAAAGCCAAAGATTACTATCCTGATAGATTGCAGTTTGCCAAAAAAAAGATCGAAGAGTTTATAAAAGAGTCAAAAAATCTCAGTATTGCACTGCTTGCTTTTGCAGATGAAGCGTACATCGTATCACCTCCATCTTCTGATAAAGAGGCGCTGTTGTATATGCTTGGCCATTTGGATACAAAAACTCTGGCATTACGAGGGACAAATTTTTTAGCAGCTTTAATGAGTGCTGATATGCTATTGGGGAACGAGGGACAAAAGAGTGTTGTTCTGTTTACTGATGGAGGAGATGAGAAGGATTTTTCAAAAGAGATTGCATTTGCCAAAAAAAGAGGGATAAAAGTTTACATTATAGGAATTGGAACACAAAAAGGTGCTCCGATTCCAACGAAAAATGGATATATGCAAGATGCAAAAGGAAATATTATTATAACAAAACTCAACATTCATATAGCGAAGCTTGCTTCGCAAACCGGAGGAATATTCGTTCAAGCAACCTATGGCAATCAAGATATACAAAAAATTCTATCACATTTAGAAAGCTTAGCGAAAACGCATCATATAGAAAAAATAGTGGATCAGGTAGAGTTTTATCCTTATCTGCTGGCTTTGGCGTTTCTCTTTTTGTTTATGGCGTTTTTTACGATTCCATCTAAGCAGATGATTTTTCTTATACCTGTGATGTTGGAGTTGAATCTGCATGCTGGATTGACCGATTTTAAATTGATCAAACAGGCAAAAGAAGCGTACGAGCGTGGAGCATATGAGATTGCGGCACAAAAATTCAAAGAGGTTGCTACAGTAAAAGGATCTGCACAAAGTTATTATGATGCAGCAAATGCTTTGTACAAAGCGAAAAAATATAAAGAGGCTTTGCAATATTACGCGAAAGTACAGACTGATGACAAAGAACTTGAGTTTCGTAAGCTTCATAATATGGGGAACAGCTACTTTCAACTAAAAAACTACAAAAAAGCGATTGAGATGTATGAAAAGGCGTTGAAGCTCAAAAATGATCCTGATACCAGATTTAATTTAGAGCTTGCCAAAAAGATGCTCAAACACAAAAAGAAAAATCAAAACCAAAAAAAAGGGCAAAAAGAGCAAAAACAGCAACAAAAGCAGAGTTCTTCAAAAAATAAAACAAAGGAAAACCAACAAACTTTGCAGCAAGAAAAAAATCACAAAAAGAGCGGCAACAATGTAAAAAAACAAAAACCGAAGATCAGAAAAAATGAGCCAATTTCGAATAGAGAAGAGAAAAAATGGATCAAGCAGATTGAGAAAAACCCGTTAAAAACATTTTTGTATAAAGCGCCATTAAAAATAAAAAAAGAGGGAACAGATGAAAATCCTTGGTAGTTTAGTTCTTATCATCTCTATCGCATTTGCCGATTTTCAAGTTTTTTTGGAAAAGAATCCCATTTATTCGGGAGAACCGGCACAGCTTCATCTCAAAGCGACGGGACAAAAGATACTCCTTCCCAATCTTCAAAAAGTAGGATCGTATCCGGTTGCAGATAGCGCCAATATTGTTTCGCAACAGATATTCAACGGCCATACGAGATATACACAGGAGAAGATTTTTACTTTCTATCCCGATACAAATACGACGATTGGACCACTTGAAGCTGTTATCGATGGAAAAAAAGTGCAAAGTAAACCGATACGACTGATTGTCAAACCTTCAAGCGGAAAAAATGCCAACATTCTTTTTGAGATGAAAGTGAATAAAAAAGAGGCCTATGTAGGAGATCCGATTGTAGCAGAGCTTATTTTGAAAATTCGAAGAACCTTACGTATAGTGGATTACAGTTTTGAGCCTCCAAAATTCAGCAATTTTTGGGTCAAGGAGCTGAAAAGTAGCAACAAGTATCTTGAAGAGCATGGCGAATATTTAGTTAAAAGAATACAATTTCTCCTTTTTCCGCAAAAATCTAGTGTTTTGAAAATTCCACCTGCTGTTTTTAAATATGCCGTTGCCAGCAAAACAAGAGATCTTTTCGGTTTTTCTATCACGGCACCGAAATGGTATCAAGTTGTTTCAAATCCTGTGCAAATCATTGTCAAAGCGCTTCCCCAGCCTGTTGATATCGTTGGACATTTCTCTTTGAATGTGAGAGTCGACAAAAAAGAGATCCATCCTAATGAACCCATCAATCTTGTAGTGACAATCGACGGATACGGCAATTTGGAAAATTTTGACGGATTTGATCTTAATATTTCAAATGCTGTTGTTTATGCAGATAAACCAAAACTCAAAGAGCAGTTTAAAAATGGTCGATTGCATGCTCGTTTTACACAAAAATTTTCCATTATCGCAGACAGAGATTTCACGATCCCCGCATTGCAAGTAGACTATTTTGATCTTAAGACCAAAAAAATAGTTCATCTCCATAGTAAACCAATCTCTATCAAAGTTTTAGGAGCAGTTGTCAAGGAATCTCAACAAATAGCAGAAGCTCCTATGAATCAACCAAATCAAAAGATTGTTTATATGAAAAATAGAAAAAGTGAGATTTTTATCTTTTTTGCAGGGTTCATAGCAGGTATCGCGATTGCACTCATTGGGTTTTTTCTATTGAGATGGAAGCCATTAAAGAAAAGTTTCTCGTTTGCCAATAAAAAAGAGCTTCTCAACAAACTCTTGCCACATGTCGCCGACAATGAAGAAGCCAGAGCGATGGCAAAAGCGTTGTATGAAGAGATTTATGAAGGGAAAAAACATAGGATATCTAAAAAAGATGTGGAGGAGCTGTTAAAGAATTTGATGTAGGGTGGTGGCGTTTTTCATCCACTCTTCCAGCTCTTCCCAACGCTCCTTCTCGATCAACTCTTTGGCATAGGAAAACTCTTCGTTGAATGTTGTAAATGAACGCAATAGATTCTCTTTGTTTTGTTTAAATATGTCACTCCACATAGCAGGATTGCTTTTGGCCAGTCTACTCATATCTTTAAAACCGCCCGCTGCCAAAATCAAGATGCTTTTGGGGTCCTCTTGCTTGAGAACGGAGTTTGCCAACGCATAACTGATGGCATGGGGGAGATGACTGATATAGGCTGCATGCAAGTCGTGCTCATGAGCATCCATCATTACTATTTGCATACCGAGTTTAACAAAAATATTTTCGGCTCTCTCTTTATGGAAAGGATCATTCTCTTCTATATTGCACAAGACAACGATTTTGTCGTAATATAGCCCTTCGATGGCAGCTTCTGGACCTGAAAATTCCGTTCCAGTCATAGGGTGGGCTGCAACGAAATTTTTTCTAATTTGTGGCGGACAGCTTTTGACAATCTTCTCTTTTGTGCTTCCAAGATCGATAATGGTTGTGTTCGGTTGTATATCGGTAAGCTGTTGTAAAGCTTTGATAATTCCTTCTACAGGGATAGCTAAAAAGATTACATCGCATGTTTTGATCTGTTCGAAATCAACTATCTTATCTACCAAACCTAATGAAATCGCCTGCTGGCAATGCACAGGATTTCTGTCGTAACCGACAATTCTATCCGCAATACCCTTTTTTTTAAGATCCAAGGCCAATGAACCGCCCATTAGGCCGAGTCCCACAATTCCAACTTGCATCAGACTCCTTGTATTGAGAGTGATTTATTATATCGAGCCTCTCTTTTAATCAAGATTAATCTAAATATTGGTACACTTAATACATTAATTTTTACAAAAGCTTCGCTATAAAGGCAATGAATGAAAAAACGGATCGCGCTACTGGCTATTGCATCTGCTTTACATGCACAGACTATACAATCAATAGAGTTTGAAGGATTGTTGCATCTGTCTCCGACAATTGCAAAAGAGATGATAGGTATTCATAAAGGCGAACCGCTCGATATGGAAAAGATAGATGAGGCGGTGAAAAAGTTTTACGCCCAAGGCTACTTCAAAGATATCTGGGTAGAGGAAAAAGAGGGAAAAATCATCTTTCATTTTGTCGAGAAGCCTTTGATAGCAGGAATCGAAGTACTGGGTTATCTTGAAAACAAAGAAGATGAAATCAATGATATATTGGGACTCAAAAAAGGTGATATCTTTGATGAAAAAGCGATAGAACGGGCCAAAGAGAATATCAAGAGAAAAGCCAGGAGCGAAGGATACTTTGACACTGTTGTGGAAGTGGATACAGAAAAAGTTGGTGAAAACAGCTTGAAAGTCACTTTCATTGTCAATAAAGGTGAGAAAGTATATATCCACAAGATGAATCTCTGTGGTGCTACCGTATTTGATAAAGATGATATCGAAGATGTTGTTGCGAACAAAGAGCGAGACAAGTGGCTTGGTTGGATGTTGGGATTTAACAGCGGTGAATTGAAACTGGACCAGTTACCAATGGATAGTGCTCGTATCAAAAATCTCTATCTAACCCAAGGATATCTCGATGCTCAGGTCAGTGATCCTTTTTTACGGGTCGATTTTGATAATTATAAGGCAAAGCTCAGATATCATATCACAGAAGGAAAGCCCTATCATGTCCAAGATGTGGCGATCAAGCTTCTTGAGCCAGTTTTGAATAAAACGGAGATAGAGGAGTTGAAAGAAGAGCTTTCGCTTCGAAAAGGAAAACTCTTTAACGTTGAAAAGATGAGAAAAGATATTGAGAAGATCAAACGTTTTGTTGCGGACAAAGGATACGCTTTTGTTCGAATTGCACCTGATTTTCATAAAGACGAAAAAAAGCACCTTGTATCCCTTCGTTATATAGTCAATCCTGGAGAAAAAGTCTATATTCACGATGTGATCATCTCAGGAAACCAACGAACGCTTGACCGTGTTATCAGACGGGAAGTCTATCTCGCCCCCGGAGACCTCTATAGCTATACCGATATGATCGAATCCAAAAATGCGTTGAAACGAACGGGTTTTTTTGAAGATGTGAAGATTGAAGAAAGAAGAGTGGGCGCCAATCAGATGGATCTTATCGTCAATGTCAAAGAGATGCCTACTGGAAACATCATGGTAGGAGGCGGTTACAGCTCCTATGAAGGATTTATTCTCAATGCCGCAATCAATGATAAAAATATATTTGGAAGTGGCATCAATGGGAATTTTAATGTGGATTTCTCTTCTAAATCTTTGCGTTTCAGTGTAGGGGTATTCAATCCAAGAGTCTTTGACAGTGACTATAGTCTTGGTGTCAATCTTTTTAGTACACGGTTTGAGTATTATGATTATACCCAGGATAGAAAAGGGGCTTCTGTCAGTGTCGGAAAACGATTGACACGACATCTATACTCTTCCGTCAGTTACACTTATGAGAAGAATGAGTTGAGCGATGTCAACTATGACAATACCTACTTTTTTGCCGGAGACTACACCAAAAGTGCTCTTACGCCTTCACTGAAATTTGACAATACAGACGATTACTATATACCAAGACATGGATTTACACTTTCTGGCTCTATAGAATATGCGGGACTCGGAGGTGATGAACAATATATCAAAACCTATCTCAAAGGTGCTGTATATTACGGTCTTGAAGATCTGATCGATTATGACCTGATTCTCAGAGCGAAAGGGAAAGTGGGGTATATTTACGATAACGGTTATTTGCCGGTATTTGAAAAATTTTATCTTGGTGGTATCAGTTCACTCAGAGGCTATCAGACAGCCTCTTTATCTCCAAAAGATGCACAAGGTCGTCTCATTGGTGGTAAATATATGTTTTCGACTTCACTTGAAGCGAGTATTCCGCTTATGAAGCAGACAAATATGCGACTTACTGGATTTCTTGATTTTGGTGGTATCGGTGAAGAGAGTTTTACCGAAATTACCCGTGCTGGTACCGGTGTAGCGCTGGAATGGATCAGTCCGATGGGGCCGTTGCAACTTATCTTTGCCCATGCGCTCAATGAAGAGCCGGGTGACAGAACTTCCAGTTTCGAGTTCAGTATCGGCTCTAGGTTCTAAAAAGCACCGCTACCGGTGCCGGTTTTTCCACCGATTTGATCTCCTCTTTTGCCAAATAGAGCTTTGCAGCGCTTTTGATCAAAATAACGCCTTCACTATATTCTACGCTAAAATCGGGGCAGGAAAGATCTTTATTGAGCACTTCAGCAAGTGTGAGAGTGAAGCTGAGCCAGTTGATTGTATCGGTTGGAGGCAAAAGTGCGCCCAAAGCTTTCAAATGGGACTTTGAAGGGAGCTTTTTTTTGTGAAAGCGAACCAGTGTCGAAATGGTAGCAATCTCTTGATGGGTGAGGTTGTATTCAAGGTCGTTAAGAATGATATAGCTGCTATGTTTGTGGTGGTCGTAAAAGTCGATTTTGATACCGATATTTGTCAGTTTTGAAGCGATGAGAAGTATCTTTTCATACTTTTTGTCAGGATCGTAGAGCGGATGCAATGCATCGTATATCCTTTTGGTAAAACGGAATAGACACCTGTTTTGCTTTTCATTGATACAGAAACGGTCCAAAAGACTTCGAACACTTGGCTCAAAATTTGTAGGAAAGCGGTAGTGCTGGTTTCGCAGTAGATCTTTTAAAAAGACTCCTTCTCGAACGCCTACGCCACTTGTGATAACCCTTTTTGCTCGAATATGTGAAAGAACCTCTTTAAAAATGAGCGCTCCTTCTTTGATCGTATCATATCTCTCTTTTTTGATGTGGAGTTTTTTGAGTTTATACACCGGAGCCGTGATGATTTTGTCAATAAATCGCTTCTCGTCTTCAAGAGCATAGGTGAATGCATGAAGTTTATCAAGAGGATATTCATTTTTTTCCATGATAGCTCTGGAGAGGGCTCGTATTGTGCCGCCTATTCCTATTGCTGTTTCATTTTTGAAATGCTCAGGTATCTTTTGTAGTTCATTGTGAATGAATTTGATCGCTTTTTCCAGATTTTCTTTCTTATCGAAAAAAAGCTCTTTGAGTCGTACCGTACCAAGATCCAAAGAGACGGTGTCGACTACTTTACGGTTTTGAATCAGAGCAAGTTCCGTTGAGCCTCCACCGATATCTATCGTGATACCGTGCAGTATAGGGAGGAGATTTGCTGCAGCTATTCCTCCAAGCAGAGCTTCCGTTTTTCCATCAATAACTTTTATATTGAGCCCAAGTTCACGTCTGACAACTGAGAGAAAGTGTGATCGGTTGGGAGCATCGCGAAGCGCCGAAGTGGCTACACATAAAATTTTTCGAACTTTAAAAGATTGTGCGATATGCAAAAACTCATGGAGTGCATTGAGTGCTCTTTGCATGGGAACCTCTTGCAAAAGTCCGCCATGTTCATACGCACCCTCTCCAATACGTACTTTACTTTTTGTTTCATTGAGAAGATAAAAACCAAATCGGCTCGTCCGCTCGATAACAATCATACGAGCAGAGTTTGAGCCGATATCTATGATGGCCGTACGTCTTGCCATCACTCTTCTTCGTTGACTATCTGTTTATACTTATATTTAAGTTCCGCAATGGTTTCTACATTGTCAGGATCTGGAACGATACAATCAACCGGACATACGGCAATACAAGCCGGTTCATCATAAAAACCTACACATTCGGTGCATCGGTCAGGATCGATTATGTAGATAGGATCGCCCTCTTCAATCGCCTCTGTGGGGCACTCTTCTCTACATGCATCACAAGCGATGCACTCATCTGTTATCATTAATGACATTCAACCCCCTCTAATCAATGTTTGTCAGAGATTTATAGCCGATATTAGCTTAAAATAACTTTAACAAATGGGACAAGCAAGTTGTGTGGGAATAAAAAGGGATGCAATGGCACCTTTGGCATCTTTTCTATTTCTAATCTCTATTTTGGCACCCATCGCATCGGCTGCACTTCGTGCCAAGAAAAGACCGAGCCCAACTCCGCTTTTGTTCCCTATTCTTTTAAAAGGTGCAAAAAGATCGATACTTTCATCGATTCCCGGTCCCTCATCGAGAACGTCGATTTTGATTCCTCCGCTTACCGGATATGAACGAAGAGTTATTGTGCCGCCTTCTGGAGTGAATTTGATGGCGTTTTGGACAAAATTTTGGATGATATGATTCAGAAGGGTTGGTTGTATCGTGGCCTTGTAGGATTTTGGTTTAAGATCTATTTGAAGCTTTTTGCCCTCATTACTTGCTAAAAGTTGATAGTTGTTGGCTTTTTCTTTGAGATATTCGATCAGATCTATTTCTACCGGCGGTTCAAACTGATCACTCTCTTGTCGGCCAATTTTGAGAACATTTTCTATCATTTTGTTCATTTCATTGATTGTTTTGATATTGAGCTTGATAGTTTCAATATACTCTTCAGGCGTTCTTTTTTTGATCAGTGTCACTTCGTTTTTGAGTTTCATGACGGCCAAAGGCGTTTTGAGCTCATGAGCGATACCGATAAAGAGCTCTTTTTGGTATTTGACGAACGTTTGAACCCTATTGATAAGCATATTGATCGATCTGGCCAATGGCTGAAACTCCAATGGAAGATCTTTGATTTTGATGGGTTTTAAAAGATTTTCATTCATCGATGAGAGTTTGGCAGTCAATTTCATGATATATTTTGTCAAATAGTTAGAAAGCAGTGCAGCGTATACGATAATAAATGCAAATGCCAAGATATTGGTAAAGATGATAATACGGTAGAGCTTTTTTAAAATGAACCGAATGGAAGTGATATCTTTGGAAATTTTGAGATAGGTCTGTTCTTGAAAATCGTAGGGATAGTAAAGGATCATCCAGGTTTTGTTTCTTTTTTTGTCGACAACTCTTTCGATAAGGATTTCATCTTTTGCATTTTGTGGTTTGGAAACTACCTCTACAGAAATATTGAGCGTTTTTTGTAGATAACTACTGTCAATTTTCTGTCCCAAATGGAAATTGGGGGCATTGGTTTTGATGTAGTTTGCTTGTTTTATCAGCTGTTCTTGTATCTCTTCATAGAGCGAGTTTTGAACGGCTTTATAGATGATTGTGGAAAAAAGAGCGATTAGGATAGCTGAAGCTATCACTAATCGTATGAGAAGTTTGGATTTTAGGCTTTGCGAGGATAGCAAAATCGATAGCCCCGTCTTCGTACGGTTTCAATTGTTTGGATACCCAACGGTTTATCAAGTTTTTGCCGAATCTGGTTGATTGCAACTTCGATAACGTTTGGAGTGACGAGTTCTGGTTCCTCCCAGATAGCGTCAAGAAGCTGCTCTTTGGAGACAATTTGATCTTTATGTCTTGCTAAATGGGTAAGGACCTCAAAAGGTTTTCCTTTGAGTTCTATTTCCCGATCTTTGTAAAGAATCTTCTCTTCTTCAGGGTTGATAATCAACTCTTTGATTTCAATGATACTACTTCCGCCAAATCGAAGTCTTGCTTCTATTCTTGCAACAAGTACATCAAAATCGAAAGGTTTTCGAATATAGTCATCTGCTCCAGCTTTTAATGCTTCGATCTCACTCTCTTTGTCATCTCTAGCAGAGAGCACTATGATGACTGTTTTAGGATTGTCCTGTTTAACCTGTGTAACAAGCTCCAAACCGCTGCCATCTGGCAACATCCAATCTACAAGAATAAGATCATAATTTCTGATATCGAGATAGTACTGTGCATCTTTTAAACTTTCACATACATCACTTTGATATCCGAACTCTTTCAACCCCTCCGCCAAGGTCTTGTTGAGTGTGATTTCATCTTCAACAATCAAAATTCTCATGCAGCCGCCCCTTATCTAATTTTAAGAATTGGCAGAATTATAACACAATTTTAGTTTTTTTTAAACAATTTTTTAGCAAATTTTAAAACTTTTTTTATGAAAAATTAAGGGATAGGGAAACTGAGGGTACGCAATGAGAAAGAATTGTCGGTTTTTTTATGCGCATTGTGGCTTTTTTGACAGATGGAAATCTCTTTTTGATCAAAAAAAGGGTCTCTTCGAGTGCTTCTTCAAGAAGTTGAAACCTTCTTTCTTGGAAATGGTGCAAAATAAGTGTTTCTAAAAGGGCATAATCGACAAAATCCTCTTTTTTTTCATAAACCACTTCCAAAAAAATTTCCAAAGGCTGTGGATTGGAACGCTCTTGCGGCAAGATACCGATGATAGCATCGAAGTACAACTGTTCCAATCGAATGGTATATTCCATTAGGCTGCTACTTTTCCTTCTTGGCCTGTCAGTAGCCGTTTGATATTTGGCAGATGTTTATAAAAGATGATGAATGCTAAAAGTAGAAGTGGTGCGTGTGAATGCACATATGGCATGTCCGGATGAATAATAAATGAGGCGAGAATGACAGCAACGAGACCGGACAGAGAAGATAGTGATGAGATTTTTGTTGTTTTTGCTACAATAAGCCAGGTGATAAATCCGATAATTGTTTCCATCGGTAAAAGCACTAATAAAACTCCCATTCCGGTTGCCACACCTTTTCCCCCCTCAAATTTCAAAAATGGGCTGTAACAGTGTCCAAGGACCGTCATGATGCCTATAAGCCACCAGGTAGCCGGAGGAAAGCCGCTCCATTTCGCTATAAGCACTAATACCGCTCCTTTGAGTGCATCAAAAACAACGGTAGCAATGGCCAGTTTTTTGGCAAGCTTTGGATCTTTTTCCTTGACAACCCGTAAGACATTGGTTGCACCTATACTTTTGGAGCCACTTTGTTTGATGTCGACGCCGGCAAAAATTTTGGCAAGAATGTAACCAAAAGGAATGCCTCCGACTAGATACGCTGTGATATAAAATAAAACATTGGGATTTGTGAAAAAATCCATCTATACCCTTTTGATTAATTTTGTATAATTTTAGCTAAAATTAGCTGATAGCAACTATAAGGAGCCTGCTTGAGTGATTTTCATATATTGCAAAAGCGTATACAAGAACTCAAAGAGAAGTTGGGTGTAACGATCGTTGCACATTATTATCAAAAAGATGAAGTGTATGAAATTGCTGATATTACTGGTGACAGTTTGGAACTTGCAAAAAAGGCAAAAGAGAGTGAAAACGAGTGGATACTCTTTTGTGGTGTGGGATTCATGGGGCAAAGCGTCAAGATTTTGGCCCCGGAAAAAAGGGTTGTTATGCCAAAAATTGCATGCTGCGCCATGGCAAGAATGATCGATAGCACCTACTTTGATGAATCGGTCCAGGCGATGGTGGATGCAGGTATCGAAAAAGAGGATATTTTGCCAATCACATATATCAACAGTGGTGCGGAAGTCAAAGCAAAAGTAGGGCAGATGGGTGGAGCAGTCTGTACCAGCAGCAGTGCGGTGAAGATTATTGAAAAAGCGTTGCAAAGTGGGAAAAAGATCCTTTTCGTCCCTGATCGATGTCTTGGACAAAATGTAGCAAGAATGATGGGGTTAAAAAGTGCTGTTATTGGAATCGATTCCAATGAAGCGATCAAAGATGCAGATATCATCTGCTACAACGGTTTTTGTTCCGTTCATCAGCTTTTTACCCTCAAAGATGTGGAGTTTTTCCGAAAGAGATATCCGGGAATCAAAATAGCTGTACATCCAGAGTGTGATCCAAGTGTGTGTGAGGCTGCCGATTTTGTCGGTTCAACGAGTCAGATTATCAAATATGTTCAATCGTTGCCAATTGATCAAAAAGTAGCCGTAGGAACGGAATACAACTTAGTACATAGACTCAGACCAAAAAATACCTATGTGCTTTCTTCGACAAAACCGGAGTGTCCTACGATGAATGAAACGACACTGGAAGATGTGGTCAATGTCCTTGAAGGGATTGAGAGCAATGCGGTTTTAAACGAAATCTTCGTGGACGAAGAGACGAGGAAATGGGCAAAAGTGGCACTGGAGCGAATGTTTGAGTATGTGGAGGCGAAGTGAATCCGTTAGATTTTATGATAGAGGCTTTTGAAGAGGATATAGGAAGAGGCGACTTGTTTGAAAGAGTTGCAGAGTCTAAAAAGGCCGCAGCGAAAATTGTGGCCAAATCCGAAGGTGTTTTAGCAGGTCAGGCATACGTAGAACCCTTTGCCCAATATCTTGAACTAGAGACAAGGTGGGAAAAAAATGATGGAGAGGGTTTCGAAAAAGGGGATGTTATCTGTATGCTTTTTGGAGACTCAATCCACCTTTTACAAGCTGAAAGAACCATTTTGAATACACTCTCTCACGCTTCTGGCATAGCTGCAAAAGCAAGGGCGTTTTGCGAGACTGCACAGGGAAAAATCCATATTTTGGATACGAGAAAAACAAGACCCAAACTCCGAGTATTTGAAAAATATGCTGCGCGAATTGGTGGTGTGACGAATCACAGGATGGGGCTGGATGACTGTTTGATGATAAAAGATACGCACCTTGCTATTTTGGGCGTTGACAATCTTAAAGAAGCGATACAAAGAGCTCGAAAATCGATCCCTTTTACAGCGAAGATCGAGGTTGAGGCTGAAACATTACAAACCGCACAAATCGCTATGGAAGCGGGTGCAGACATTGTGATGTGTGACAATATGGATTTTGAGAGCATTCGGCAAGTGGTTCGGCTTAGAAATGAAGCCTTTCCTCATGTGCTTTTGGAAGCGAGTGGAAATGTTACATTAGAAAATATTGAAAAATATATACAAACCGGTGTGGATGCCATCAGTAGCGGCAGTATCGTGCATCAAGCTGTATGGCCGGATCTATCTATGAAAGTGGAGATATGACCGAGGCTCTACGAAAGATTCAAGAAGTGAACAGGATCGTACTGCTGACCCATGTCAATCCCGATGCAGATACATTGGGAAGCGCCCTTGGGATGTATCATATTTTGCAAAAAATGGGTAAAAAAGCGGTTGTCGTCAATACAACAGAGTTGCCTTACAACCTTGACTTTTTGCCTGGCATTGAAAAGGTCAAAAAACAGCTTCCATCCTCTTATGAACTCATGATCAGTTTTGATTGTGGCAGTTTCGACAGACTTGGTATCGAAGAAAAAGAGGCATTTTTGATCAATTTTGATCACCATAAAAGCAATACCCTTTATGGCGATGTAAACATCATCCAACCAGAGTATGCTTCTACATCGCAAGTAGTGTATGAGTTTGCTAAAAATCACGAATTGCCGGTTGATAAAAATGCCGCTATCTGTTTTTATACAGCTTTGGTAGATGATTGCGGTTTTTTCAAATATGATACTGTCAATGCAAAAACCTTCGAGTTTGCAAAAGAGCTTTGTGAAAAAGGCGTTATTCCAGAATATGTCGCCACAATGCTGACGATGCGGGAGCCTTTGAGTAAAATTCGGCTTATTACGTATGTCTTGGAAACGTTGGAGTTACGGCTCAACGCAAAAGTGGCTGTGGTGAGGGTGACACAGGAGATGCTTAGAAAAAGCGGCGGTACCAAAGAGATGGCTGATGATGCTTTGAATATGGCAAGAAGCCTTGTCACTGTGGAAGTGGCTATTTTATTGAGAGAAGAAGAGGATGGCCGTATCAAAGTCTCTTTGCGTTCGAAAAATGAGGTGGATGTAAGTGTCATTGCGATTATGTTTGGTGGCGGTGGACACAAAAGGGCTGCAGGCTTTACTGCGCAAGAGACATCTTTTGAAAAGGTCTTGGATGCATTGTTGGAAGTTTTGAAAAAGGAGATAGATTGAGAAAAAAAGGCAGACTCTATCTTGTACTGTTTATCATTGCACTTTTGGGTTTGATTTTTTACTGGATTTTGACTTCAGAACTGTTTGAGCGTCAAAAGCCTTCTATACAGATTGCATCGAAACTGTACTGGAATCTTCGAAAGCCGATTGATATTAAAATTTCGGACAATTCCGGCATCAAATCGTATACGGTGACAATGGATGACGGGAAAAACAGAGAAGTTCTTGAGCAAAGAACTTTCGAAAATCCTCCAAAAGAGGTACAACTTTCCCTTGAAAGGCCGATGAAACTCGAATTTCCAAGAAATAGGGCGATATTGCATATTGAAGTACAGGATAAGAGTCTTTGGCACTATTTTTTAGGGAATCGAAGTGTAAAAGATATCAAAATTATCATCGATACGAAGCGTCCTGAACTCTATTTGGTCAATAACTCCTATTCTATTACGAAAGGCGGCAGTGCTCTTGTCGTTTTTCACTGCAATGACGATAATTTAAAGGAGTTTTATGTACAGACCAATTTTGGTAAAAGGTTTTATGCTCAGCCTTTTTACGAAGAGGGATACTATGCAGCACTGATCGCATGGCCGGTGACCCAAAAAAGATTTCGAGCAACGTTGGTAGCCTATGACAAAGCAGGCAATCGAAGCAAAGTACATGTTCCTCTGTATCTCCTCAATAAAAAATATCGTGTCAGCAAAATAACCCTCAAAAAGAACTTTTTGGAAGGAAAAGTAGCGCTCCTGGCCGAAGATTATCCAGAGACGGCCAAAATGGATCCTTTGGAAAAATTCAAGTTTGTCAATGAAACGCTCAGAGAGCGAAACGAACAGTTGATTCACAAGCTTACCTCCAAAGTGCCAAAGGAGATGTTTGACTCTTTTTCAATCAAACCTTTTTATCCTTTGAAAAATGGAGCGAGAGTCGCCAGTTTTGGAGATCATCGGTACTATTACTATCATGGAAAGCTTGTTAGCGAATCGTATCATTTGGGACTGGATCTTGCAAGCACACGAGCGGCTCCTATAAAAGCGAGCAATCCTGGTGATGTTGTTTTTGCCGATTATAACGGTATCTATGGCAATATGCCGCTTATTTCCCACGGGTTAGGTCTGTATACACTTTATGGTCACTGTTCAACCCTGTTTGTGAAAAAAGGTGATCAAGTTGAGCGTGGTGAGACGATCGCAAAGACAGGAAATACAGGACTGGCTCTTGGTGACCATCTCCATTTTGGCGTATTGGTGCAGGGAGTGGAGGTTCGACCCAAAGAATGGATGGACAAAAAATGGATCAAAGACAATATTATCGATGTCTTGAAAGAGGCAAAAAAGATCATCAATTCCAAATAAAATGTGGTACAATGAAATCAATTGAAGTTAAAGGTCTTGTATGAGACAAAGAACGATTGCAAAAAGTGTGGAAGTTGTAGGGATTGGACTACACAAAGGGGTTCCCGTTACTATGCGCCTGGAGCCGCTGGAAGAAAACAGCGGTATTCTTTTTTACAGAAAAGATAAAAACAGATATATCGAACTCAAGCCCCAAAATGTTGTCGATACAAAGATGGCAACGGTTCTTGGCAAAGATGATGTCGTTATTTCTACCATAGAACATCTCATGAGTGCAGTGTATGGGTATGGTATCGACAATCTATTGATCATTTTGGATCATGATGAGGTCCCCATAATGGACGGCAGTGCCATCAGCTACTGTATGCTTTTGGATGAAGCTGGGATAATGGAACAAAAAAGCACCAAAAAAGTACTTCGGGTAAAAAGTGAAGTCGAGGTAAGGGATGGGGACAAATATGTTCGACTCAAGCCTGCCGATACACTCTCTTTTGATTTTACCATTCATTTTGATCACCCGGTTATCGGTAAGGAGCATTACCATTTTGAGTTTAGCAAGAAAAAATTTCTTGAAGAGATTGCAAGAGCCAGAACTTTCGGTTTTTTGCATGAAGTGCAGTATCTACGAAGCATCGGCTTGGCCCAAGGGGGGAGTCTAGACAATGCAATCGTTCTTGATGAAAAGAAGATTTTAAATCCAGATGGCTTGCGGTTTGAAGATGAGTTTGTGCGCCATAAAATTTTGGATGCAATCGGAGATCTCTCCTTGCTTGGCATGCCGGTCATGGGAATGTACGAATCTTTTGCCGGAAGCCACCATCTCAACCATTTGTTAACAGTGAAACTGTTGGAAGAGCACAGCAATTATGAGATTGTAGAGGCTTCTACAACTATGCAGGAAGGGTATGTCATTGGAGCAGCCTGCGCAAAAGAGTGAGGTGGATATCGTTCTTGTAGCGCTGGCTACACCTATTTTAGTTGGTGTCTATCAAGATGGCAAACGTATTGAGACGATAGAGTCCTACAAAAAAACCAGCGATATTTTGCCTTCCATCTTTCAGTCACTTATGAATCGATATGAGATAAAAAGCGTCTATTTCGCAAGAGGGCCGGGAAGCTTTATGTCTATCAAGCTAGTGTATATCTTTTTAAAAACCCTTCACATTGCAAAAGGAATTACCCTATTTGGATGTGACGGATTCGAATTTACAAATAATCAGCCTATTAAAGCCTACGGTTCACACTACTTTGTCAAAGAAAATGATACAATTTCCACCAAAAAACTGGAAGGATACGGTGCCGTGACTTTTCAATTGCCAAAAAGCATCGATGAGATTCGTTGCAGTCAAGAAGATATTGCGCCACTCTATATTCTTCCGGCAGTAAAGGTGTAGCATTTGATCATCAGCGTACCAGCAACAAGTGCCAATCTTGGTCCAGGGTTTGATACATTGGGATTGGCTCTGGATCTGAGAAATATTGTCAAGATAAAAAAGAGCAGATTTTTCAGTATCTCCATTAAAGGTGAAGGTGCCAACAATGTTCGGCTTAAAGGGAACAATCTTTTTATCTCCATTTTTAACGAGCACTATCGTAAACTGGTAGGGCACACAGATAAATTTCGATTTACCTTTATCAACAAAATACCCCTTTCCAGAGGCCTTGGAAGCAGCTCGGCGGTGATTGTGAGTGCTATTGCTGCTGCATATGCGATGGCGGGCGTTGCTATTCCCAGGGAAAAACTCCTGAACCTCGCTCTTATTTATGAACCCCATCCGGACAACATCACTCCTGCGGTAATGGGTGGATTCAATGTGGCAGTTGTTGAGAATAACAAAGTGTATAGCCTAAAAAAAGAGATCCCTAAAAATCTCAAAGCTGTCGTGGTGATCCCCAACAGGCCTATTTCTACGGCCCATTCACGAACAAAACTACCCAAGCGCTTTCCTATGAGCGATGTAGTCTATAACGTTTCTCGCAGTTCACTTCTTACAGCGGCCTTTTTTAGTGAAAATTGGGAGATGCTCCGCATCGCTTCGATGGACAAACTGCATCAAGATATCCGGATGCGTGGATTGCCTGAGCTTTTTGAACTGCAAAAGCTGGCCTTGCAAAAGGGTGCTTTGATGAGCACTCTTTCTGGCAGTGGTTCCACCTTTTTCAATCTGTGTTATGAATCTAGAGCCAAAGAACTTGCTAAGGTTTTAAAGGATCGATTTACGAAATATCAGGTCAAGATACTCGATTTTGATAATGAGGGATTGATTATTGAAGAGTAGTTTTGGTAAAAAGCTATTTTTTGATATAATTAGCCCCAATGTCAAAGCCAGTAAGAATGTGCATACATTGCAGAAAAAGAGAGCCGCAAGAGAAGCTGATAAGAGTGCAATGTATAGAAAAGAAAATTACTCGTTACCAGGGGGTTGGAAGAAGCTTTTATATATGCAATTCCTGCTTGGATGACAAAAAACTGCAAAAAAGCCTCGCTCGAATCTGTAAAATAGATCCAATTTCGGCTTTGAAAATGTTAAAGGAGATTGTAGATAATGGATAAAGTTCGAATCCATGAGATTGCCAGTGAACTTGGCCTCAAAAGCAAAGATGTACTTCAAAAAGCTCAGGAGATGGGATTAAAAGTTAAGTCTCCGTCTAGTGGAGTCAGTTTTGAAGAAGCGGAAAAATTGACAGACTATATTATCAATGGACCGGCTGAGCCGGTGGCTGCAAAACCGCAAGAGAAACCGAAGAAGAGTGCTCCAAAAAAAGAGGAAAAACCAAAAGAAGAAGTGAAAAAAGAGGCAGAAGAGAAAGTTGCTGCATCGAAGAAAGAAGAAGAGAAGCCACAGGAGAAGAAAAGCGTTGAAGAGTCCTTGACGCCTCCTTCATTGAAAAAAAGACGAGGCCTTGTTATCGTGAAAAAGAAACGGCCAAAAGTTGAGCCGAAAGTTGAAGAAAAAGAAGCGAAAGAGGAGACGCCACAAGTTTCTACTGAAAAAGAGACTCCTTTAACATTGAAAAGAAAGCCGAAAAAAGCGAAAAAGAGTACTCCTCCGACGAAAAAGAATGAAGGCAAAAAAATTGAAATTCTTGAAGACAGAGACCTGAGCGATGTGAGTATGGAGCTTGAAGAGGAAGTTGTCGTCCTTCCTGATTTTAGCGAGGAGCTACAAAAAGTTGAAGAGGAACAAAAACCAAAAGAGCCACAAAAGAAAAATAAACAGGTCAAAGTGGCAAGAAAAAGTTTTGCGATAGAGCAGCAAGGGATCAGTCGAAGCAAAAAGAAAAAACGAAAGAAAAAAGAGAACAAAAGCGAAACCGAAATCAAAGTCGTTGAACTTCCGGAGGAGGTCCGGGTTTATGAGTTTGCCGAAAAGATTGGCAAAAGTGTCGGTGAAGTAATCAAAGTACTTTTCAATCTTGGAATGATGGCTACAAAAAACGACTTTTTGGATAAAGAGACGTTAGAGATTTTGGCAGAAGAGTTCGATGTAGAGATAAAAATCAAAAATGTGCTTGAAGAGCTTGATTATGTGAAAGTATATGATGCCGTTGAAGATGAGTATCTTGAAGAGAGACCTCCGGTCATTACCATTATGGGGCATGTGGATCACGGAAAAACATCACTACTTGACTATATCAGAAACTCCAAGATAGCCGAGCGTGAGGCGGGTGGAATTACCCAGCATATCGGTGCATATATGATCGAAAAAGATGGAAAACGTATCACCTTTATCGATACGCCGGGACACGAAGCGTTTACCGAGATGCGAGCTCGAGGTGCGCAAGCAACAGATATCGCCATTATCGTAGTTGCAGCTGATGATGGGGTCAAACCACAAACCGTTGAAGCCGTGAATCATGCAAAAACGGCTGATGTACCTATGATCGTGGCAATCAACAAGATTGACAAACCGGAAGCCAATCCGGATCTTGTAAAATCGCAGCTTGCTGAAATCGGTATCACTCCGACTGAGTGGGGTGGTGAATATGAGTTTGTGGAAGTGAGTGCGAAAACGGGGCAGGGTGTAGATGATCTATTGGATACGATTTTACTCCAAGCAGAGATCATGGAACTCAAAGCCAACCCTAAAAGAGAGGCCAAAGCAGTAGTTATCGAGAGTTCTTTGGAAAAAGGAAGAGGCCCTGTTGCCACGGTCATCGTCAAAAACGGTACGCTCAAAGTTGGCGACCACGTTGTTTGTGGAGTGGCCTTTGGCCGGGTACGAGCCATTATCGATGACCTTGGCAAAATGATCAAAGAGCGAAAACCGAGTGAGCCGGGAGTCGTTGTCGGACTTGACAAAGTGCCGCCTGCCGGTGAAATTTTGGTTGCTGTGAAAGATGCTGAAGAAGCAAGAATGTATGCCGAAAGAAGGGCCGAATATGAGCGGCAAAAAGAGCTTTCCAAAACAACAAAGGTAAGCCTTGAAGAGCTCAGTCAACTTGTGAAAGAGGGCCAGCTCAAAAAGCTTCCTGTTATCATCAAAGCCGATACCCAGGGAAGCCTCGAAGCGATCAAGGGAAGTTTGGAAAAACTCAAAAACGAAGAGGTGAAGGTCGATATTATCCATGCTGGAGTCGGTGCTATCAGTGAAAGCGATGTAACCCTTGCAGACGCCAGTGAGAATGCCGTGATTTTAGGCTTCAACGTTCGACCAACCGGTGCAGTGAAAGAGAAAGCGAAACAGCTCGGTGTCAATATCAAAACCTATTCAATCATCTATGATTTGATCGATGATGTAAAAGCACTTCTTTCAGGAATGCTCAGTCCGATTATCAAAGAAGAGACTATCGGACAGGCAGAAGTTCGAGAGACGTTTAACGTGCCAAAAATCGGTACTGTTGCGGGATGTCTTGTGACAGATGGCGTCATTGAGCGAAATGCAAAAGCACGAGTTATTCGAGACGGTGTTGTCATTTATGACAGTAAGATAAGCTCACTCAAACGGTTCAAAGAGGATGTGCGAGAGGTGACGAAAGGGTATGAGTGCGGTTTGATGATAGAAAATTTCAACGATATCAAAGTAGGTGATGTGATAGAAGCCTACAAAGAAGTGGAAGAGGCAGCAACGCTGTAAGGAGAGGAAATGAAAAAAGGTCTCAAGGAAAAAAGAGCAGCGTCTCTGCTTCGAGAACTCATAGCGGAAGCTCTTGGCACACTCGATGATGCAATGCTTCGAGGCCTGACCGTGACAGAAGTCGATGTAAAGCGCGGGATGTACGATGCTGATGTCTATATCGATAAATCGATCTATACCCCAGAAGAGCAAAAAGAGATACTCAAACATCTAAAACGTGCGGCACCCATCATACAGTCTTACTGTTTGGAGTCAAGCGGATGGTTCAAGTGCCCTAAGCTTCATTTCCAATTTGATGAGATGCTTGAAGAGCAAAAGCGAATCGAAGAGCTTTTTGCAAAGATAAAGGAAGAGAAGTGAATCTGGAACAAGAGATTAAACAAATCGTTGAGAGCTGCGGGGCGAAGCTGTATGATATCGAGATGGTAAGCGATCGAGGCAAAACGGTATATCGTGTAACGATTACGGCACCCGAAGGGGTGGATCTGCAAAAGTGCGTTGAAGTCTCCAACCTCATTTCACCGCTTCTCGATGTTCATCCTCCGGTAAGCGGCGATTATAATCTTGAGGTCAGCTCACCGGGAGTAGAGCGAAAACTGAAAAAGCCGTCTCATTTTGAATTATCTGTCGGTGAAAAGGTGCGTGTAACGAAAAGTGATGGAGAAACGATCGAAGGAACATTAAAAGATTTTCACGACAATATTCTCACGCTTCAAACGAAGAACGGTCCAGTAGAGGTTCCATTTGATCAAATTACATCTGCAAAGACCATTTTTGAATGGTAAACTACGATATCTTCTTTATGGATATCGCCTTGCAAGAAGCCTGGCGATATCAAGGTCTTACCTATCCAAATCCTGCAGTCGGTGCAGTTGTCGCAATCGATAATTGTTTTATAAGCAAAGGTGCACATACAAAGGCCGGCGCTCCTCATGCAGAAGTTGAAGCGATCAAAGAGGCGTATTACGCTTTGACAGGTGATGAACATATTCATCATCTCCAAGATGCTTTGGAACTCCATGAATATCTTGTAGCCAACGCAAAAGATCTGTTTCATAATGCGACAATCTATGTGACGTTGGAGCCATGTAACCATTTTGGCAAAACTCCGCCCTGTTCACTTCTGATAAAAAAGTTGGGTTTCCAAAGAGTTGCTATAGGTGTACAAGATCCCAATGAGGAAGCAGCAGGTGGAGCAAGTTTTTTACGAAACTGTGGAATACAAGTGGATATCGGCATACAAGAGGAACGGGCAAAGGTGCTGATAGAGCCGTTTCTTCAGTGGCGCTCAAACACATTTACTCTTTTCAAACTTGCACAAACGCTCAATGGTGTTATAGATGGTGGTATCATATCCTGTGAAGAATCGAGGCGATTTGTCCATGCATTGCGGGACAAGATAGATCTCCTTGTTATCGGAGGCAATACCGTTCGAACGGACAGACCTATTCTTGATGCAAGGATGGTAGGAGGCAAAGCCCCTGATATTCTTATCTATTCAAGAAACAAAAAGTTTGATAACAATATTCCTCTTTTTCATGTTCCAAACAGAAAAGTCTTTATTGAAGAGACTCTTGATAGAATAAAAAATTATCGATATGTGATGATCGAAGGTGGAGAAGGGATGTTGGAAGCTACAAAGGATTTGGCAAACTGGTATCTTTTTTTCGTCGCTCCTGTACTCCAAGAGGGAAAGAGGTACCAAGTGTCACAAAAACTTCGATTTTTACACCAACAAACATGCGGAACAGATACGATGATATGGAGCAAAAATGGATAAACAGAAAAAAATTGTTACAATGTTTGATGATATTGCAAAGAGTTATGATCTGGCAAACAGGGTTCTCAGTTTCGGGAGTGATATCGCCTGGCGCAAAAGAGCATGTCAAAAAGCGTATGATCTGTATAATAAAGATCATATTGAACAGGTTACAGATGTGGCGTGCGGGACAGGTGATATGCTGGGGTTTTGGGAGAAGACGGCACAAAAAAGAGGGTTGGAGATCGAGCGCTATGTCGGTGTTGACCCCTCACGAGGTATGTTGGAAGTGGCAAAGCAGAAATTTCCTCATTTTGAATATACGGAAGCGTTTGCGCAAAGCTTGCCATTGGAAGATGAAAGCAGCGATTTTGTGAGTATCACCTATGGCATTCGCAATGTCGTAGAAAGAGAAGAGGCTATCAAAGAATTCAACCGTATATTAAAACCGGGGGGAATGCTTGTTATTTTGGAATTTACCAAAAGGGAAAAACGCTCTTTGATGGATGGGATAGTTGAATTTTATATGAAAAGGGTACTTCCAACCATTGGAGGATTGGTTTCAGGCAACAAAGAGGCGTATGAGTATCTGCCAAACTCTATCGATAACTTTTTGACAACAGAACAGCTTATCAGAGAGCTTGAAAGAAATGGATTTGTCATGCGCTATGTACGAGGGTTCTCCTTTGGCATATCAACGCTGTTTATAGCACAAAAACAAGATTATGGAAAAATTACTTAAAAATCTGAAGTTCAAGATCGCTCTCATCTTTCTCGTTCCTGCTATTGGACTGCTCTATTTTTCAAGCAGTTACGTGTATGAAAAGTATAGTGCCTATACGAAAAGCCTCTATTTAGAACAAACCGTTCGATATACCAAGCATACGCTCAATCTCATTAAGAGTTTGCAAAAAGAGAGAGGTCTATCAATAGCATGTTTACAAAGCCATACCTTTTGTCAAAAGTTAAAACTTCAGCGTGCCATCACCAATCAAAAGATACACGAGTACCAAACATATCTATTGCACAATGCCCAGGCATATTCTCCATTTATGCAAGAGCACTTCAATACAATAGTTGAACGTATCAAGCGTATAGAAACTTTTCGAACTGCCTTCGATAAAAATAGACTCGATATGATAGAGGTTTTAAACCATTATTCAGCGGTGATAAAAGAGTTGATTCACAGTATCGAACTGCTTGAACATAACTTTTTGAATAATACCTTTTTTAAAACGATAGTGAGTTTTAACACCATATTGAAAATTGCAGAGATTAATGGACAAGAGCGGGCACTTATTGCCTATATTATTGGCAATGAAAAGAAAAGCGATGCACTCTTTCAAAAACTATTGCGCTTAGAAATTGAATTGCAAGAGTTGGAAAAGAGATTAAAACATGTTATGCCGGTAAAAATACGAATCGTATACAATAAAATGATCTCTTTCAAGAAAAAAGAGCAGATTCAAACAATCAAACAAAAAATTATCAATAATCAATCAGTTGCTATAGATAAAACGAGATGGTGGCAGATTGCTACAAACTATATCGATACGCTTTTTGCGGTAGAAGAGGCTATTTTAAAAGATATTTTGGCATGGAAAGAGAGGCTCAAACTTGAGGCGCAAAAAGCTCTTTTTATAAGTATAGCTATTTGGTTAGGTGCCATTGTATCACTTCTTTTGTTTGTGAAGATTTTTAGCTCTCTTTTGCATGAATTTACTCAATATTTCAAAGAGAGTGAAATAGAGAAACGAATGGCTACGATTTTTTCCAAGTTCAGTGAAAATATTCTTTTTATTCATAACGAGATTGCTCTTTTGAATGCCTATGCGATTTTAATCAACAGAACAGAGCTGTTTCAATTTCTCTTTTTATTTGATTGTAAAAGACATGAAACGCTTTTCAGTGAAAACATTACTCCGGCTGCGATTTCTGAATTGCAAGAAAAATATATAGTAGATTTGATTCAAAAGGCAAAAAGAGAGCAGCAATACTATTTGGAACATTTTCCACAGCTTCCTAAAGAGTTTGGGGGTATCGAGGGTTTTTTAGTATTTCCTTTACATTATAAAAAAGAGTGCCGATATCTGTTGGTAGCAGGCATAAAAAATGTAGAAGATATAAAACTCCATATTTTGGATCAGCTTTATCGTATGACAGAACTTTGTGTGTATGGATTGGAGCAGATTGAATTGCAACAAAAAGAGAAAGCGCTCACGCAAGAGCTTAAGCTATTGAGTCATACGTTTAATGCTCACGAAGCTATTACGATTACGGATGCTTCTGGCAAAATTTTGCGTGTCAATAAAGCTTTTGAAGATATTACCGGTTATAAAGCCGAAGAGGTAATAGGCAAAAATCCTTCCATTTTAAAATCTGGGATACATGACAAAGAGTTTTATCAGCAAATGTGGGATGCGATAAAACATCAAGGATACTGGAAAGGCGAAATTTACAATAAGAAAAAAGATGGGACGATCTATCCGGAAGTTCTATCTATTACCGCTATCAAAGATGAAAATGGAGAAATTACCAATTATGTAGCCCATTTTTTTGATGTATCGGAGCTCAAAGAGGCGGAAGATGAGATAAAAAAACGAATAGAACTTGATCTTTTGACAGAAATTTTTAACCGTAAAAAGATAGTTGAAGAGTTGGAAGTTGTGCGCAAGAACGCCATTAAAGAGGGGTATTGTAATGCTTTTTTCTTTATCGATTTGGACAACTTTAAATATATCAACGATTCGTATGGACACTTTGTGGGAGACGAAGTATTAAAAGAGGTTGCGAAAAATCTTAAAGCAGTTGTGAAAGATGGTGATATAGTAGCTCGAATTGCCGGGGATGAGTTTGCGCTTATTCTGGTCGATCTCGCCAAAAATAAAGAACAAGCTGTTCATAATGCGACTTTGGTTGCAGAGAAACTCATTAGTGAATATAGCGGACAAAAACAGATAGGAGGGTATGACCTCGATATCAATTTCTCTATAGGGATCTATATTTTTCCGGCCGGCGAGCAGAGTGTGGATGAGATCATAACCAATGCTGATATTGCTATGTACAACTCGAAAAAGAGCGGAAAAAACAGATTTACCTTTTACAATGAGGCGTTGGATCTTGAGTCAAAACGCTTTTTGGTTATGAAAAAAGCGATTGAAAGAGGGCTGAAAGAGAAAGAGTTTGAGCTTTACTATCAGCCGAAAGTCGATGCAAGCAATGAAAAAATTATTGGTATGGAGGGGCTGCTTCGCTGGAATTCAAAAGAGTATGGATTGCTGTTCCCTGATAAATTTTTCCCATATACGCGAGGCAATCGTCTTTTATATGAAATTACCGATTATGTTTTGGATGAAGCGTTGCAAATGATTCAGATACTCAGAGAATCAGGCTATTTAGAAGTGAAAGTTTCAATCAATATTTCAGCCGAGCAGTTTATAAACAGAAAATATGTTGAGACGCTATTGAAAAAGATACAAAATAGCCATTATGCAGATGGACTCATTTTTGAAATCGTGGAAGATGCGTTAATCCAAAACGTGGAATATGCAAAAGCTTTGATCAAAACATTTCGAAAATATGGCGTGGAAATTGCAATCGACGATTTTGGAACGGGATACTCTTCTTTGAGTTATTTGCGAGATTTGGATGTAGACGAGATCAAGATCGATAAAAGTTTTGTGTTAGATCTTTTTGAACATCAAAATGACAAGTTGGTTGAAAAAATTATTGAAATAGGAAAGATTTTTGGGTACAAGATCACAGCCGAAGGGGTGGAAAATGCGCAGTCCGTGCAATTTTTGAAAGAGAGGGGCTGTGACTATCTGCAAGGATTCTATTTTAGTCGGGCGGTTCGCAAAGAGGCGATTTTGAGGATGCTTGGATGAATGTCTATACTGTTTCACAACTCAATGAGCAGATCAAAAATCTGTTAGAGTCCCACTTTGTGGAGGTGTATGTCGAGGGGGAGGTGAGCCGACCTACTTATCACACCAGCGGGCATCTCTATTTTAGCCTAAAAGATGAAAAGAGTGTTATCCGATGTGTGATGTTTCGAAGCGCTTTGGCGAAAGTGCCGTTTCGCGTAGAGGATGGGCAAAAACTGATTGTAGCTGGAAAGATAGGCGTTTACAAACCAAGAGGCGAGTATCAACTCTATGCTACCGAACTTCATCCTTCCGGTGTTGGTTCTTTGCAACTGGCATTTGAACAGCTCAAAGCGAAACTGGAGAAAAAGGGATATTTTGCCTCAGAACTCAAAAAGCCGCTTCCAGATTTTATCCAAACTATTGCCTTGGTAACTTCCCAGACAGGTGCTGCCCTGCAAGATATGCTCCGTATCATTCAAAACAGATGGCCTTTGGTGAAAGTCTATGTTGTCGATACGTTGGTGCAAGGGAGCGATGCAGCACCTATGATTGCAAGATCAATAGCCTATGCCGACGGTTTGGGTGTTGATGTGATCGTGGTGGGAAGAGGTGGTGGAAGTTTGGAGGATCTGTGGCCATTTAACGAAGAGATTGTGGCTGATGCCATATTTGAAGCCAAAACGCCTATAGTCTCGGCAGTAGGCCATGAGATCGATTTTTTGATCAGCGATTTTGTCGCTGATCTTCGGGCTCCCACGCCAAGCGCGGCGATGGAGATGATTTTACCGGATCGGCAAGAGATGCTGATGCATCTTGATCTGCTGATGCAGCGCCTTACAAAACGGATGCAAACGATACTTCAACTTAAAACCCAAGAGCTTGATCATTTGCAAAACTCCCTTTTCCAGCTCTCTCCCCAAAAGCGCCTTGAGTTTTATGAAAAAGAGATTACCATTATGAAAGAGCGGATGAAAGAAACTATTACTGTGATATTGAAAAACAGTTCGCATGAGATACCGCATCTCAAAACGCTTTTTGATCAAAAAATTGAGTGGATATGGAAGCAAAAACAGCAAGACCTTACATCATTGCAGCAAAAGCTCACAATGGCAATGGAAGCAAAAAAGATACCAAAAAACAGTGCACAGATGGTTAAAAACGGAAAACCGGTGTCACTTGAAGATATTGATGTTGGAGATGAAGTAGAATTACAAGATCTACACTATAAAGCGTTGGCGAAAATCCTGTCCAAAGATGCATTATAAACTGTTTGTATACGGGACGCTCAAACAGGGGTATTGCAATCATCACTATCTGCAAAACGCCATCTTTTTAGGAAATGCGACAACATTACATCCATACCCGATGATAGCGCCCAAAAAAATCTATCCCTATCTCATTGACATGCCTGGCAAAGGCAAAAGAGTGCAAGGGGAACTGTACGAAGTGGATTTGAGGACATTGAAACAAGTTGACAGACTCGAAGAGGTGCCCCGCTATTACTTTAGAGCGAAAATTGAAGTGAAGGATGAACAAGGAACTGTGCATGAAGCCTATACCTACTTTGTGACCAATCCTCCACCATTTTTGCAAAAGCACTGTTTAGAAAAGTTTTAATCCAAAAAGCATATCCACAATCATAGTACTGCTTTTTTGTGCTACTTGGTCCATAAATTTTTCCCACGGATCCTCTTTGGCCCAGATGGCTTTTCGAACACCGCTTATCTTTTCAAGCTCTTTTTTTGCTGAAAAATAGTCACCTATCTCATCGATGAGTCCCACTTTTTGAGCCTGTCGAGCTGTAAAAATATGTGCTTCGGCAAATTGATCTTTGTTTTTTGGATCCAGCCCCCTTGCTTTTGCTACATCGTGCACAAACATATCATAGGTATCGTTGATGACTTTTTGCAGCTCCTCCTTTTCATATGTTTTCCATGGCCGAAATGGCGTTCCGGCCTCTTTATATTTTCCGGCTTTGACCACTTGTGGAGCAACGCCAAGTTTATCGAGCAAGCCTTTAAGATTTGGAGCTTCTAAAATCACACCGATGGAACCGACTGCACTTCCTGGATTGGCGATAATCTTTTTGCTCCAGATAGAGGCGTAGTAGCTTCCACTTGCCAGTGTTCCGGCGGCATAGGTGATGACCGGTTTTTTAGCATTGAGTCGTTTGATGGCTCGCGATATTTCAATACTTGGGGCTACCGCACCTCCCGGTGAACTGACTACGAAAAGAACCCCTTTGATGTTTGGCTGTTCGGCCAACTCTATTTTTTTGAGGATATTCTTTGCATCGATGATAGGGCCATTGAGTCGTATCTCCATAAGGTTTGGCTTTTGCAGCGTCGTTTTTTGCAAAGCTCCTATAAGAAGCAATAGAGCGATGAGAAGCAAAATACCTTTGAAATATTTTTGCAAAAAATCAAGAAGTGCCGTAAGAGGCGAAAAAAGTGTTGAAAAAAAAGAGGTTATGGAGTTTTTGTTTTCAGACATATTCTACTCCTTGGATATAGACTTTTTTGGGTTTTTTTGTATGTAAAATTGTATGGAGGTAGAGATCTTCGACATTTGTTAAGCCTTCAGGCAGATCGATGAGTTGCATGTCCGCATCTTTTCCCACAGCTATCTCACCTCCCTCAAATCCAAGAGCATCATATCCTGCTTTAGTTGCACGGATAATCAGCTCTTTCGCAAATGTGGTAGCCTCTTTGTAAGGATGGACAAAAAGGGCGGCTTTTAGTTCTTCATACATATTAAGCGAATAGTTGGAACTGAGCCCGTCTGTAGCAATGGCATACGGAATGGATTTTATTTTTTCAAGGTTCAAAACACCGTTGCCAAGCAGCCTGTTTGAGATGGGACAGTGGATGATGTGGGCGTTATATGAAGCGATGGTTTGAATCTCTTCTTCATTGGCCCAGACCATATGGACAAAAAGGGTATGAAGCTCTTTGAAGAGTTCAAGAAAGCTTTTTGTGTCATTCACAGGTCTTGTCTGATTCAAAAACTCTTTGAAAAACTTGGCAAACTCCCCGCTTCCTTTGTCGAGCCACTTTCGCTCAGCCCTGCTCTCCATAAAATGCACAGACACCAAAGAGCCATATTTTTTAGCGATATCGAGTGCTCTTTTGGCCAAGATGTAATGTACAGAGTAGGGCGAATGGATAGCGACAGCTGCCTTAAATCGCTCGTTTTCATGCTTTTTACTTTGATGAAATCGCTCCAAAAAAGAGGCATACATCACATCGGCGGTTGCAGCGTTTGAACCGATCACTTCGTTGAAATAGACGACTTTCAAAGCCGAATCGACGCAGGCTTGCAGGTCCTCTCCATAACTACTAATTGCGCCTATAGCGGTGGTTCCGGTTTGGATGATGGACCATAGGGTTTGCTCTAAACATGCCCCGTCACATAGCGGCAAGAGATCTTCTCGGTGTCGTATGACACTGTACAGCCACGGGATAAAGTCGCCATATTGCAACGTTGCTTTGTTTGCACTAAATTCCAAATGGAGGTGAGGATTTGCAAATCCTGGAAGCAAAAGAGCATTTTCATCATGTTCGACTGCTGCATTGGGATATTTTTTGATCAAATTTTCTACCGTATCGATAGCTTCGATTTTTTTATCAAATGCAACAGCTTTATCTTGTATGATTGTTTGCGGAGTGAGAATTGCAAAAGGTTTGATAATTCGCACCGAGTCTCCTTGAAATATTTGATATAATCATACCTTAAAATAATACCGATAAAAAAGGAAACAGAATGAAAGTGATGGTCATTCAAGGTCCCAATCTCAATATGCTTGGAATTCGTGAGCAACATATCTATGGTCCTATGAAACTGGAAGATATTCACAAGCAGATGAAGAACTTCGCCGATGCGAATGGCTTGGATATCGAATTTTTCCAAAGCAATCTTGAAGGCGAAATAGTCGACAAGATTCAGGAGTCTTTGGGAGATGCTGATGGTATCATCATCAATGCAGGAGCCTATACACATACATCCATTGCTATTCGTGATGCGATTGCAGCGGTACAGCTTCCTACAATCGAAGTGCATTTGAGCAATGTATATAGACGTGAAGAGTTTCGGCAAAAAAGTATGATTGCTCCAGTGTGTGCGGGAGTGATCACAGGTTTTGGGCCATTTAGCTATCATCTTGCCATGGTTGCCATGCATCAGATTTTCCAAGAGATTGAAGCTCTTAAAGCGCAGCAACAGCAACAACCTCAACAGGCGTAAGCCTTTGGAGGTTGCATGAACTATATACTCAAAGATGAAAACGCAGTCTATTATGAATGTGGTTTTAGCTGCGATAATGAACTTTTGATCGCTTTAGGCGATGAAAAATATTTTCTGACCGATGCCCGCTATACTACAGAGGCCAAAGAACAGATAAGAGATGCTGAGGTTATTGAGACACGAAATCTTTATAAAACGGCAAGAGAGATTATTCGAAAAAGTGGCGTAAAACGGGTCTATTTCGATCCAAAAGAGTTCAGTTGTGCCGATTTTTCCGAACTTTCAAAGTTTCGTATCGATTGGAGAAAAAGAGCAAATCTTTCTTGGAAAAAACGACTCATCAAAACGGAAGAGGAGATCGCACTTATTAAAAGATCGGTAGAGCTGAATGCCGAAGCCTTCGATATATTTGCAAAAAAGTTGCAAGAGTGTGAAGGGTGGAGTGAAAAGAGACTTCATTTTGAAGCGATTGCACATCTGAGCAGATTTGGAGAATTTGATCTCAGTTTCGATCCCATCTTTGCCATCAATGAAAACGCTGCAAAACCCCATGCACTGCCGGGTGAAAAAAGATTACAAAAAGGTGATCTCATACTCTTTGATGCCGGTATCAAGTACAAACGCTACTGCAGTGACCGCACAAGAACCGCTTGTTTTGGTGAAAACATCCATTTTGGCAAAGAGCAAACCTTTTCAAATCCAAAAATCCAACGGGCCTACGATCTTGTTAAAAAAGCACAAGAGCGTGCGATCGAGGCTGCAAGAAGCGGGATGAAAGCAAAAGATCTGGATAAAGTGGCTCGAGAAATCATCGACAAGAGCGAATTCAAAGGGACATTTGTCCACTCCTTGGGACATGGAGTTGGACTCGATATCCATGAGATGCCTTTTATCAACGCAAAAAATGAACAGATTCTTGAAGATGGCATGGTATTTACCATTGAACCTGGCATTTATATCCCTGGAGAGTTTGGTATCCGAATAGAAGATATGGTTGTGCTGCGAAACGGACGGGCAGAGGTATTGTAGGTGCGAAAGAAGCTCAGCGAGGATCTTGTCTTTTATTTCGATCCGCTCTATCCAAAAAATTTCTCTAAATATACAAATGGAGAGATTGCCATCCTCGGAATAGGAGGCAATCTTGGCAATGTGCGAAGACGTTTTCGTAAACTGGCAATTTATCTTGCCTCTCATCCGCATGTACGACTACTACGAACGGCTCCAGTGCTTAAAAACCCGCCTTTTGGTTATTTTGATCAACCAGATTTTTACAATTCGGTGATTATTGTTCAAACTTCGTTTTCTCCGAGAGAACTTTTGCATTTTTGTCTTCAAACAGAAAAACGTTTCAGAAGGAAAAGAAGTTTCAAAAACGCTCCGAGAACACTCGATATCGATATTTTGTTTTATGGAAAAAAGCGAGTGGATCAAAAAGATCTCACTATTCCCCATCCGCACTGGAGCGAGAGAGATTCGGTACAATTGCCCCTACAATATCTGCTGGAGGGGCTATGCGGTTTGTAACGATTACCAGTGGCAAGGGTGGAGTTGGTAAAAGTACCATAGCTGCAAATATTGCTTATCTTTTATCCAAATATGGCTATAAAGTCGCCATTTTTGATGCAGATATAGGGTTGGCCAATCAAGACATCATTCTCAATGTAAAACCGCAACATACTATTTTGGATGTGTTGAAAGGCAAGGTTCGTTTTTCTGATGCGATCGTACCTATCAATGACAATCTTTTTTTGATTCCTGGAGAGAGCGGGGAAGAGATTTTATCCTTTGATAACGAAGCGCTTTTAGAAGAGTTTTATAAAGGATTGGAACAGTTTAAAGATTTGGATTTTCTTATCATCGATACCGGTGCCGGAATTGGTGAGAGTGTCCAGAGCTTTGTGAGAGCCTCAACGGATACCGTTATCATCACTATTCCGGATCCTTCAGCTATAATGGATGCTTATTCTATGATAAAATATTGCTCAAGAGTCAAAAAGAGTGTCAGTATTGTTTTAAATCAGGTCAAAAGCAAAAAAGAAGCACTTATTCTTTTTAACAAACTGGACAGTGTTGCAACAAAACATTTGGAAAAGAGCATCGATCTCAAACTTCTTGGATTTATACAAAAAAGCAGTATAGTTGAGGAAGCCACAAAAACAAGAAAGCTTGTGGCAAAAGAGTTTATAACGTCACTACCTGCTATTCAGATGGGGGAAATTGCCAAAAGATTGACAGATTCGGTTGCAAAGGATGGAACGAAAATCAAAGAAAATACGAATATTGCAGTTTTTTTCAAAAGATTGTTACAAAAATTTTAGAGGTGCAGCATGAGTAAAAAAATAGTCGTGGCAATGAGTGGAGGAGTGGATAGCAGTTTTACCGCTCATTTATTGCAAACTAAAGGGTACGAGGTGATCGGCGTTTATATGAAATTTCACCCAAGAGAAGAGTATCATCAAAAAAACATTGCAAATATTGAAAAAGTCGCGAAACATTTGGGCATTGAATACCATCTGCTCGATCGCACCAAAGAGTTTCAAGAGCGTGTGTACCAACCTTTCGTTGATGGGTATGTGGCCGGACTCACACCAAACCCTTGCGCAATGTGTAATCGAGTGATGAAATTTACCGAATTGATAGAATTTGCAGATAGACTTGGCGTAGAAAAGGTTGCCACGGGCCATTACGCAAAAACGGACGGGAAATTTATCTATGAAGCCACAGACAAAAGCAAAGATCAAAGCTATTTTTTGTTTAATTTAAAAAAAGAGTTTTTGCCAAGAATCATTTTTCCTTTGGGTGATTGGCACAAAGAAGATGTAAAAAAGGAAGCGATGAAAATCCCTTTGCTCAAAAGCATCGCGGAGCAAAAAGAGAGTAGTGAGATCTGTTTTGTAGAGACCAACTATATCGATGTGCTTAAAGAGCATACCGAAGTGGAAATGCCGGGAGAAGTGGTCGACACACATGGCAAAGTGATAGGAGAGCATAAGGGATACATGCATTATACCATTGGCAAGAGAAAAGGTTTCCGTCTTTTTAAAGCGCACCAGCCACACTATGTTCTTGATATCATTCCCCATAAAAACAGAATTGTTGTTGGTACGAAAGAGCAGTTGGAAAAGAGGCAGATTATTCTTCGTGGACTCAATATGTTTTTGGATCAAAAGGAGTTTGACTGCTATATCAAGATACGCTATCGAACCCATAAAGTACCGTGTCATGTGAAAATTGACGGTTCCGTTGCAAGTGTGACCCTTAAAGAGCCCGTTTATGGTGTGGCAAAAGGACAAGCGGGTGTCTTTTATGATGAAGAGAAAGTATTGGGCGGTGGCTGGATAGTTTAGATATAATTGCAAAAACTTTTTAGGAGAGCAGATGAGAGGCTATAAAGTTTTCAGTGGTACCGCACATCCCGATTTTGCAGCTGAGATGGTTCAGTATCTTGGTGTTCCAATGTCACAGGCGACTGTGAGTCGGTTTAGCGATGGAGAGATCAATGTTCAAATTCAAGAATCAGTCCGTGGGCGAGATGTTTTTATCGTCCAGCCAACAGGAGCTCCTGCAAACGACAACTTGATGGAGCTTCTTATCATGACTGATGCGCTTCGTCGATCATCGGCTGCTTCCATTACTGCTGTGATGCCCTATTTTGGATATGCAAGACAAGATAGAAAGGCGGCTCCAAGAGTTCCAATCACTGCGAAACTGGTGGCAAATATGCTTGAAAAAGCCGGTATCACAAGAGTGATTACGATGGATCTGCATGCAGGGCAGATTCAGGGGTTTTTCGATATTCCCGTGGACAACCTCTACGGTTCTATCATTTTCAAAGAGTATGTCAAAAGTAAAAATTTGCCAAATCCCGTTGTGGCAAGCCCTGATATCGGTGGCGTTGCAAGGGCCAGATATTTTGCCCAAAAACTGGGATACGATATGGTTATCGTGGATAAGCGAAGAGAAAAAGCGAATGAATCGGAAGTGATGAACATCATCGGTAACGTAGAAGGAAAAGATATCATCATCGTCGATGATATGATCGATACTGCTGGAACCATCGTCAAAGCGGCTGCTGCTCTCAAAGCAAAAGGGGCAAATTCCGTTATGGCTTGCTGTACCCACCCGGTGCTGAGCGGACCGGCGTATGAGCGAATAGAAAACGGTGAATTGGATGAGCTTGTAGTCACCAATACCCTCCCTCTCAAAAAAGAGAGTGAAAAAATCAAAGTGCTTTCTGTGGCAAATCTCTTTGGGGAAGTGATCCGAAGAGTGTACTACAATGAAAGTGTCAACAGCCTCTTTCGGTAAAAAGGTACCTATGGAAAATATACGAAACTTCTCCATCATCGCACACATCGATCACGGCAAAAGTACCCTTGCCGATCGCCTGATCCAAGAGTGTGGGGCTATTGAAGACAGAAAGATGAGCGATCAGGTGATGGATACGATGGATATAGAAAAAGAGCGCGGCATCACCATCAAAGCGCAAAGCGTGCGACTCACCTACAAAAAAGATGGCAAAGAGTATATCCTCAATCTCATCGATACACCGGGACACGTGGATTTTAGCTACGAAGTGAGCAGATCTTTAGCTTCCAGTGAGGGGGCTCTGCTGGTGGTAGATGCAAGCCAAGGTGTCGAAGCACAGACGATTGCCAATGTCTATATTGCACTGGAAAATGATCTTGAACTCATTCCTGTCATCAATAAAATCGATTTGCCTGCAGCTGATCCAGAAAGAGTGAAAGCCGATATTGAAAATACCATCGGACTTGACTGTACCGATGCAATTGAAGTAAGTGCCAAAACAGGGCAGGGGATCAAAGAGCTCCTTGATGCCATCATTGAGCGAATTCCGGCCCCTTCAGGCGATCCATCGGCTCCTACAAAAGCGCTTATCTATGATAGCTGGTTCGATAGCTATCTGGGGGCCCTTGCATTGGTTCGAGTATTTGAAGGAGAGATCAAAAAAGGACAAGAAGTCCTTGTCATGGGAACAGGAAAAACCCATGAAGTAATCGATCTCATGTATCCGCATCCCATCAACCCTCAAAAAACTGATGCGATAAAAACGGGTGAAATCGGCATCGTTGTAATGGGGTTGAAAAACATTGGTGATGTACAGGTGGGGGATACGATTACGGATGCAAAAAATCCAACACCAGAGCCGATAGAGGGTTTTGAAGAGGCAAAACCTTTTGTATTTGCGGGGTTGTATCCCATCGATACGGACAAATTTGAAGATTTGCGAGAAGCCCTCAATAAACTCAAACTCAATGATGCCGCTATTGCTTTTGAACCAGAGACTTCGGCTGCTCTTGGATTTGGATTTCGTGTCGGGTTTTTGGGTCTTTTGCATATGGAGGTTGTCAAAGAGCGGTTGGAGAGAGAGTTTGGGCTTGATCTCATAGCTACGGCCCCTACAGTGACGTATCAAGTCAAAAAAACCGATGGTGAGACTATCGAGATTCAAAATCCAAGCGAACTGCCGCCTCCCCAAGAGATCGATACGATTTATGAACCCTATGTGAAAGCGACGATCATCACGCCGACTGAGTTTTTGGGAAATGTACTCAATCTTTTAAGCGAAAAAAGAGGCGTTCAGCTGAAGATGGACTATATCACGCAAGATCGAGTGATGCTTGAGTATGAGATCCCGATGAATGAGATCGTGATGGATTTCTATGACAAACTCAAAACTGTCACGAAAGGGTATGCAAGTTTTGATTATGAACCAAGTGGATATAAAGAGGGAGATCTTGTTAAACTTGATATCCGAGTAGCGGGAGAAGTGGTGGATGCGCTTTCCATCATCGTTCCAAAAGAGAAGGCCCAATATAAGGGAAGAGAACTTGTCAAAAAGATGAAAGAGCTGGTCCCTAGACAGCTTTTTGAAGTAGCGATTCAAGCAAGTATAGGTAACAAGATCATTGCTCGCGAGACTGTGAGTGCGATGCGAAAAAATGTTACTGCCAAATGTTACGGCGGGGATATTACAAGAAAACGAAAGCTGCTTGAGAAACAAAAAGAGGGGAAAAAGCGTATGAAGGCTATCGGAAAGGTACAACTGCCGCAAGAAGCCTTCTTGAGCGTTTTAAAAATTGACTGATGCGCTGTCTTGTATGCCAGGATTTTTCCTGGCAGATCATTTGTAGAACTTGTCAAACCACTCTTCTAAAGCCCACAATAAAACGAAGAAAAATCTTTGATCAATTTGAAGTGATCAGTTTTTATGAGTATAGTGAAATAGCCCCTTTGTTGCATACAAAACACCACTATATCGGCGCTTCAGTTTTTACAATCATGGCTAGAAATTCATTTGTACATTTTGCACAACATTTTGATCAAAAAGCTACTGCTATAGCGATTGATGATCGAATCGAAAGGAGTGGATATTCCCATACTGCCATTTTGGCGCATGCTCTCAAGAGTGCAATGATTCAAGTTTGCTATGGAGCGTTGCAAGCGAAACATGATGTGAGTTATTCTGGAAAATCGTTACAGTATCGATTGCAACATCCACGAGGTTTTCAATATAAAGGTCCAAAAGATGATATCATCTTGGTTGATGATATTGTTACAACGGGAACGACATTACAAGAAGCGTACAGTGCAGCAAAAAGAGAAGGGGCAAATCCCCTTTTTGCTTTGACGTTGGCGGATGCTCAAGAGACAGAAACGATATAGTAGGTCTCTTTACCTTGCACTTTTTGCAACGTGACGTTATATTTTTGCGCCCATTTGTTGAGCTCTTCAAGAGCAATTTCCAGCTTAGATGGATCGGTTATTTTAATTTTTAGATGAGGAACGGAGTTGGAAAGTGCTACAAATCCTCCATAATTTTTGAGATGGTCATGAAGCGCAACAATATGTTTTTTAATCTTTTCAAAACCTGGAGTTTTTTCCTTGATTGCTTGAAGCTGTGCCAATGTAGCACTATCAGGGTGGTAACCAAGCTGTGTAAGTAACCCCTCATTTTCAATCTGCATCGAACCTCCTCATACTTTTTTCTTATGTTACAAAAGTTTGAGTAAAAGTTTGCTTTATGGCTTATACCGAGTCGTGCACGTTACAGAGTGTATTGATTTATTCTACTCCTCTTCCCATTCGTAAATCTGATACGCCTTGAATACATTTTTTCTATGTAATTCTTTATAAAGTTTCATATTTTTATATTGTGGTAATGTGATTTTTGTAGTAACTTCGTCAAGCTCAATGCCATCTTCTATCGCTTTCTTGAACTCTTTTCTTAGTTGTTGTAGATACTCTTTTGTAAAGATATATGCTTTAGTGTCATATTTCATACCATGTCCCCCAATAATGTATTTTGGTTTGAGAGAAAGAATGAAATCGATTGCTTTAAGCCAGCCTTCTATATCACCATCGCGAATGGAAGGGAGCCTATCATTGAATATAATATCCCCTGCAAACACAACCCGTTCTTTTGGATAGAAAGCTATGAGATCCGATTTTGTATGAGCTGGATGGGGAATTGGTATGACTTGGAGTTCATTGTCAAGAGTGATGGACTTAGTCACATAGTGTGTTGGTAACACGAGTTGTGTATCTTTGTATGACTCTTTGGTGATATGCTGTTGCATTCTCGTATTCGTAGTATTTTGATACTTGTGTTCTATCTCTTTCGTACCGTATATTCGTACGCCAAGCGTAGCATAATAAGAGTTTCCTAAGATATGATCATCGTGATAGTGTGAGTTAATAACATATTTTATTTTCTTAGGTGTTATTTTTCGAATCTGTGTAACTTCCTCTTTGGCATACATATAGGTTGGACCTGTATCAAATACCGCAACGCCATTTTTTAATATCACAAAACAGCTATTACTGATGTTGCCGTTATTGTGCTTATTGGGTATTTCATTTTTTCCAAAGAAGCAGTAGACATGAGGTGTTATCTTGAGTGGAGTTAAACTATAGGATGCTGCAAAAGTAGATAGAGCGACGAAAGGTATTAATAACGAGCTCACCATGTATCCTTCATTTTTTTTTACATTATAAATAAAAATTGTAAAAGATTTATAAATAATTTTGGTTTCTCATGCATGAAGGATTTCTATGGCTATGGAAGTTTTTTGTAATGGCTCCGGATGCAGGATTCGAACCTGCGACCAACCGGTTAACAGCCGGTTGCTCTACCGCTGAGCTAATCCGGAATATCGGAGTTTTGGAGCTTTCGGCTCGTTTTGTTGAGTAGAATTATAAATGAAAAAATAACAAATGTCAAGAGTTTGGAAGCGTGTTTTTTCAAATTCCTATTGCAATTTTATAAATGAAATATTTCCTACTTTTCGTAGAGACAGTTTACCGGTATCCAGTAATTTTTGAAAATACTTTCTTGTCGTTTTGTCAAATAAAGTTTCAACATCATCCAGTGTCAATGGTCTATGAGAAATAAGATTCACAATCTCTTTTTCATCAAGGTGTAGTGCAAAGGATTGATCTTTTTTTCGAGAAACGATAGTAACTGGGAGATTATGAATCTTTCTTGAGAGATCAAAGAGCTTTTCATAGCTTACTGGTTCCACTTTATAGGCGGGGGGACGGTCCACTGTACCTATGTCGATGCGATCTGGTTTTATGTGTTGCAGGATTGCATTGAGTGCTTCAAATTCTTCAGGTTTATCGTTGATGCCTTGTACCACTAAAATCTCTATAACAAAAAAACCTTTATAGATCTTTCGAAACTCGATCATACCTTTAATAATATCTTGGATTTCGATACCCTTTAAAGGACGATCAAGCCGTCTGAAAGTTCTTTGATTGGCGCTATCCAAAGAGAGTTTGACGATATCAAATTTTGTGAGTATTTCTTGTATGGATGGCTCATTGATACGACTGGCATTGGAGAGGATGAGCAGTTTTTTATTCTTTTTGATTTCGTTGAGTCTCTCAACCAGTTTGTTAAGATAAGAGTACAATGTTGGCTCTCCATTAGCAGTAACGGTAATGACATCGATATCGCTAAATTCTGTTAAAGCTTTTTGGGTCTCTTGTATGACTTCTTGAACAGTTGGAGGGTTGGAAATTGTATCAGCTTGCTTTGCGGGTTCAAGTTCACAATAGAGGCAGTCAAAATTGCACGATTTTTGTACAGGAGAAAGATCAATCCCAAGAGAGAGACCAAACCTCCTGGAATTTACTGGACCGAAAATGATACTCATCGTCGTGTCAAATCGTGGACAAGCTCTACAAGGTATTTGGCGTTTTCGACTGGAAGATCTGGAAGCATTCCATGACCAAGGTTGAAAATATGCCCCTCTTTGGCTCCCATCACTGCTATAATTTTTTCTACCCCCTCTTTAATAGCCTCTTTGGAGTAGAGTCTCGTTGGCTCCATGTTTCCTTGTAATACATATCGATTGCCGAGTTTTTCTTTCGCTAAGTCTATCGGTGTTCCCCAGTCAACGCCAAACACGTCAAATTTTCCATAGATATCATCCAAGTATCCTGCAATTCCTTTTGGGAAAAGAATGACAGGAATTTCAGGATAATGCTCTTTCAAAAATTCTGCGATATCAACCATATAATCCCAGCTAAACTCAAAAAACTTCTCTTTTTCCAGTGCGCTTGCCCAGCTGTCAAAAATCTGCACTGCATTGACACCAGATTCAATCTGTTTTACAAGGTACGCTTTCACTGCTTCTGTAATCTTGATCATGAGTGCATGCATGAATTCCGGGTCGGTGTAGATCAGTTTTTTGATCGCTGCGTAGGTTTTTGATCCGCTTCCCTCAACCATATAGGTAGCCAGTGTCCATGGGGCTCCACTAAAACCTATAAGGGCTTTGTTTTTTGGCAGTTTTTTTCGTACTATCTTTATTGTTTCATAGACATATCCAAGACGCTCTTCCGGAAATTCATAGAGACTTTCCAAATCCTCCCATGTTCTTACAGGTTTGCTAAATACAGGACCTTCGCCTTTTTCAAAGCGAAGATCCATTCCCATTTCAAGTGGAATGACCAAAATATCGCTAAACAAAATAGCTGCATCGACATCAAGTATTTCTACGGGTTGTAGTGTGACTTCAGCAGCCATTTCAGGATTTTTACAAAGCGTTAAAAAATCTCCCGCCTTGTTTCGTACTTCCATATATTCAGGCAAATAGCGTCCAGCCTGACGCATCATCCAAATAGGTGTATAGGGTGTTTTTTTTCGAAAACATGCATCGATAAATACCATGAAATATCCTTAGTGTTGTTCTGAGCCTTTATGCAAAAAATATAGAGCGATAGCCAGTGCGAAGATGGAACCTGCAAAATAGAGCATTTCCAAAGCACCATGAAATTCCGTATGCAGCACACGTTTAAAAAAGCTGACGATGAGGACCATTACGATCACTTTTGCTAGCTTGTCTTTGAGTTGATCAAGGCTGTGAATCTGCAGTATTTTGGAGCTCTCACTATTTTCTGCTGCATCAATTTTGGAGATAAAAAGTTCATAGAGTCCAAAACTAAAAAGCAGCATAACAACGGCAATGAGATACAAATCTACCGCCCCTATAATATCGCCTACGATTCTTTCATGAAAATTGTGCGGATGAGCATGAGCAAGGAGGACATTGATGGAATAGGCCGCTACATTGTAGATGTCGATACTTGCAACAATAAATAAAACGATTGCTCCAATCATCCCAAAAATGACGGCTAATATGATAAAAAGTCTACTCTGCCATAGGCCATTTTCAAAGATTTGTTCAAGCCATTTCATGCTTCTTCCATCTCCAGCCATTTGAGTGCAATTCGTACAGCATTCGTTGCCGCACCAACTCTTAGGTTGTCTGCTACAACCCACATATGCAAGACATTGTCTCTGTACACATCTTTTCTGATTCTACCTACATAGGTTTCATCTTTATCCACTACCATGATAGGCATAGGATATTCATTGTTTTGTGGATTGTCTACGACTACGATATTTTTGCCATTGTAGAGTGCTTCTCTTGCTGCATCTGCATCGATGTCTTTTTCAAACCACACAGTAACTGCTTCACTGTGTCCCCTAAGAACTGGTACGCGTACACATGTAGCACTTACTTCGATATTTTTGTGCATGATTTTTTTGGTCTCATTGACCATCTTCATCTCTTCTTTTGTATAGCCATTATCCATAAACTTATCGATTTGCGGAATAACATTGAGTGCTATTTGGTGAGGAAACTTTTTGTGTTCACTCTCATCCAGTTTAAAAGCAAAAAAATCTTTCATCTGCATAACAAGCTCTTCCATTGCGCTTTTGCCGGCTCCGCTTGTTGCCTGATATGTGGCTACATCAACCCGTTTGATTCCAAATACATCATCAAGCGGCTTCAAAGCCTGTACCATCTGGATCGTTGAACAGTTTGGATTGGCAATGATCCCTTTATTCTTCCAAGCAGCGATATCTTCAGGGTTAACTTCTGGAACGACCAGTGGAACTTCCGGATCCATTCGAAAGTGGCTTGTATTGTCGATCACCACTGCTCCCGCTTCTGCTGCAAAGGGTGCATAATGAGCCGATACGCTTCCTCCTGCACTAAAAAGGGCTATCTCAATCTCTTCTTCTTCAAATACTGTTTCGGTCAACTCTTTGACAACGACGGATTCGCCTTTATATTCTACTTCACTTCCGGCACTTCTTGCGCTTGCCAGTGGAACAAGTTTTGCTACAGGAAAATCGACCTCCTCCATAACGCGAAGCATCTCTTCGCCGACGGCTCCTGTAGCACCGACTACTGCCACATTAACTTTCCTCATTGATTTCCTCCTCTTCTTCTTTTGGACACTTGGCAATGCTGACTACTTTATCGCCGCTTTCTAATCGAACAATCATGACACCACTCGTATTTCGTCCAGCTTTTCGGATACTTTCCATATCCACTCGTATCATTTTTCCACTGGATGTGAGCACCATAAGGTCTTTGTTGTTTTCAACCGTAACAACTCCGACAATATCCCCTGTTCTGTGAGTGAGCTTCATAGCGATAACACCTTTGCCCCCTCGGGACTGTTCACGATACTCTTTTGCTTCTGTTCGTTTTCCTATCCCTTTTTCACTGACAGTGAGAAGCTCTTGCTCTTCACTTGCAATCGTTTCAGCTCCTACAACGAAATCACCTTCATGTTTGAAGCGGATGCCTGTAACTCCTCGAGCACTTCTGCCCATTTCACGTACATCGTTCACAGGAAAGCGGATACACATCCCTTTTTTGGTGATAATAAAGAGCCATTTTGTCTCAGGTTTAACGATTTTGGCTTGAACCAGTTCATCATCCTCATCCAGTGTAATGGCTCGAATACCGATATTTCTGATATTGCTAAATTCAGCCAGATTTGTTCTTTTGACAATTCCGTTTTTGGTAAAGAATGCCAAGGATTTATCTTCACTGAAATCGGTTGTGGGAATAACAGCTTTGATCTTCTCATCTGGTTGAAGTTGCAAGAGATTAACAACAGCTTTTCCTTTGGCAGTTCGACCGGCTTCCGGGATTTTATAGACTTTGAGCCAATAGAGTTGCCCTCTGTCTGTCACAAACATCAAAGTATCGTGGGTATTGGAGATGAAGAAGTCCTCAATAAAATCGTCTTCATACGTGGTGATAGCTGTTTTTCCTTTGCCGCCTCTTTTTTGTTTTTCATACTGTTTTAGTGGAACCCGTTTAATATAACCTCTATGCGTGATGGTTACTACCATCGGTTCATTCGGGATAAGATCTTCTATATCGATCTCTTCGTAGCTTTCTACGATTTCCGTGAGGCGTGGAGTGGTAAATTTCTCTTTAATTTCAAGAAGCTCCTCTTTGATGATCTCATTGAGCTTTGCTTCACTTTTTAAAATGGCACTGAGTCTTTCTATCTCTTCCATAAGCGCTTTATACTCGTTTTCTAGTTTTTCTCTCTCAAGTCCTGTGAGGCGCTGCAGTTTCATATCTAAGATGGCATTGGCCTGGATTTCGGTAAGTTCAAATTTTTCCATTAAATTGATGCGAGCAGTAGGTGTATCTTCACTTGCTTTGATAGTGGCTATCACTTCATCGATATTATCAAGGGCTTTTAAAAGTCCCTCTAAGATATGTGCTCTTGCTTTTGCTTTTTCAAGCTCATAAATAGTTCGTCGAATGACTATAGTTCGTCTGTGGTTGAGGAAAAGATGGAGCAGTTCCAAAAGCGTAAAAACTTTTGGCTCTTTATTGACGATGGCAAGCAAAATGATGCCAAATGTCACTTCCATTTGCGTCGATTTGTAAAGATTGTTGAGGATAATATCGCTCATCACATCTTTTTTGAGTTCAATCACAACCCGAATGCCTTCTCTATCACTTTCATCTCGGATTTCACTGATTCCTTCAAGCTGCTTTTCTCTTACCATCTGGGCGATCTGTTCAATGAGCCTGGCTTTGTTGACTTGGTACGGGATTTCATCGATAACGATAATTTCTTTGTTTTTGACTTTTTCGATATGGGTTTTAGCCCGGACTTTTATCCTTCCTCGTCCTGTTTTATAAGCATTTAAGATTCCCTGCTTTCCAAAGATGATACCGCCTGTTGGAAAATCTGGTCCTTGAACGAATTGCATCACTTCATTCAATTCTGCTTGTGGATTGTCGATGAGCAAAACGAGAGCATCGATAAGTTCATCGAGTCTATGGGGAGGGATATTGGTTGCCATCCCAACAGCAATCCCACTTGAGCCGTTCAGCAAGAGGTTTGGGACGCGGCTTGGTAAAACATCTGGCTCACTCAGGGTATCATCATAGTTTGGAATGAAATCGACGGTGTCTTTGTCGATATCTCTGAGGAGTTCTTCAGCCAGTGGAGTCATACGAGCTTCTGTGTATCGCATCGCTGCAGCATTGTCACCGTCGATGGAACCAAAGTTCCCTTGTCCATCTACAAGAGGGATACGCATGCTGAAATCTTGTGCCATTCTTACAAGTGCTTCGTAGACGGCGCTATCTCCATGCGGGTGATACTTACCGATAACATCTCCTACAATCCTCGCACTCTTTTTATATGCGGCTCGACTTGTGAGTCCCAGTTCATTCATCGCATAGAGGATTCGTCTATGTACAGGTTTGAGTCCATCTCTAGCATCAGGTAAAGCCCGACCGATAATAACACTCATCGAGTAGTCAAGGTAACTACTTTTAACGGACTCTTCTATATCGATCTCTTGGATGTCTTGGTTCTTTTCAAATAGATCTGCCATCGTTTCCTCTAAAAAAATTTTTTGGATATTATATCTTTTTTAGACTGACACTATAGTTAAAATATATGTCAATAAAATTTCGAAGGCCTACATAATGGATATAAATAAAAAAGTACTGTTGTTGGCTATTTACAAGAAAGAGCCGCAGGAAGCGCTTTTGGATGTAATCACTATGTTAGAAGGTTCTCATCTTTTCACTCGAAAAGAGGGAAAAAAACTTTTAAAAGAACTTAAAGAGGAAGATCTGATCAATGCTGCTGGTTTGACGGTAAAAGGTATGGTTCTGGCAAAAAATATCGAAGAGGAGTTTAAACTATAAAGGAAATATATGCAACGTTTCATAGCAAGATCACCGGTCAGTAAAAAGCTGCTCAATACTCTTCGTATCTCTTCACGGTTGCCTATAAATATTTTGGTGGTAGGAGAAGAAGGGAGCGGTAAGATGACCTTGGTAAGAGAGGTTTTCCCCGATCTTGCTTTTCATAACATAGATGAAATCAAAGATTACAAAGAGTTGCCCGAAAAATTTGGTATCGCAGATTTGCACAATGCTACGGACATTCGTCAAATTATGGAACGGTTGAAAGAGCATACCATTATAGCTTTGAGCGAAGTTTCCAAAAGTGAGTATGAAGAGTTTTTTCCCGTTATTTTGCAGCTTCCTCCGCTGAGTGAACGACCCGAAGATTTCGAAGAACTTGCTTCTTTTTATACCAAGCAGGTCCAAAAAGAACTCGGACTTGAAAATTTTGAACCAAAAAATATACCAAGACAGTATAATGCAATTGAACTCAAACGAGAGATATTCAAAGAAGCTATACTACAAACGTTGAGTGAAGAGGAGATGCTTCTTTTTATGGAACGATTCATAGAGAAGAAATTGCCTATGGATTATAAAGAACTACTTTATATGTTTGAAATTCCTTTACTGAAAGCTGCAAAAAGAAAATTTAAAAGCGCTTTGGCTATTTCAAAAGCTCTTGGACTCAACAGAGCGACACTGACAAAAAAACTGAAAAGATACGAAAACCAGTTACAGGATAAGGGGTAGCTCTATATGGATGCCGTTTTTTATTCGATCGATCAAAAACTCTTCTGACTGTACATCCACTTTTGTCAAATCCGTATCTTTTGCGACAATATCAATAGCAACGACAGAGAATTTTTTATTTTCAATTTTTATATGTCTGCCGGTAGCGTACATCACTTTGATGAGGATTTTTTGACTCTCCTTGCAACTTTTTAAAATTTTATTGAGCATTTTCAAAAAGTGATCGATATCGAGTTTGAATTCCGGTATGGATATATCATATTCGCGAACCAGCTTGGTCTCATCTATCATATTTGCATTGAGTGCTACATCGATAAGAGTGAAAATATTTGCTGATTGCAGTTTATCGTTGATGGTAAAATATTTTTTGCAGACATGCTTTTGAAATTGTATGCAGATATTTTCATCATCGATATATCCGACACTAATGGCGCAAAAACTCATCTGAGGAAGAGAGAGGTCTATATATGTATTTTTAAATCCTGGAAAGTGGGTCGCATTTTCGATAGCAACCTGAAAAATCTCTTCTTTGTCTAAAAAGGATAAGAGATATTCACCTTCATTATTAAAATCAATCAGATCGCCTTCACTGTTAAATATAAAAAAGGGGTTGAGACTATGTTCAATTACGTGTTTGTAAATATCAGCCATGAGTATATTATACATTAAAGAGTAATGTCGGTAAAAATTTCACTAAATACCTGATACCGCTCATTTGGATTTGGGTGAACCATGGTATAAACGATGTCTGCTATAGTTTCCGGAAGTTCTGGTTTTATTTTTTTTGGATGGATTGGCTTGGCTGATCCAACCGGCTGAAAATTGTATATTTCAAGATAGGCTTTTTCAGTGGTGATATTTCGATAGATTTCGTTTCCAAAATCAAAAATTTCCAATGGCTCAAATTTACCGATTGGCTTATGGTTGGCCAGGCTAAATCGATAGGATAAGCCCTCTTTTTCAAGCAAAGCGTTAAACAGCATCAAAAAGCCGATAGCTCCTTTTGAAAATGGTTGTAGTGCTCTTTCAAAGTACTTTTCAAAATGTTCACCGGGCTTTTTGTGGTTTTTGTATTCTATCATAAGCTGTTTGATCAAATTTTTTGCATAGCCAAGGGGAATTGCTTTTAGGATAGTTTGTGCACCTTCGCCTTTAGCGAGACTGCCTCCAAGTAAAATATCCACTCCATGAACAATTGCACCGTTCTCTTTTGCTTTTGCTCCGACAAAGCCGATATCACCCCACTCGTGTAGTCCGCAACCCTTTACGCATCCACTCCAATACATGCGTATTTTAGAGTTTTGCAAGGGAACCTCTTTTGTTAAAAAATCTGCCATCGCAATAGCATCCGGTTTATTTGGAATAACGCCAAAGCTACACTCATTTTTTCCTGCACAGGCTACAAGATTGTTGAAATAGGGTGAGTGGATATTTTTATATTTTTGAAAAAATGGCTTTGAAAGCATGAATGATCGGTCGGTGATATTGGTAATGTAGAGATTTTGTTCAACACTGAGTCGAATCTCTCCACCATTTTCTTGTGCTATGGTAGCGGCTTCCATCATATCAGTTCCACTGAATATACCACCAGGAACAATTGCATGCAGAGCAAAAGAGCCATTTTTGAGCTGTACGCTTCCCTGGTTGTTATCAAAATGCTCCATCTTACACAGTGTCTCTCCAGCTGTTGTAAGCTCCTTTTGACTAAACTCCTCTAAAGCTGCTCGAAAAGCATCCATTCCAATAGCCTCTATCAAAAAGTAGAGCCTGTTTTTGTTTCTGTTGTCCCGAAAGCCATAGGTTTGATAAAGCTTAATGAGGTTTTCATAAAAGGGAACTACCTCATCGGCTTGTAAAAAAATATTGGCATTTTTGGCGATTTTGCCGACTTTTCCACCTAAATAAACATTATATCCATAGATGCCATCTTTTATGGCCAGTACAAAACAGGCATCGTGTCCGTATGCGTTACATCGATTCGTGATGGAAGAGGTGATGGAGGTGTTGAACTTTCTTGGAAGCGAGCCGATCCAGCTCTCTTTTTTCAAAAAGAGCTCTTGCATCTGCTCTAATATAGGAAAACTTTCAAAAAAGTTATCAAAGGCTAAGCCATCCAAAGGATCGGTTACAATATTTCTAAGATTATCGATACCTGTTTGATAGGTTGTGATACCAACGCTTTCGAGCTTTGCAAAAATTGCCGGTACATCTTCAATGTCAATATGGCGAAGCTCTACTTGCATCCTGGTTGTAAGATCGATATAGTCTTTGCCAAACTCTTTTGCCACTTCACCTAAAACTTTTGCTTGGTTTGGAGTAAGTCTTCCGCCAGGAATGCGCACTCTTAGCATAAACTGCTTTGGAGTGAATTCGTTTTTGTCAAAGAGTCCGAAATATTTTAAAAAGACTGACTTCTCCTCTTTTGTAAGCGAATCATATCCCTTTCGACTTGCTTCCAAAAGTCTCTCATAAGCCTCTTTTGGTGACATCGAGGCTTTGACTTTTTCTACTTTGTTTATTTTTTTGCTTCGTTGCTCATATATTTTTTGTAGCTTTTCTATCATCGCTGCTCCTCTTTTACAGTTACTTTTTGCTTGGTTTCTTTTCTATCAAGCGCAAGTTCTCCTGCTATTTTTACAGTTGGCGTAATACCTCCTGGACACTTCTTTGAGTGAATCTGTACGGCGGTTTGTTTGTAGTTTGGCTCACCGCTGATCGGATCAAAAAGGGATTGAGTCAGCGTATTGATAAGCTGCGTGTTATAGTGAAATGGCACAAATACCGTTCCAGGGGCGACAAGCTGGGTTACTCGAACAATGAGATTTTCTACTTTGCCTCTAGGACTTGTGAGCCAGACTCTATCGTAGTTTTTGACTCCAAGCTTTTTTGCATCTTTTGGATTGATATCGATCCAGGCCTGGGGTGCCAAATCGTTTAATATTTTGATTTGGCCTGTTTTGGTTCTGGTATGAAAATGCTCCACAGTTCGACCGGTATTGAGAATAAATGGAAACTCTTTGTTTGGCGCCTCTTCCAGTGGCTTAAACTCGGCACAGATAAATCGCGCCTTGCCATCTTTGTGCATAAACTTCATATCTTCACCATAAAGCCTTTTACAGCCATTGGGATACTGTTCATTGCAAGGCCACTGGATTCCTCCAAGGGATTCGATCTTTTCATAGTTCATGCCACTATAATCACAAAGTCTGCCTCTACTAATCTTTCTTATCTCTTCAAAGGCATCTTTTGGCTCTTTCCATCCTCCAAAGAGTCTTTCATGCCTTTGAAAATATTTGCTAAACTCCAAAACGATATCAAAGTCACTCTTACTCATAGCGGGAGGCTCAACTGCTTTGTTGGCTTTGTTACAGCGTCGCTCACTGTTGGTATAGCATCCTTCCTTTTCGCCCCATGTAGCTGCTGCAAATACAATATCTGCGATTTGTGCGGTATCACTCATAAATGCATCTTGCACAAGCAAGAAATTTAGTTTTTGTAAAGCTTTTCTAAGCCGCTTTTGATTTGGAAAACTTACAAGCGGATTGGTGCATATAACCCAAAGTCCTTTGATCTCCTCTTTTTCTATCGCTTCAATAATTTCGGCATATTTGTAGCCTCTGGAGTCCGGTATCCACTCAACTGGTACATCGATGAGTTTTGCAAACTCTTTTCTATCTTGATGACTTTCAAACTTTCTATATCCAGGAATCGATGAGGTAAATCCAAACTCTCTTGTTCCCATGGCGTTGCACTGACCGGTTATGCTAAAAGCTCCCGTTCCCTCTTTGCCGATATTGCCTGTCATAAGAGCTAAATTATTGATCGCACTGACTGTATCGGTGCCTTGTGCTGATTGGTTGATACCCATCGTCCAGCAAATGAGGCTTTTATTGTTTGCAAAAAGCTGTGCCAATCGATACAGCGTCTTTGTATCAATACCTGTAAGGTGAGCAACTTCAGCCGGCTTGTATGATTGGATATGTTTGACAAATTCGCTCCAGCCATTAGTTCTTGATGTGATAAACTTCTCATCAAACCATCCCTGCTCCCAGATGATGTAGGCTAAGCCATTAAAAAGTGCCAGATCTGTTCTTGGTTTGATTGGCAGATAAATATCAGCAAGCTGGCTTGTTTTGCTGCGTCTTGGATCAATGACCACAACTGTTTTATTGTTTCTGTTTTTCATCAAATGATGGACGATGATTGGGTGATTGTCCGCCAAATTTGCTCCAACGACAAAAACAACTTCTGCTTTTGCAATATCTGCGTAACTTGCAACCGGTCCATCGCTTCCAAAGCTTTGCTTGTATCCGCTTACCGCACTTGCCATGCAAAGTGTCGTATTGCCATCATAGTTTCTGGTATCTAATCCCAATTGCACAAATTTTCCAAGAGCGTAAAACTCTTCAGTTAAAAGCTGTCCGGTTGAAATGACTGCAAAACTGTTTTTACCATAGGTTGACTGTATTGTTTTGATACGCTTTGCCGCTTCACTGAAAGCTTCATTCCAGCCAACATTTTCGAGGCGTCCACCTTTTTTTATCTTTGGATAAAGGACTCTATTTTGTGCATAGAGCATCTGATTCTCGCTCAGCCCCTTTGGACAAAGAGTGCCGATATTGACTGGATGGGTAGGATCTCCTTTGGTAAAGACGGCTTTTTTATCTTTCACACCAATATAAAGTCCGCATCCAACCCCACAATATCCGCAGGTCGATCTCACCCAAAAATCGGGCTTTTTCGCTTTTGGTACTTTTCCAAATATGGGATCATCTGCCATTGCATTTTCAGCTTGTTTTACATCAAATCCTAAAAAGTCTTTTATTTTTTGTATCATTTCCTCTCCTTATGGTCTCTGAGCACCAGCAAAAAAGTTGCCCGGCATTCCTGTTTTGATGGCCGTTGTATAAAAAAGGAGTCTCCCCACTATTTCGCTTGCAAATCCCAAAAGCACTGCCGATAATACAAACAAAAAGGCAAAACCGATTGAACCTGCATTGAGTGCAATTATGGATAGAAGTGGCAAAAGGAGCGCAGCTATTGGCAAAGAGGATTTTCTAAATCTGTACAGATTTGCAAAACTGCTTTGTAGAAGCTTTTTTGCTTTTTGGATCTGGTAGTTGTTTTTTTCATACAATTTTTGTGATTCCAAGAAGAGATATAGGTGCATGGCTCCAAGCAAAATTGTAAAGACAAGCAAAATATTGGCTACTTCACTCCATCCTTGAATAATTGCCACAAGAGCTAAAAGAGTTGTTGCAATGTAGCCTGTTGTAAAAAAGGTATAGGTTGTCAAAACAGTATTCCAGGTTGGTTTGGCCGGAATCCTATAGATCATCGATTGGGCATATATCCCATAGATTCCTATACCAAGGATGAGTGCTTCAAGAAAAAGGCGAAAAAATCCATCGATATGAAAGTAATAAAGCAGCGCAACAATACCCATACCTCCTGTAAAAACGCCAAGGGCTGCGGCTTCTTTGCTAAGCCATGAGGTTTTGATATTTTTCATTGCACTTAATGCCTTGAAAGGGCGCCCAAGATGCAGAGCCGATAGAGGTAGACCTATGGCACTAAGCATAAAAATAACAAAAGCCATTGTAAAACTTGGGCTTGGCAAAGTGGTGAATTTACTTGCAAGATCACCTAAAAAAATGGCTCCGAATCCAATGAGACTGATTTGGGTAAAGACCGTCATAAAGACAAGCGGCCACTCTTTGTGGGCTGGTTTGATGAGATCTTTGTCCATAGGCTCAAGCTTTTCAGGCAAATTTTCAGGAAGAGTAAATCTTGTGGTAGATCCGGTTACTCTTGCATCAATAAGCCCCGGTGCATTTGCTTCTTGATCGATTTTTCCGTCCAACCATTCATCGATATTGACAACCTCTATCTCGATGGCTCCTTCAGGGCAGGCTTGCACGCAGGCCGGTGTCTGGTTGACTTCAATACGCTCATAGCACATATGGCACTTTGTGACGATATGGCGCTTCGTATCAAAAACGGGGACATCATAGGGACAGTTCCAGGTGCAGTATTGGCATCCGATGCAGGCTTCATCATCGTGTATAACGATACCGTTGTCTATTTTTATGTAGCTGTTTGTAGGACAGCCTTTGAGACATGCCGGATCGATGCAGTGGTTGCAGCTCATCGATAAAAACATCTGCAAAACATTTGGAAATTCTCCACCTTCAACCTCTCCGACTCTTCTCCATTTAACTTCGGCTGGATTGTTGTTTTGCTCATTGCACGCCACTTCACAGCAGTGGCATCCGATACATTTGGTTGCATCAAAATGGAAACGATACTGCTCATTCTCTTTGAGTGGCGGCAGATCGATGGAGTAGCTCCCACACTGCATACCGGTAGTGGCTTTATAGTTGATAAAACTCTCAACTGCACTCATCCGTGCTCCTTCATTTGCTTTAAGCTATTTTATGAAAAAATATTCAAAAAAGTTGTATATTATTTGAGCAATGCAAATAGAAGAATGCAGTTGATGAAAAAAGAGATAATGAATGCAGCTTTGTAAACTTTTACTGGTTCTCTCTCTATCAGTGACGCAGATGGATCAAAATAGGGTTTGACCTTTTGGGGATTTTCAAGCTCATACATCATTTCGCTGTAGTGCTTGTAGCGTCTCTTTTTATCCCGCTCAATTGCTCTTAAAATAATGGACTCCAACCAAAGAGGTACTTTTTTATTAAAATGGGTTACTGGTTTTGGCTTTTTGAAAGTTGGTTTTTGAAATGGTTCTATCTCACCGTATGGATAGTGCTTAGTTAGAGCTAGATAAAGCGTTACTCCTATTGCAAAAATTTCACTTGATTCACTGATCGCTTCACCCCTGAAACGTTCGGGAGCCAAAAAGCTTGGAGTGCCGGCTTTGTTAGCTATGGAAAAGATCTCAACAATTGAGCCAAAATCGATCAGTTTAAAGATCGGTTTTTCGTTTTTGAGCGCAATAATGATATTTTCAGGCTTGATATCTCCATGAACGAGGTTGTATTTGAGAAGATACTGGGCGCTTTTGAGCAAAAATTTGCCAAGATCGATCGCTTCATCTACATGTAAAGGGCGTTTTTTGATCCGTTTGGTCAGTGTCTCACCCTCTATATATTCCATAATATAGTATCGATAGCTTCTTTTTTTTGGAATAACGGCTTTTGGGAAAAAACCGGCCTCGAGTCTCGTGGCATTCCATGCTTCTTGTATGAATAGATCGAGCTGTTCTTGATCATCAGTTGCTGCAGCAAATTTCATTACATATTTTTTTCCTTTGTTTTCAACAAGCCATGTTATCCCATTCAAAGGCTTTAAAAGTCTATATCCATCAATGATTTGATCTTTTTGAAGGCTTTTTGGAATAGGGAGATTCAATTGCTTTAGAGTGCTTTTTTTATCCAGCTCATTGATCTCAATGACAACTACACTTGTATCATCAGGGAGATTATCGTCTACCTTTTTGCTAGCATACTTAATAATAGACGCAGCATCAAATCTACTTCTTGTTTGCAATTCATTTTCATCTAAAACTGCCGTAACTCCATCACTGCAAAGCAATATCCTATCTTTTGGATGAATAAAATTTTCAAAAAAGTATGGTTCTACCTCTTTTTCCATTCCAAGAGCCTGCAAAAGAATATTGGAGTTCTCTTCAACGTGATCAAAAGAGAGTTTTTGCAACATGCCATCTCGAAGCAAAAAAATAGGGCTATCTCCTACATTGGCTCCATAGAGACGATTGCCCTGAATAATGACAATACTAAGCGTGGTTAAAAGCTCTGGACGCTCAAACTGGGCCAAAGACTCTTGGTATAAGATAGTATTGATATTTTTGATAAAAATCTCCAGCGATTTTTCAATGCTCCAGCTTCTTGGTCGCTGCTTGAAATTGTTGAGCATGTAGCTGACCACTCTTTGTGCGGCATCCCTGCCTCCAAGGGCGCTACCCACTCCATCGCAAAGCACCCCTATGACAATATCATCACATCTTTTTACGCCGTAAGCATCATCGCTTTGAAGCTCTTTGCCTTTGGCAAGACCAAAGGCGCTGAGTCTATAACTCATCTATATTCTTCCTCCTGCATGGACTCCCCAGGTCGTTCTCCATCTCGTTTTTACCATACTAAGCCCAATTATAGCCATAGCGGCGATTCCAGCAAAGATAAAAAAGCCTGTGCTGTAACTGTTAAAAGCCGCTTTACTCCATCCAAGCGTTTTCACAAGCGCCGTTCCGCCAAGTCCTCCGGCACACCCAACAATTCCGGTCATTATACCCATATCTTTACCGAACCTTTGTGGCACAAGCTGAAAAACGGCACCGTTTGCCATGCCAAGACTTGCCATAATGAGAAAAAGAACAACAATAGCCATATAAAAATTGTGCACAACGGTTGCATTCAAAAGTGCCAAAAGAGCGACTGCTCCATAAAAAATATAGAGTGATTTCACGCCACCCATCTTATCTGCAATTGCCCCACCAACAGGTCTCAGCATTGCTCCGGAAAAGATACAAAGAGCCCCGAAATAGCCTGCAATCACCTGCACATTTGGCTCATTCAAAAGCTGCAATCCAATTTGTGCCATCTCATTTTTATAGACATCCATCAAATAGACTTTCATATAGTTGGCAAACCCTACAAATCCACCAAAGCTTACTGCATAAAAGAGGCTAAACCACCAAGTGTCCTTGTCTTGCAAAAGTTTGATGTAGTCACTAAGCTTTTTCTTTCTTGGTGTATACACCTCGGGCGGTGCATCCTTTGCCATAATGATATAGGTAACAAGGATAATTGTGGATAAAATGCCGCCAACCAAAAAGACCGCAGGCCATCCCCAAATCTCAGCGATCTTTGGTGCAAAGATATAGTCAATCACCACGCCTATATTTCCAGCCCCCGCTAGTCCCAAAACAACGCCTTGCAGACGTGGTGGATACCACTGTCCGGCCTGAGGAAGTGCCACCGCAAAGCTGGCTCCTGCAAATCCAAGTCCTACAGCCACCATCAAAAGCTCAGTATAGGTGATCGATTCGCCCCGGAAAAATGCATAAAAAAGTGAAGCGATGACGATGAGCTGAGCGATAATCGCTGTCTTTTTGGCTCCAATGTTATCAACCAAAAATCCAAGTACAATTCTCAGTATCGCTCCGCCAAGTATCGGGATAGCAAGCATCGTTGCCTTTTGGTTGGCATCAACTATATAACCATGTTTGGCTAAAGAAGAAGCGATCTCCGTTGCAAGTGGACCTAGCATCGTCCACACCATGAAGCTAAAATCGAAATATAAAAAAGCTGCAATCAGTGTCGGAAAATGACCAGCAGTTTTGAGTTCATCCAGTCTCATAAAGCCTCCTTTTAACTAACAAGAAAATTGTATCAATAAATAACCATTAATTTTGTATAAAAAATAAACAATCATGTAAATCTATTTTTAATGTAATTATCTACATAAAAGAAGTGGATTTGAAGAAATATTAGGAAGAGAGCTTGACTTTTTAAATGATTGTATAAAAAATGATCAATTTTTTGGCTAAGAAGAAGTTATAATTTTTTCGACCAAAAATTGAAAGGAGAAAATATGAATAGGTTCAAGTGGTTCATTTTTCTTTTGCCCTCATTTTTACTGGCAGAAGATAAACTAAACAGCGGGGATACCGCATGGATGATTGTTGCAACTGCATTTGTAATGCTTATGACTCCAGCAGGGCTAGCACTCTTTTATGGTGGTATGACACGGGCCAAAAATGTACTCAATACCTATATGATGGTTTTCATTGCCTATGTAATCGGATCAATCGTTTGGGTACTTTGGGGATACTCTTTAGCCTTTAGTGGTGATGGAGCGGTTATTGGAGATTTGAGTAAAATCTTTTTAAAAGGTGTTACAAGTGATAGTCTTAGTGGAACCTATCCTGAGTTTGTCTTTATTGCCTTTCAAGGGACCTTTGCGGCTATTACAGTTGCGATTGCCAGTGGCTCGGTAATTGAGCGGATGAAGTTTTCAACATGGACGATATTTTCAGTTCTTTGGGTAACGTTTGTATATGTTCCGATTACTCATATGGTATGGGGTGGCGGATTTTTATATAACGAAGGTGCGCTTGATTTCGCAGGTGGGACAGTAGTTCACATGAATGGCGGTTTGGCTGGACTTGTTTTAGCCTTGATGTTAGGAAAGAGAAAAGGATTTCCGAAAGAGCCTATGAAACCATCTTCAATTATTCTAACCGCCCTAGGTGCGGTACTTCTATGGTTTGGATGGTTTGGATTTAATGCTGGAAGTGAGTTTGCGGCTGATGGCGTAGCAGGAAGTGCATTACTTATGACAAATTTTGCGGCGGCAGTGGGGGCGCTAACTTGGGTGATAATCGAATGGATAGTTTATAAGAAGCCAACACTCCTTGGTGCGGCAACCGGTGCGGTGGCTGGACTTGTAGCTATTACTCCAGCAGCAGGATTTGCGGAAGTGCTTGGAGCGCTGATTATCGGTGCTGGCGGAAGTATAGCAGGCTATTTTGGAATTATGCTCATCAAAAGAAAATTCAAAATCGATGATAGTTTGGATGCCTTTGGCGTGCATTTCACAGCTGGACTTTGGGGTGCTTTGGCAACAGGGTTGTTTGCATTACAAAATCTTGCGTGGGATGGAAGTCCTTTGAAAGATCATGGTGATAGAATGGCTCAGATGTGGGTTCAGGTTGAATCGGTTGTCGTAACAATGGTATTTACCGCAGTGATGACAGCTATTGTTTATTTTATTTCATCATTGATTACAGGTGGAGGAAAAGTTGATGAAGATACCCAGACGATGGGTCTTGATGAAGCTGTCCATGGTGAACGCGGATTTAATCTATAAGGGGTAGAAAATGAAAAAAATTGAAGCAGTGATCAAGCCGTTTAAACTAGAAGATGTAAAAGAGGCATTGACAGAGATTGGAATAATAGGAATGACCGTAACAGAAGTGAAAGGCTATGGCCGTCAACAAGGTCATAGCGAGCTTTATAGAGGGGCTGAGTATGCAGTCGATTTTCTTCCAAAGATTAAAATAGAACTGTTAGTCAGTGACGAGAACGTAGAATCTTGTATAGATGCGATCATGAATTCTGCACGAACCGGAAAAATAGGTGATGGTAAAATTTTTGTCAGTGATATCGAAAAAGCTGTTCGTATACGTACAGGCGAAACAGACGAAGAGGCTCTTTGAGCCTCTTAAAACGATTTACTATATGAGAGTAAAAAGATATTCGAATAGGCCCCTTTATCGCTTCCTTCATCAAATTTACTTCTGTTATAACCAATTTTCAAATAGTCCTTATGAGAAAAAGCGTAAGTTAAATCGATCCCCATACCGTATTTGTATTCAGCTCCAAGGTTATAAACGACATAGCCGTCTTTGGCTACTTTATAACTATTTTTACCTATATTGAAACCGATATGTGTCGTCCATGGTCCTTTTGTATCGTAGAAATCAAAATCGGCATTTGTGTAATTGTCTTTCGTAGTATAACCGGAATTGGAAATTTTAATGAAATTCACTTTTCCTTCCAATGTGATGACACCATACTCCTGTGATAAAGAGTTCAGCGTATAGGTAGCTTTTGGTGTAAATTGGTGAACTTCAAAATTGTCATAATCACTAAAATAGTAATCAATTCCCATGCTATATTGGTTGAGTACATAGTACGTTACACCAGCAAAAAGCACTTTGTCATAATCGTTGTTATTATTGGTTTGATCAATGAAAATATTGTGAATACCTGCACGAAGTGCAACATTTGATCCATAATAGTAGTTACCTACTATTGTCCAGTCCCATTGTCTATACGTAGGGGTATTGTCGTTATAGTCCAAAGTGAAATATTCAACATCTGTTTCAATCTTGTATTGGGTATTACCGTGACTTGCATACAATCCCATAATACTGGCATTGTCCCTTGTCGCTTTATCGTAGTCGATATATGAAAAGTACGGTACAAGAGAACTTCCTTGTGCGAGCGCAAAACTGCATACAGCCGATAGAGCTAAAATACTCTTTTTCATGTTGTCTCCTTTAGTTGATAACCCTGATTTTTATGGTTTTGTATCTCAAAACCAAGAGAGCGAAGGCGTGATACAAACACTTTAATGCTCTCCAGACTAGAAATTGTCTCAGATTCTTCCACAATTTCTACTTTGGAGAGTACTCTATCTCTATTTTTAATAAGGAGTTTAAGAAGTTCCTTTTCACCGGGAGATAATTTAATCGGTTTTTTATCTTTATAAAGTTGCTCAGTTTCTGCATTAAATAGAAGATCATTATATTGAAAGATGTTGCTTTTTAATTTCGTAATTTGTGTATTGAGTTTCTGTACTCGTAAAGGTATTTTCCATAGTTCATAAAAATCATACACAAAATCTGCATATTGCAAAACTTTTTTATATATATAGTAGTCTAAATGTTCATATACTGCAATGCGGTAAAAATCATACACTTTTTGTAAATCTACTATTGTTTGCAAATAGCTTAGATGAAAAATGACGATATCAAATCTTTTTTTTGTCCAGTCTTCTAAAAAAAGATCCTCATCATGATAATAATAAAACTCTTTTTGAAGAGGCTGTTGCAAACCTAGTACTGCAACATTTATCATTCTAAAAACTCTTTTGCCGTGATATTGTTTGGATCTAAAATCAATATATCTTCAAAAATCTTTTTTGCATCACTCTTTTTTCCTAAAGCGACATCTATAAATGCTAATTCTGTTAAAAACCTTGTATCTGTTGGATATAGACGTAACATTTTGTGGGTAATTGATAGTGCCGTTTTGAAATCTTTCAGATATCGTAATGCTACTGCTTCATAATAGTTTGCATAATAGTTGTAATAATCTATTCGTACAATTCCTTCACCCATTTCCAGACACTTTTTATAATTTCCTATAGAAAGATAGGTACGCATCAATCCGAGTTTTGGTTCTAGTGCAGAAGGGAGTATCAAAGAAGCTTGTTCATAATGTTTTATAGCATTGGAGTACTCTTTATTGAGGGAAAAGAGCCATCCAAGCCTAAGATTGATAGTATATCCTTTGGGAAATTTTTTATATAAAGGGATAAGGACACGAATTGCATCTTTATAATTGCCCGTTTTTTCATAATTGTATGATTGATAATAGAGGTTTTTAATTTTAATTTGATCAAAACTTTGGGCAAAAAGTAATAACGGCAAAAGTAAGAGTATACATTTTCTACACTTCAATTGATTCCTTTTTGATAGTTATAGATCTGCTTTGCAGAAGTGCAAATCCCTTTTCATAGTACGAAAACTGTACCATACCAAATGTGGAATGAATGTGGAGTTGCTTGTGGCAGTATTCAACTTTATTAAAAAAAAGTTTATAAGAGAAAGGGATTAAAAACTCTATAAACATTTTTTTCATAGGAGAATATCGTAAATAGAGTGGCAAAGTATCGTTATAGCATATGTCATCTCTTATGAGAGGAATTTTGGGAGCAAGCAGAAAAAAAAGCTGGAGATAACTTTTTTTTCCTTCATAATTATAAAAATAAAAGAGTCTTTGGGTCTGATAGAAGTAGAGTCGGTTCAACTGTTCATCTTCAAAATAAAACTCCCCTTTATCATTCATTTTGACAGTAATTGTAAATGAATCAATTTTTTCTCCATTTTTTTCCACTGTATAGCGATATTGTTCATCTAGAATAAATGTTAAACGTTGTTTCATACTTATATCAGTTGGCAATGCAAGAATCTCTTCACCTTTACGCGGGAGACTATAAAAGACGAGTTTGCTATTGACGATATACTCATGAAATACAAAAGGAACAGTTCCACTTCCTATAGTTTGGTATTCTTGAACTTGTATATGGATATGAGGTTCAGGAGAATAGCCGCTATTACCGCATTTTGCTATCACTTCACCTGCTTCTACATATGCACCTATTTGTACCTGAATGGAGTGTTGCATAAGATGGGATATTTCTACATAAAAACCTTCAAGACTTCGAATAATAATATAGTTTCCCCAATTGTTTAGTCTGTCTACAGTGCCGATAGGATTATCTGGCAAATCATTTTGTATATCGACCACATATCCATTTACTGGTGAAAGAACGGATGCTCCATAAGCGTAGTAATCTTCTAGAAAATGTCCATCATTTCGATAAGTCTTTCCATTTTTTTTGATGACAAAATCGTATGCATATTTCCATTTTCCTTTATGGGTCCACTCATCATCGAAAGCTTGGTATACGCTCCATGTTCCAGAAAAAGGAAGATAGATTTTTCTTGACTTGCCTCCAAATCGGTACAGTGTAGAAAGAAAATGCTCCAGTGATCGTTCAGGTGTTCCCTTAATATCATGATTGAAATAGATATATCCACCACCAAAGGTGAGAAGAATGATCAGTAGAGTGATAATATTAAAAGGGAGTGTATATACAGGTAAAGAGTAGAGATTGAAAAAGACTTCCATAGCATCAATCATAACCACTGATGCAGCGACAGCTGTAAAAGCTATAAGATAACTTCTGATATGGGGAACCAAAAAGATGCCTCCAACGGCCATTGCTATAAGGATATAGTTAAAATTGTATAAAGAGTGTATAGCGCTTGAGATGGGAACAAAAAGAGAGTGGACTGCTATACCGAAAAGGTATCCACTAACAGCTAAAAAGAATAGAATTCGTGAATAGTAAAGTATGATGAAGGCGATGATAGCACCAGCGATGGTATATGGCAAAAAGAAAATCGTGCCTAGTGATTGAAAAAAAGGAGCAAATGGGAGTTGGATATCGAAAAGTGGTGAGCGATGCAACACATTGGATAGCAAAGTTGTATATTTGAGTGAAGCCAAATAGAAAAGAAGACTTACAAGGGCAAACGGTAAGGATAGGATCGGTAAAGCGTAATGGATGAATATACGATTGAGGCCAAAGGATAGCAAGAATGTCAAAATTGCTAGCAAAGAAGTAAGAAATATTGATAGTATAGATATTTCATAATAAAATCCTATCCCCATACCGACGAGTAAAGAGTTATAGAGATAAAAACCATATTTGAGATAGTGTTCTCTCAATCCAGTTAGTTCCGCAAACAAGATAGTAGCAATGATAGCGACCAAGCCCAAAAAACCGACACTTGGAAGTAAAAAAGAGAGGAGCATTAAAATAGCTCCTGCTTTTACTTCCCGTAAGAACAGAATCGATATATAGGATTTTGGGAAAAGACGAATAATCTGTTTCATACTTTTACTTGAGAGGAATCTCTTTTTCTCGAACATATTCTAAATCATCTGCTTCCCTGATGAGATGTGTTGAGCCCTCTTTATCGATCAAGACAACTCGTGGACGGTATTGTATAAATTGCATTGATTGGGTGATATTGTATGCACCTACGGGCCAAATAGAGAGAATAGAGCCACGAGGCAATGGAGGAAGCATGATATTTTCAGCAATTGTGTCGATATTCATACATAAAGGTCCATTGATTTGTGATGGTTCATTTAAACCTTCATAGCGTTTATCCAAAACGATGTCGAAATTGTACCAAAATGCAGTGTACAAGAGATTGACACCGGCATCGACAATATACGATTTTTTCCCATCAGGTAACCTTTTGGCAGCAAAAACGGATGTTAAAAGATAGCCAGCTTCATCTATCAAGGCTCTCCCTGTTTCTAAAAAGAGTTTCGGAAGATTACCTTCGTTATATTCAAAAATCGCTCCAGTTACAGCTTCTGCATATTCATCAGGTGTTGGAACGACAACTTCAGGTGGTTGATAGATGCCTTTGAGCCTATTTTTGCTTGCGAATCCTCCGCCAATGTCTATATATTCTACTTCATATCCAAAATCTGTAGAAATTCTATTTTTTAACTCTATTAGTTTTTTCGTCTCTTCCGCATATGCATGTGCAGAAAGCATAAATGTACCGATATGAGCATGTAGCCCTGTAATGTAGAGTTTTTTCCCTTCATATATACGCTCTATTGCATCATATGCTTCCCCATTGTCTATATTGAAACCAAACCGGCTCCATTGTGGATAGATACCTGTATTCATATTACAGCGAATTGCAACGGGAATCTCAATGCCTAGTTCATCAGCAATTGCTTCTAGATCGTTTATCTCATACCAGTGATCGATATGAATTTTGGCTCCTTCCTGTACCGCCTTTTTCAGCGCCTCTTTTGGCTTATATGGACCATTGAATATGATATCTTTACCCGGTATACCCAATCTTCTTGCTTTATCGTATTCAAAAGCACTGACAACTTCTGCTTTTGATCCAAGATTATGATAAATCTGGCAAATAGCATCGAGATAATTGGTTTTATAGCTCCACCAAAACTCCACTTCCGGGTATCTGGATGTAAAGGCTTGTTTGAACTCTTGATATTTCTCTTCTATACTGTTTTGAGAAAAAACAAAAAGAGGAGAGCCATATCGTTCAATTAACTCTTCTATCAAAACACCATCGATTTCGCTACGCACTTTTTGTGTTTTTAGTGGATTTCCAAAAGCGCCCGATTTTTGTGTATTTGTATAGTCGATTTTGATTATGGTCGGTTTTTGATACATTGTTTACTCCTTACAGTTCGCTGTTTTGAATGAGTTTGCTAAAAAGAGAGAAGTCGCACACTTTCTCTTCTACATACCGCATATACATTTTTTGTTCGGGATAGGTGAGTTTTGGCTCTATTGGATGGTTGGAAATAATATCGATAACCATCTGAGGCAAATTGATGCCAAGCTGGGTTGCGAAATAGGTCCATGCTGGGAAACGGGGATTGATCTCTATCAGATAGATCTCGTTTGTACTATAAATAGCCTCGAACTCAAACGGACCGTGCCAGTTTGTCTCTTGAACAAATTTTTGTACACTCTCAAGAAGTGTTTTATTGTTGATGCTTACTGCACTCCATACTTTTCCAAGATCCGTCGTAGTCAATTTTTTAATGCCTACGCCCCCTAGGAGTTGACCATATTTGGCAACGCCTACGTAATTGATCTCTTCACCATTGACGATGCTTTGTACAAGCAGAGGAAAACCCCATTCATTTGATATTTTATAAAAGTATTCGATCGCCTCATCCAAGCTGTTAGCTCTGTAGGCTTTGTAGTAGTTTCCTTTAATAAAGATAGGAAAGCCGATAGTTTTTGTTGCATTGATCAGATCATCCAAAGAGGCGATTTCGATCGTGAAAGGATGTTTGATATCGATTTGTTGACACAATTTTTGAAGGTTTTTCTTTTCTCTCAATTCAAACTGTTCAGTGGTTGGAACGCATGTAGAAATACCCAAGTTTTGTAAAACATTTTGATATTTGATAATTTGTGGAAGTTCCGCATCGAGAGTGGGAAGGAGTATATCGATCTCACTTTTTTCTTTGATATATTCAAGTCTCTCTTTCAGTGCTTCAAAACCTAGCGAAGGATAGGGCATCAAGTAGACATGTTCAAAGATATCTTGGTAGATACCCGGTTCTGTAGGATCATAGCTTAGTCCTATGAGAGGATATTGTAAAAGACTCTTGGCAACTCCAATTCCTGGTGCTGGATTGTCGGAATTATTCAAACCACTGATGGCTATCTTCATTGGATTAATCCATAAATTTTTGTTTTTTGCAAAAAGTCTTCCACATCGATATAAATTTCCTGCCAAGGTACATCATATTCTTGAGAAAGTTCTTGCGCTATAGCTTTTTTACTTTTTCCCTCTTTGAATTTTTCAATAATTTTTTTTCCGGTTTCATTAATTTGAAACGATACACCGATACTTGGAATAAACCCCATTTCTTTGTCGTTAAAAACGATCTCATCGATCAACATATTTGCTCCTTTGTCACGATTTTCGAAAATTATAAGGATATGAGGTTAATGGAGTGTTAATAAAAATTCAAAAAAATATAAGAAATAATAAGTACAATTATGATAATCAATTTCAAATAAGGAGAATGAGATGTCATATTTACAAAAAATTGTTCCTTTATCATTGGTAGCTGCCATGAGTCTACCTGCATTTTCTTCAGAACTGGAGGAGCTCAAAGCTCAAATGAAAAAGATGCAAGAGCGAATTTTGGAACTTGAGATGAAACAGCAAAAGCAGGAAGAACGTTCCCAAACGATGCTCGAAGAGCTTGGAACGATTCAAAGTGAAGGGTGGTTTCAGACGGTAGATATATCAAAAAGTCACAGTGGACTTGGTTCTGCTGCATCAAAAGTCTACTATACGCAAAATCCTCTGTCAATTGGTGGGTATGGAGAGTTGTACTGGGCCGACAGTAGTGGGAAAAAGGCAATTACAGATGTGTATCGTTTTGTTCCCTATATCGGTTATAAATTTAATGATTGGATCGTTTTGAACAGTGAGCTTGAGTTTGAGCATGGTGGCGAGGAAGTTGCAATAGAGTTTTTGTATCTTGATTTTTTATTGAGTGAAAATCTTAATGTGCGAGTAGGAAACCAGCTTGTTCCTGTCGGACTTGTAAACCAAAAGCATGAACCAACGCTCTTTCCTACTGTTTTGCGCCCAGAAACAGAAACATATATCATTCCAAGTACTTGGAGTGAAACCGGTGTCATAGCGTATGGAAAAATTGGCAAGAGCGATTTTGACTACCATATCGGTATCATCAATGCTTTAAATGCGAACAATGCAGATGCCGCTGCTTCAGGAAAAAAATGGATACGGAATGGTCGATGGGGCTCAGCAAATAAAGCGACGATGCAAAAACTTGCTCTTACCGGACGACTGGACTATAGTGGCGTAGAAGGATTGACGGTAGGAGGGTCCTTTTACTATGGCAGCGGTTCAAACGCAAAAACAAATGTACCTGATACTTCTTTGTTTATTTATGATCTACACGCGATGTATCAAAAAGATGCTTTTATGTTTCGAGGACTTTTTACGCAAGCCTTTTTGGATAATGCCAAAAATATAGCACCTTCTGCACCTAAAAAAGCGCAAGGGTACTATCTTAATGCGGAATATGATGTTTTGAGCTTGGTGGGTTCTTCTTTTCGTCTTCCTGTTTTCATACAATATGAAAACTACAATCCCGTCAAAGAGACAGCCAATGGGCAAAACGAGATGAATGATATTGAAAACTGGACGTTTGGTTTCAATTTTTATCCACATGAGCAAGTGGTTTTGAAAGCAGATTATCAGATAAAGGACAATAATGATGGCAGTGACAAAGTCGATACGGTTTCCCTCGGGCTTGGTTTCATTTTCTAAAATGCTACTATTTTTCGTTTTATCTGTTCATACTATGTATGCAAAAGGAATCGATATAGCTTCGATCCTTTTGCTCTCTTGTCCAGATGCGAAAAAAGTAGAGAAAAAGACACTTTTACTGGATAAACAGCAGTTTCTTGCCGTACAAAAGTTGGCAAAAAAAAGAATCAAATCCAAAGTTGTTCGATACTATCAAGCTATGAATGGAAAGAAACGTGTCTGTACAGCTATAGTGCTTTCTCAGAAGGTTCGAACCAAAAAAGCGGCTATTTTATATATTATAGATGAACATGGAACTTTAAAACAGATTGAGATTCTTGCCTTTGCCGAACCCCCTGAATATGAACCAAAAAAGAGCTGGATTCAACTGGTAGAAGGAAAGAGTTTGCAAGATCCTTTGAGGGTTGGAAGGGATATTCCAAAAATCACAGGAGCGACGATGTCTGCTAGAAGCGTTGTAGATGGGGCAAGAATCGCATTGGCAATATATGAAATTGCCATAAAAGGGAAGTAATGCGTTTTTTTGTGATAAAAGATATCCGAAAACACGCGTCTATGCGATATTTGCTCACATTTTTACTGAGTTTGATGATGCTTTCACTCGTTTCACATCTGTTACTGTATGGGTGGAAGTATGGGTGGAATCCTGAAAGTGTATTAGCAACGATTATGGGAAATGAGGAACTTTTTATTGAGCCTTTGCCTTTTGAAGAGATTCTTTTACAGGTGCATACCAATCTCTTTTTTATTGTTATTGTACTTAGTATTATTGCTGCAAGTTTTATACGCCTCTATGAAAAGAGAAATAAATATATACATCTTCTTTTTATAACGGCACTCTTTTCTCAAATGTTCTTTTTAGCGATTCCTTTATGGGGACTTGGTGGAGTATTTGCGTGGGCAATATGCGAAGTATTTTGGCATTTAGTGGCTTTTTATATGGCTGCTAAAACGGTATGGGGGCTCAATTTTTCATGAAATATATCGAATCTGGTTACAAGGCAATTATCTTTTGGATTGGAGTATTTACAATTGCCATAGTACTGTCTGGAGTAACTCTTTTTTTTATGAACGGAATTTGGCAATCACACACTTTTGGACACTCCTTACAGATTGTTACGCCCCATCTTTTTTCTATGTCTGTGATGGTGTTTGTGATACTCCATTTTTTTCTTTTCATGAAAAATAGCGAGACATTTTTGCGATGGAGTATGCTTCTTTTTGGGTTTGCTTTTATTGATCAGATGGCTTTACTACTCAATCAAACAAGTATACATCTTCTATTTTCTTTTCTATTCACTCTGCAGTTTGCTGCAGTAAGCGTATATATGCTGATACGGTTGAAGGAAAAAGGATAAAACCGGTTGGTTTGGTAATAGAAATTCTGTTGCCATGTTTTATCATCGTACCGTTTTCCAAGATAATAAGATAATCGATGTTTTTAAGAGAATGTGCAAACATCCATGCTTTCTTTAAAGGCATAACACCGATTGCTGTGGCCATTGCATCTAAAAATGCGTTTTGTCGACTCCCTGCCAATGTAACCGAGGCGATCAATTTTTGTGATCTTCTACTTTTAGGATCTATGAGGTGATTGTAACGGGTATCCTTGATATAGCGCCTATATGTTCCGCTGGTCGATACTGCAAAATCTTTTGAGTCTGATTGAATGATGGCTACAGTTTCAGATACAAAAGGGTTTTGTACTTTAACTTGACACTCTCCGAGACAGCGAATATCGCCACTAAGACCAAAAACTGCTTGTTGAACACCCATTTTCTTAAGTCTCGCTGCTGCAAGATCGATAGCGTATCCCTTTCCCATACCACCGAGATCTATCATGATGGCTTTATCCAGGCAAATGCTATTTTGATCCATATGAATGCCATCAACGCCAAGAGTTGCCTGTTTGAGATCTTTAATTGTTGGGATTTTCTCTTGAGAAGTGCCAAAGCCAAAAAGTTGTTTTGTTAGCGATCCGATTGTAATATCAAAGTAACCATCGCTTCGTTTGTAGTAGTACAAACTTTTTTCTATGGCATCTTGCACTATTGGATCTGTTTGGATACAGCGGTGATGGTTGAGTCTGTATACAAGTCCATTTGGGAAAGAGGAGAGGGAAGCTTCTACTTGTTTGAGTGTTTGGAAAAAGATAGATGTTGCAAAAGAGTATTTTTGATCAAGAGTGATAAATGCAAAAGTGCCCATGGCTACCTGCTCTCTGTGTATGGGTGCCGAGAAAAGTGACAAAGAGAAAAAAAAGAGCAGCAATATGGTTTTTACACGCATTTTCCATACTTTCTTTATTATAATGTTTGAAGATACCATAAAAGGATGAACAATGCAACGCAGAGATTTTTTGCGAAGTAGCGCACTCTTTAGTCTTATCGCTGTTACTCCTGCTCTTGCCAAAAAGGATATCGCAGATCATCAGCCGACACAAGTTCTTGAAGGAGACGAATTTGATTTACATATTAAAAAGACATGGGTACATTTTGGCGACAAGCCTGTTATAGCAACCACTGTGAACGACATGTTGCCGGCTCCTACGCTAAAATGGAAAAAGGGTGATATCGTTACGATTCACGTGACTAACCATCTTGATGAGCCCACCTCTTTGCATTGGCACGGTATCATCTTGCCCTATACGATGGATGGAGTACCGGGTGTGAGTTACCCTGGTATTATGCCAGGAGAGCGCTTTACGTATCGGTTCAAGGTAGAGCAAAACGGTACCTACTGGTATCACTCTCACAGCGGTTTTCAAGAACAGACTGGTTTACACGGGGCAATCGTGATTGATGACGATATAGATGCCGATAGAGACTATGTGGTCGGTTTTCACGACTGGAGTGACGAAGATCCAGATTCCATATATAGAAAGTTAAAACTTCAAAGCGGATACTACAATTTTCAAAAAAGAACCGTTTTCGATTTTGCAAAAGAGGTACAGCAGTTTGGATTTGCAAAAGCTTTGCAAAGACGAGCAATGTGGAATAAGATGCGTATGGATGATAGAGATCTTGCTGATGTGACTGCCTATACGTATACCTACTGCATCAACGAACATACAAACAAAAATCCAGCCTATTTTTTCTTTAAACCTGGTGAAAAGGTTCGTTTGAGACTGATCAACCAATCGGCAATGACCTATTTTGATGTGAGAATTCCCGGATTGAAAATGAAGGTCGTTGCTGCAGATGGCGTGCCTGTTGAACCGGTTGAGGTGGATGATCTTCGCATCGCGGTGGCTGAAAGTTATGATGTACTGGTTTGTCCAACGCAAGAAGCCTATACCATATTTGCTCAAAGTATTGATCGGTATGGGTATGTGTATGGAATATTGAGCACTTCACCTCAAAAAAGAGCTCCTATACCGAAGTTCTATCCCTATGAACCTCTCTCTATGGTGGATATGGGTATGGCTATGGATGGGATGAAAATGAATCGTATGAAGAAAAAAATGGCTCATGAAACAAAGATTCCAAAGACCCCTTTGCCTATGAAAAAGGGAATTGCTTGGACGATGGAAGCAAAGGGCGCTATGTATAGACTTGATGATCCGGGAGTTGGACTGAGAAGCGTTCAAAGAAAAGTTTTAACGTATGCTGATCTTCATACGCCAAATCTCGAAAACAGATTTCCTGATCGTGAGATCGAATTGCACTTAACGGGCAATATGGAGCGCTATATTTGGGCAATAAACGGGATTCCTTACTACGAATCAAAACCTTTGCAGTTTCGTTACGGCGAAAGACTGCGAATAACGTTTATCAATGATACTATGATGAATCATCCGATGCATCTTCATGGTATGTGGAGTGATATCGAAATAGCAGATGGAAAAATTTTGCGAAAACATACCGTCAATGTGCAGCCGGGCAGTAAACTGAGTATGCGAGTCAATGTGGATGCCACAGGACGATGGGTTTTTCACTGCCATCTTCTGTATCACATGGGTGGGATGTTTCGAGAAGTAAAGGTGCTGTCATGAAAAAGTTTGTTGTATTATTGTTGGTGGTTACATTCATGTTTGCTGGAGGCGGAGATATCTTTCGGTATCAGATGTTAGTCGATCAGTTTGAAGCCTCATCACAAGGCAAACCTTCTTGGGATGCCAGTTTTTTTATGGGGTATGATGCGAATAAAATCTATCTGTATAGCGAGGGAGATAGCCAAGAGCAGGAAAACGAGATCGTCTTTTCCCATACTATTACTCCATTTTTCGATCTACAAATTGGAATGGAACACGATACGAAAGACAAAGGAGCCACTTTTGGTGAAATTACCCTTATGGGGCTGGCTCCTTACTTTATTGAGACGAGAACAAAACTGCTTTTTGGCGAAGGAGGTGTGGGAATTGATTTTGATTTTGAATATGAAACGCTCTTTACACAAAGGCTCATTTTAAATTCAAGAGTTGAGAGTAGAATCTTTAGCAAAGACATTGAAAAAGCTGGCATTTTTCAAGGACTCAATGACATAACCGTTGGTTTTCGATTGCGTTATGAAATACAAAGAGAGTTTGCTCCCTATATTGGATATTCTATTACCAGAAATTTTGGTGGTTTGAAAAGAGAAGAGGGCCAAGTGAAAGATCGATTTGTTGTAGGCATTCGGTTTTGGTTTTAGGAGGTTATGGTGAAAAAGGTTTTTATGCTTTCTACAATTGTATGTTTTTTGATGGCATTGGAGATAGGAACGATTCCTAAACGTGTTATACTGGAAAAAGATAAAGGCGGTAAAATTGATGGAAGTGTTTTTGATACGGCTTCGATAAAAGGGAAAGTCTACTTGATTATATATTCGGATCCTGATAAGAGGAATCTGAATGAACCCTTTTTTGAAAAGGTAAAAGCAAAAAACTTCGATAGGAACAGGTATGTCTCCATTGCTATCATAAATATGGCTGCGACCTGGATTCCTAATTTTTTATTGAATGCCATATTGAAAACAAAACAGAAAAAGTATCCATATACCATATATGTCAAGGACAACAAAAAAGTTTTGGTTCATGCATGGCACCTGCCGGATAACGATCAAGTGGTGATAATTTTTGATCAAAATGGAAGGGTTCGATATATCGAGCATGGGAAATTGTCACAACAAGAGCAAGAGAGGGCCTTACATATTTTAGAGGAGCTTATCAATGAGTCTCATTAAAGAAAAATTATCGATGAAGCCTTTTGGTATCGTGGCGCATCGTGGCGGAGGAGGAGAGAGTGTCGAAAATACAGTTGCAGGAATTGAGTATGCGCTTTCCATAGGAGCCGATATTATCGAAGTGGATATTCGAAGTACTAAAGATGGCAGACTCATTTTGCTACACGATCCGGATTTAACTCGTATTGCAGGCATCATGCAAGAAGTGCACGATGTGGATTTTGATGAGTTGCAAAAGTATAAAGTCTTTGGAAAAGAGCCAATTGCTACACTCAATGATGCTTTACACACAGTTGGCGGTAGATGCGGGCTCTTTTTAGAGGTCAAAGAACCTGAAATTACTGAACAGGTTATCAAGATGGTTTTGCAACAGGGAGTAAAGGAGTGGGTTGCGATCATCAGTTTTTATGAAGAGGTGATTGAAAAAACCAAAGTGATGGATCCTCAGATTACCGCTGGTCTTGTTTACAGTAAGCCACCTGGAAAAATCAAAGAAGCAAAAGCGATTGGAGCCGATTTTGTCTTGCCTCACTACAAGATAGCGACACAAAAAGCAAATCGATTTGCCCATGCACTGGGATTGAAAGTGGTTGCTTGGACGGTCAATGAAGAGTCTTTGATGATGGAGTGTATTGAAAAAGGTGTGGATGTTGTAGCCACGGATTTTCCAAGTATGGCTTTGGAGTTAAGAGAAAAGATGGATGCGGGAAGGGATTAGAATCCCATTCCGCCCATTCCACCCATTCCGCCCATATCAGGAGCAGGAGCTGCAGGTTTTTCCTCTTTGATTTCGCTGACAGTCGCTTCTGTGGTTAGAAGCAGGCTAGCAACTGATACTGCATTTTGCAATGCTACTCGCTCAACTTTTGCTGGATCTACAATTCCAGCTTCAAACATATCTACATATTCACCAGTTGCAGCGTTGAATCCAGTGTTTTCATTTTCAGCATTTTCAACATTGTTTGCTACAACACCTGGATCAAATCCAGCGTTTTCAGCAATTTGTTTGAGAGGTGCTTTGATAGCTCTAAGAATAATTTCAGCACCGATTTTCTCATCGCCGCATAGATCAAGATTTACTTTGTTCGCTGCTCGAACAAGTGCAGTACCACCACCGATAACGATACCTTCTTCAACAGCTGCTTTAGTAGCTGCCAATGCGTCATCTACTCGGTCTTTTTTCTCTTTCATTTCAGTCTCAGTCGCAGCACCAACTTTGATAACTGCTACCCCGCCAGCAAGTTTTGCAAGTCGCTCTTGAAGTTTTTCTTTGTCATATTCGCTTGTTGTTTGCTCGATTTGTGCTTTAATCTCTTTGATTCTTGCTTCAACTGCTGCTTTGTCGCCTTTTCCGCCAACGATTGTAGTGTTTTCTTTGTCTACTACGATTCTATCAGCTTGTCCAAGATCTTCTAGTGTTGCGCTCTCAAGAGTTCTACCAACTTCTTCGCTGATCACTTGACCACCAGTCAAGATCGCAATATCTTGAAGCATCGCTTTTCTTCTGTCACCAAATCCTGGCGCTTTAACAGCACATACATTGAGTGTACCTCGTAGTTTGTTTACAACAAGTGTCGCAAGTGCTTCGCCTTCGATATCTTCAGCGATAATGAGAAGTGGTTTGTTGCCAGTTTGAACAACTTTTTCAAGTACTGGAAGCAAATCTTTCATATTGCTGATTTTTTTATCGTAAAGCAAGATATATGCATTTTCAAGTACTGCTTCCATCTTTTCAGTATCAGTTACAAAGTATGGGCTGAGGTATCCTCTATCAAATTGCATACCCTCAACGACTTCAAGCTCATCTTGAAGCGATTTGCCTTCTTCAACTGTAATTACACCATCTTTTCCAACTTTTTCCATCGCTTCTGCGATTAACTCACCGATTTTTGGATCGTTGTTTGCAGAGATTGTTGCCACCTGTGCAATCTCTTTTTTATCTTTTACTTCTTTTGCGATTTTTTTGAGTTCAGTAACAATCGCTTCAGCAGCTTTGTCCATACCGCGTTTTACTTCGATTGGGTTTGCACCGGCTGTAATGTTTCTTAAACCTTCTTTGAAAATATTGTATGCAAGTACTGTTGCGGTAGTTGTTCCATCACCCGCTTCATCGGCAGTTTTGCTTGCAACCTCTTTTACAAGCTGTGCACCCATATTTTCAACAGTGTTTGGTAGTTCTATCTCTTTTGCAACACTTACACCGTCTTTAGTGATGCTTGGGCTACCAAAAGATTTTTGAATCAAAACATTTCGACCACGTGGGCCCATAGTAACTTTTACAGCGTCTGCCAGTTTTTTAACACCTTCGAAAAGTTCTCCTCTTGCAATATCACTAAAATGAATCTCTTTTGCTGCCATTTTTCACCCCCTTCTTATTTCAAAATTCCTAAAATATCATCTGTTTGTAAAATCAGATACTCTTTGCCTTCAAGCGTGATTTCTGTTCCGCTGTATTTCGCAAAAACAACTCTATCACTAACTTTGATGTGTCCCTCTTCTTCAACTTCAGGACCTATTGCCAAAACATTTCCCTCAAGTGGCTTTTCTTTTGCATTATCAGGAATAATGATTCCAGATGGTGTCTTTTCAGGCTCATCTACTCTCTCTACTAAAACTCTGTTTCCAAGTGGTTGGAAATTCATTGCGGCCTCCTTTATTAAGTTTTTATCACTTACTATTTTTTAGTGCCAAAATTTTACATATAAAATACTTAAATATAGCTTAAACTAAGCTATTGATATCATTAAATCTATATCAATATGACTAAAATTTTTTATAATTGTAATATAAAAAAACAGGTTTTGATTTACGATATAATGTATAGCTATTACGAAGGAGACGGAGATGAAAAAGGTAGTACTGGTTTTATTAGTTCTTTTAGTTGTAGTTGGAGGGGGCATCTATTGGTTGCTTTTTACGAAAAGCGGAAACCGGTTTTTGCAACCGAAAGTAGAAAATTACCTCAATCAAAAGCTTCCGGTACAAGTTGTTTTGCAGAAATTTCAAATTGCTCCGATGGATATAGTAGTACAAATAGGAAAATCTTCAATCATAGCAAAAGGAAATGTCAATCCTTTCCAAAGAAGCTTCGATATCAAATATAAGATAAAAATCGTTGATTTGGCAGCTTTGCAGCCATTGCATCATCAAAAGATACGGGGAGCATTGAATACTTCTGGAACAGTTCAGGGAAATATAGACAATTTTATGATCAAAGGAAAAAGCGATATAGCGAAAAGTGCAACGAATTATCAAATAACCATAAAAGAGTTAGAACCTAAAGCTCTTCAAGCCGTTATACAACATGCCGATTTGGCAAAGTTGCAATACATGGTATATCAGCCTGTACGTACTTATGGGAAACTGACAAGCGATATAAAGCTTGAGAGCCTCGAATCAGATAATCTTAAGGGTGTCATAGTTTCACATATATCGCAAGGAAGAGTCAATGAACAAGCGATCGAAAAAGAGTTTGGTATCAAAAATGCAAAAATTGTTTATAGTATTGATCAAAAAAGTGTATTGCAAGGGCAGACAATTGTCTCGGACATCCTATTTGATTCCAATATAGCAACAGCAAAAATGGATTCAATTATATATAACGTAAAAGAAGATTCACTTACTATCCCATATATTGTCAATATCCCAAATCTCTCTAAACTCTATTTTGTAACAAATCAAAAAATGCGCGGGAAAATTAAAGTAACCGGTAAAGTACAAAAAGCAAAAGATTTCATTGTGACAGCTCATTCAAAAACACTTGGAGGCAGGGTGGATGCCGTTTTGAAGAATACGAAATTGGATGTAAAACTCAAAAATATCCAAGTAACGGCTTTAACATATATGCTTTATTATCCGAAAGTGTTCGATTCTGTAATGGAAGCAGATGTGCACTATGACATTGCTGCACAAAAAGGAAAACTTTTAGCCCAAGCGTATGATGGGAGAATTTTGCCAAACCAAATGACATTTTTGCTCCAGCAAATAGCAAAATTTGATATTACAAGGGAAGTGTATAAAGTGACAACGATAAAGAGTGACATCAACAAAAAAAGAATTATTTCAAATCTTGATATGCAGAGTCGATTGACACATATCAGTTCAAAAAACGCTCTTGTGGATTTGGAAAAAGAGTTTGTTGATGCTAAATTGAGAGTAGAAATCAAGAAAAAACCTGTTTTTGTTACAATCAAAGGCAAGCTCAAATCACCTAAAGTTTCCATTGATGCAAAAGCGCTATTGAAAGAACAAGTAAAACAGAAATTGGAAAAGAGATTGAAAAATAAAATTCCTATAGGTGCGAAAAGTTTGCTAAATTTATTTTAATTTAATTTTTTTATAATCTATCTATATGTACTATTGAATACAAAAAAATTATACATGTAAAAGCAGCTTATGAAAAAACGAATTTTGATAGTGGAAGATGAAAGCCTCGTTGCTTTTGAAATCCAAAGTGCGCTAGAACAGGTCGGTTTTGATTGTACAGCGATAACAGACGATGCGAATGATGCTATTGAGGCTGTGCGAAAAAGCAGGCCGGATGTGATTATTATGGATATCTATCTTGCAAATGGTACGAATGGTATCGATGCATGCAGGATGTTAAAGAAAGAGTTTGATATACCTATAATTTTTCTAACAGCCTATTCGGATCAAACAACGCTTCGCGAAGCACTTGATTGTCAACCTGACGGATATTTGATCAAACCTTTTCGAAGACCCGAACTCTATGCAGCTATCAATCTTGCTTTAGGTAAAAATCGTTTTGATAATACTATATTGGAGTTGTGTAAAGGCGTACAGTATGATAAAAACAGATCGGTGCTGAAAAAAGAGGATCAAGAAATAGCGTTGACAAAAAAAGAGAGAGAGTTGCTTCATCTGCTTCTTCAAAACAGAGGAAAACTTGTTTCCTTTGAAAGAATCGAATATGAACTGTGGCCCCAGAAACCCGTAAGTGAAACGACACGTAGAACGCTCATACATAGACTTCGCTCAAAACTCTCAAAAGATTGTCTCAAAAGCGTTCCTGGTATTGGATGCATGCTTCAATAATGTGACAAAAAAGTGACATTTTAGAACGTTTTTGGAACGTTTTTTATCTATAATTCCTTCGACATCAAACGAAGAAGGAGAGAATCATGAGAGTGATATTCGGAATCTTGTTTATAGTTGCATTTTTGTCTGCCGATACGATCAACCCATACTGGTTTCAAGAGGATAGCAAAGAAAGACTCAATGCCAATGTGATCTCTAAAGATCAAAAAGAGTGGGTAAATCCATACTGGTTCCAAGAAACCAAACAGAAAGATGAGAAAAAATTGCAAAGATTGACGATTCGAGAACAGATTCACTTTGACTCGTAAATCTTTTTTAAAACGTGATTGTATATTTTGTGCCAAGGGAAGTATCGATATCGATCTTTCCCTTGAGCTGATGATGTACCAAAATATCAACAAGCTTCAAACCAAGGCTCTCTTTAGATATGTTTGAGTTGTTAAGTCCCTTTCCCGTATCTCGGATTGTTAAAATATATAAATCTTCTTTTTGTCCTAACGTAATAAAAATTGCTCCTTTGTTGTCGGGGAAAGCATGCTTAAATGCATTTGTGAGGAGTTCATTGATGATGAGACCTGTGTATATCGCTTTATCCATGGTAAAGTTTACATTACTGTGCACATGAATATCAATATTTTTTGTTGAAAAAAGATGCTGCAGTTCATTCGCGAGCATCTGAATATAATCTTGTGCATTGATATAGGCTATATTGTCACTTTTATAGAGCATTTCATGGACACTACTCAATGCTCTGATACGACTTTCTGCTTCTGTTAGGATTGATTGCATTTTTTGATCGCTCAGCTTGTCAGATTGCAATCGTAAAAGAGAGATAATGATTTGAAGATTGTTTTTTACTCGATGATGAAGCTCTTTAAGCAAAACATTTTTCTCTTCGAGCGCTTTTGTGAGTTCCTGTGTCTTTTGTTCGGCATAAGCTTCAAGTTTTGCTTTTTCTATCTCTTTCTTTTCTAAAAGCAGTTTCGTGGCACGCTCTTTTTCTGCTTTGTATGCATTGATTCTTGCAGATAAAGCCATGGAAAAAAGAATTGCCTCTAAAAAAATAAAGAGTTTACCCAAATGCGGGAAATTGTCTATCCAGGAGATAAATCCGGCTTGTCTCAGACCGAGTAAGACTGCTACCACAAAGAGCAAAATCCATCCGATGATATAATAAATGGTATGTTTATATCCTTTGAAATAGGCGTATAGACCGATGACGATCATGATAAGAAACATAACCATATAGATAATGCGTTGAGGTGTTGTACTGACAATTTCTGTAATGTTAAGCAGATATAAAATGAGTGTGGAAACAATCAGACTTTGTAGGAATGCATGAATTTTTGGAAAGTTTTTTTTCGTTTGTAAAAACTCTACCGTAAACATAATAATCGAAAGTGCCATAATAAGCAAGAGTGTATAGATAGCGGTTGTACTCATAGTAAAGTTTTCAAAAAAGAGAGGGAAAAAACCGGATTCAAAAAGCTCCAATAAAAGAAATGAACTGACCATAAGGACATAGTAGAGATAACTTGCATCTTCTGTCATAAACAGTAGGAAAATATTGTATGCGATGAGTGCTGACATCGCACCTAAAAAAAGAATGGTGATGAGTTTGTCATTTTCATTTTTAATTTCATAATAGGATGGATCCAGTATATTGAGTTTGGCGATGAAACCTACATTGTTATTTTGCGCTTTGAGTAAAAAAAGCTTTTCTTCATGGGGTTTGAAATGCAAGAAAAACGGATGCGTAATATGAAATGCGGGCAGCGGTTTTAATCGGTATCCACTTTTGTACATCTTTGAGTTGTTGATGTCATATAACCAAATTTTTTCCTGTATGGGATAATCATATTCCAAAACTTTTGTGATAGTTTTATCAAAAGGGTTTTTGAGTCGAAAAAGAAGCCAAAGTGTGGCGTCATACTGGTAGCCAAGCAGTAATGCCTTGGATTTTGTTGGCTTCCATAACTGCTTGTGATGCAAAAGATAATCTGGGTGCAAAGAGGAGTTTTTGTCAAGATAGTATTTGGTGAAAGGAGTGATATTTTTTATATGGTTTTCATCAAGCAAAATTGTTTGTGCAAAGAGAGTATGGAAAAAAAGAAAAAGTAGACAGACTCTTTTCATTTTTACCTTTCTTTTTATTGTTGACATGATACAGATTTTGAAGTATAATTTCACTCGCTTTGGCTGGGTAGCTCAGCTGGTGAGAGCGCTGGTCTCATAAGCCGGAGGTCGGGAGTTCAAGTCTCCCCCCAGCTACCAACTCTTCTTAATTTAGCTTCCTTGCCTTTTAGTCCAATCAAGTATTTTTCATCTCAATCTGTCGCTCTATAATAGATTTTCATTAAAATAATTTTTGATTTTTCTTGCTGTATGATTATACAAAAAGGTTTATTATGATTGAAGTAGCCGCAGATTTGATAAAATGTTCCCAATATCTTCTCATTACGGTCGGGGCTGGTATGGGTGTTGACAGTGGCCTTCCCGACTTTAGAGGAGTTCATGGATTTTGGAGAGCCTATCCGGCGGCGAAGAGACTTGGCCTTCGGTTTGAAGAGTTGGCAAATCCTAGATGGTTTGAGGAAAATCCAAAACTTGCATGGGCATTTTATGGCCATCGTTTGCATCTTTACCGAAAAACAGATCCACATATAGGTTTTCGATTGCTTTTGGAGATTGCTCAACAAAAAAAGGACTATTTTGTGGTGACATCAAATGTGGATGGACAGTTTCAAAAGGCCGGTTTCGATGAAATGAAAATCGATGAAGTTCACGGAAGCATTCACTATTTGCAATGTACAAAACCTTGCTGTGAACGTATATGGAGTGCCGAAGGAATCGAAATTCATATAAATGAAGATCTTTTTTTGGCAAAAGATCCTCTGCCAAAATGTCCCTATTGTGGTGCAATTGCCAGGCCTAATATCTTGATGTTTGGGGATTGGAATTGGATTTCTAGGCGCGAAGAGGCGCAAAATCGACGTTTTGAACATTTTATGCAAGAAGCTCAAAAATCATTGGTGATTGTGGAGATTGGAGCCGGTACTGCAGTACCTACCATTCGTCTTTTAGGTGAACGAATATCACAAAATTATAATGTCCCTTTAATTCGTATCAATCCAAGAGAAGAAGAGGGGGCTACCGTCGGTCTTGCATTGGGAGGCAAAGAGGCAATAAGAAAAATATATGAGGTCCTACAGTGACAGCAGATCCAAACAAATTGGCACGTATCATGGCACACAATATCACTCAGAGCATAGCAGATATAACACAAGATGAAATATGCTTTTTGGTACGTTCCTATATACAACTATACAACAAACTATACCATGAAAGGATAGATGAAGAAGATTTTTTAAAAAAATGTTGTTGTTTTTTGAAACGATATCTTGTTGATAACGCTGTAAGCTTATTGCGAAACAAGTAGCATATAAAAAACATGAGAAAATTATGAAGTCGTGGCGGACAGGGAGGGATTCGAACCCTCGGTACCCGCAATGGGTACGCCTCCTTAGCAGGGAGGTGGTTTCAGCCAGCTCACCCACCTGTCCTTGAAGTGGATGAAATTATAAAGAATTTTCAGAGGTTTGTCAATATTCTTTCCACAACTTCGGCAGGATTTTTTGCCTGATAGATAGGTCTTCCTATGACGATGAAATCCACTTGCTTTGCTTTTGCCAGATTAATATCTGCCACACGTTTTTGGTCACCTGCATTTTCTCCAAAAGGTCGTATACCCGGAGTCAATGTGATAAAATTCTTGCTTGTGATATCTTTGACAAGATCGCTCTCATAGACACTGCATACAACTCCATCCAAACCTGCTTCATAGGCCTCTTTGGCAAACTGTTTTGCTTTGTTTTCGATCGAATCATTATAAATAGATCGAAACTGTTCCTCATTGAACGAGGTAAGGACGGTGACTGCCAAAACCAGAGGAGGATTTGGAAACTGCTTTACTCTTTGCATAACACTTTGCATTGCTTCTTTGCCTGCACTGGCGTGGATGTTGAACATCTCAACGCCAAGTTTTGCGATCTCCTCAGCGGCATCTGCCATCGTATTTGGAATATCATAGAGTTTCAAATCAAGAAAAATATGAAAATTGGGATTGATCTGTTTGATCTCTTCCAAAAACTCTTTTCCATCTCGTATATAGCTTCGAAGACCCACTTTGAGCCAAATATCATAATTTTTCAGTGATTGTGCAAGAGCGATATTTTCTTGTTTACTGGGTAGATCTAGTGCCACGCAAAGCTGCATGAAACCCCTTTTTTAGTGATATAATATCAAAAAAAGAGTTAAGGGCCGGTTTGTTCGACAAAGAGTATCTTTCCAATCTTTTGAACGATAAGAAAAAGCTTCTTACCCAAATCTATTTTGATCTTCAAAAATACTTTGAACAGCTGTATGGTGAAAATACGGTAGTACTCATGGAAGTGGGCTCTTTTTTTGAAGTATACGAGCTCAATACTCCTCAAGAAAAGATAGGTAAAGCAAAAGAGATCGCAGAATTTCTCAATATTCAGCTGACCCGTAAAAATAAATCGATTCTTGAGATCAGTGTTTCCAATCCTTTGATGGCAGGGGTGCCAAATTTTGCATTGGAACGCTACCTCAATAGGCTTATACAGAGCAAAAAATATACGGTCGTTTTGATCAAACAAAAGGGTGAGCCGCCCCATGTGAAGCGCTATCTTGCCAATATTATCTCGCCTGGAACAAATTTTGATTATCAGATAGATCCTACAGAAAATTTCATAGCATCCATCATCATTGGAGAAAACAGGGGAATCTATTACGCCGGCTATGCAGCGGTCGATGTGACGACGGGAAAATCGTTTGTCAATGAGATGTATTCAACAAGAGAGGATAAGACATTTGCCCTTGATGAGGTATTTACGCTTTTACAAACATACAATACGGCTGAGCTGATTTTGAGTTTTGAAGGAAATGTGGATAAAGAGTTTGTTTACAACTATCTTGAAATTCCTTCACATTTCACATACCATGAAAATAAAAGTCGTTTAAAAATCGCTTATCAAAATGAACTTTTTGCAAGAGTTTTTGCTATCAATTCCATTCTTTCGCCTATCGAATATCTTGATCTTGAACGCTATCCCTATGCAAGTGAGAGTCTTGGAATTCTGCTTGATTTTATCATTGACCATGATCCGGCTATTGTGGAAAAACTCCAAAAACCATCATTCATAGGTAGCAGCCATTTTGTCTATCTTGGAAACAATGCTTTAGAGCAGCTCAATATCATTTCTCGTGATCCAGATGAGATGACTTTATTGAAACTTTTGGATAAAACTTCCACACCTATAGGGAAAAGGGTTCTTAAAGAGCGGCTGCTTAATCCTATTCAAGATAAAAAGGAGTTGAGACGTCGTTATGCGATGATAGAGAAGTTGCTGCCCCATTTCAAAGTTGTGGAGGTTCTGCTCAAGCAGGTGTATGACATTGAACGAATTTTACGGCGTATCAAACTAAAAAAAGCACACCCTTTTGAGATCAACTATCTTCATACCTCTTTGTACTATATCGAAAAACTGGCACAAGTTTTAGAAACCCTTGATATGGGTGTAGAAAGTTTCAGTATGGAAGAGGTATATGCATTTAGAAAATCGATCGAAGCAGTTTTTGATCTGGAACAGAGTGCGAAATATCGCAAAGAGCAGATTGATGCGAATATTTTCAAGCCAGGGGTCAATCTTTTTATTGATCAAATCGAAACACAAATTGCGCAAACACTTGAAAAGTTACATACTATTCAAAGGCATATCGCCTCTTTTTGCGACAAGCAAGAAAGCGTTCAACTTGGATGGTTGGAGAGTGAGGGATTTCATATTGCTTTGACGAAAAATAGATTTATGCAGATCGAAAAAGAGCTTTTGCAAAGTTTTGTCACCATCGACAATGAACACTACTTTTTAAAAGATTTTCAGATTAAAAAGCTCAAAAACAGTGTAAAACTGACTCATGAAATTATCGAAGATCTCTCAAAAGAGTACACCGCACTGCAAGCAAGACTTGTATCCTTAGTTAAAAAGAGTTATACAGACGTATTGATGGATATTGAGCTTCGATATAGTGCTTTAATGGAAAAGCTTATTACATTCATTGGAGAAATTGACTTTTCCATTAGCGGTGCGAAGTGTGCCAAGGAGTTTAACTACGCAAAACCCGAAATTGTGGACGAAGCGATTTTGGAGTTTGTCGCTCTTCGCCATCCTATCATAGAATCACGAGAAGAGAATGGTATCTACATTCCCAATGATATCTATCTTGGAGAGCCTATCGATCCACAATGCGATCATGTGACATTAGAGGCAAGTGACAATAAACCGGTACAAGGTATCTTGCTTTATGGTATCAATTCAAGCGGGAAAAGCTCTTTGATGAAAAGTGTCGGAATTGCAGTGATCATGGCACAAGCTGGAATGTTTGTACCAGCTGCATCGATGCGATTTGGACTAGTTGACAAGATTTTTACAAGAATCGTCTCAAAAGATAATCTTTACAAAGGGCTTTCCACTTTTGCAGTTGAGATGTTGGAGCTCAAAAATATTTTTAACCGTGCGACACATCGCTCACTGGTGCTTGGAGATGAGATCAGTCATGGGACGGAAACCTATTCTGCGCTATCGATTGTTGGTGCAGCGATACAAAGACTCTATGAGATAGGCAGTAAGTTCATTTTTGCAACCCATTTGCATCAATTGAGCAGTATTGAACCTATTCAATCTTTAGAGCGTCTTGTCTTTTTACATCTTGGTGTCACGTATGATGAAGTAAATGATCGGTTGATCTACGATAGAAAGCTTCAAATTGGCTCAGGAAGTACACTGTATGGTCTTGAGTTTGCAAAAGCTCTTCATATGGATAAAATATTTTTAGAGTACGCTTATAACCTGAGAAAAAAATTGACAAATGAATACAGTGAGGTCGAACTTCTCAAACAAAAAAGGCGAAGTAGATATAATAAAGGAGTGTATCTTACAAAATGTGCGATATGCAACGAAGTTGTAGAAGAGGTGCATCATATCAGTCCGAAAGCGAAAGCAAAGGGTGGTTTTATCGACCATTTCAAAGCAAATCACAAATTCAATCTCATTCCGCTTTGCGCGAAGCATCACAAAATGGTCCATGAGGGAAAATTGTTGATCAATGGATTTGTGATGAGCGATGAAGGATTGAAGCTTCATTTTACAGAGATCGAAAATAAGGAGGGAAGATGATACAAAAAGCGGTGGATATGTTTGAAAAAGATAGATATGAAGAAGCACTGCCGATTTTTAAACAACTGGCAAAAGATGGCAATGCTGAAGCGATGTACTATCTTGGTATGATGTATTATGAAGGATGGGGAGTTGAAAAGGATGAGAAAGCGGCAGTAGAGTGGTGGAAAAAGGCAAATAGACGAGGAAGTCTTGATGCCAAATATATGCTGCAAATTATCTGCGCTACCTCAAGTGTTTTTGCAAGGGAGTAGATGTATACGTTTATTGTGACTGTTTTTTCGCTCGTTGCGGCGATATTTGTCTATTATCTTTTCCTGCGTCAAAAATCGAAACGGTTGACATTGATAGATCGGGGTATATGCCCTGTGTGCAGAGAATCTGCAATCGAGATAAAAAGAAACAAAAGTGGCGGTTGCAGCGGGACGAATAGTGTGATTTTTATCTGTCAAAAGTGCGGATATGAAGAGGAGTTTCATATCCCTTCTAGCGGTTGTGGAATGTGATTAATTTTTTGAAGTCATTGAGTGGCAGAGGTTTTGCATATAAGAAGCCTTGCGCCAGGAAGCATTTGAGATCTTTTAAGATACGCTCTTGCTGTTTTGTTTCTACACCTTCTGCGACAATCTCTTTTTTAAACGTATAGGCAAGATCTATAATAATCTTCGTGATTTGATAGTCTTCTGGATCTTGATCAATATCTTGTATAAAACTTTTATCGATTTTTATCGTATCAAAAGGTAATCGTTTGAGGTAATTGAGTGAAGAGTATCCTGTCCCAAAATCATCCAAAGCGACTCGAAAGCCTATCTGTTTTATAGCTTCGAGCATATTGACTGTATGAGAGATGTTTTCCATTGAGAGCGTTTCCGTTATCTCAAGCTCAAGTTTTGATGGATCGATGTCGAAACGTTTGAGATTGTTTTCAAGAAAATTGAGAAATTTCGGATTTCTAAATTGTCGAGCCGAAACATTTAAAGAAAGAACAATATCCTTCAACTCTTCATCTTTGCTCCACTCCTGAAGATGTTGAAAACTCTTTTTGATTACATACTCATCGATCTTTTCGATGAGGTCGCTTCGTTCCGCGACAGGGATGAACATGTTAGGAGCAAGCAGACCTTTTTGGGGATGATTCCACCGTATCAAAGCCTCCGCACCATAAATTTTGTTGTTTTGGATATTCATTTTCGGTTGAAAGTATAGAAGCAGTTCATCATCTTTTTTCAGTGCCTTTCGAAGGTCCTGCGTTGTTTGTTGAAGATAGTCTAAAAATTTTTGCATCTCTTTTTCAAAGAAGACGTATCTATTTTTTCCACTTTTTTTTGCTTCATACATGGCAATATCTGCATATCGTATCAAGGTATCGATATCATCTGAGTCATCGGGGAAGAAAGCGACCCCTAAACTACAAGAGACAGAAAAGTTGATATTTCCGTAATAATACTCTTTTACAATGGAATGCTTGATTTTTTCTAAAACGATATCGAGTGATTTTTTTGTTTGTACTTTTGGTATTAAAACGACGAATTCATCTCCGCCTATTCGAAAAATCAGATCGGAATCACGAAGTGTATTTTTGAGGTTGTTGGCAATATCGACGAGCAGTCTGTCTCCTATCTCATGGCCATAGGTATCGTTGACGAATTTAAAATTGTCGATATCAAGATAGATGAGGGCAAACCGCTCTTTGGATCTTTTGGCAATTTTGGACAGATTTTCCAGCATATCTTGAAAGGAGGCTCTATTAGGTAAAGATGTGAGGGGATCATGGAAAGCGAGATATTCAACCTGTTTCTTTGCTTGATACTCTTCAGTAACGTCTATAGCAATACCGATGAATGTGATGGTTTTATTATGTTTTTTTCGAACCTTGATGACGTTTTTGAGATATTTTTCACCTTTTGGAGTATGAAATTTGAGGACTGTTTCAAATCTTAGTCCCTTTTCATAAGCCTTTTCTATTTCTGTAAGAAAACGAATCTTTTCTTGAGGATCGATCATTGCAATAAATCGTTCCCAATCTAAACGCTCTTTCATATTGAGTCCCAAAATTCTGTAAAGCTGGTCGCTACAAAAAAACATATTGGCATCTTTTATATATTCCCAGCTGCTCATGTTGGCAATTTTTTGCGCTTCTATAAGATGTTTTTCGCTTTGTTTTATTTTTTGAATATAAAGATGTATTGCATGTAGCATTGTATTAATGGCTTGTGTAATTGCAATGAGTTCGAGATAGTTGTCTGTTGGTTTTAGCTGTTTTGTTGTTCGGATGTCGATGTCTGAGAGTTGTGAAGTGAATGTGTACAACGCATCTATCTTTTTATTGATAAATTGCGCGAAAATGAGACCAAAGGCGATCAGAAGGAAAGTAAAAAGAATAAAATACAAATCGAATTTTTGAAAAAACTGTTTCATGATATCGTAGTCGTATTGCACAAAAAGATATCCTATTATTCTGTTTTTGTAACGTATAGGATAGAGCAATTGGTTCTCTTGTAGGTGTATTGGATTTTTGACAATGTTGAGTTTTTTGATGGAACTGACATTGGTTTGAATATTTTGAAGTGTTTTTTGAAGTTCATCGTCAAATTGAAAATAGGCAAGTGGGGCAATGGTGCGCAGATTTTCTTGGATGATGAATTGGATATTTTGTTTTTCGATGTTTTTGAGTGTTGTTTGTATTTGAAAATACATAAGCGATTGAAAAGCAAGAAGAACAATAATTGCTATAAGAATTGTTACGCGTATAATGAAGGTAAGCGAATATCTACTTGTTTTCATAATACTTGGATACCTTGAATATTATGGGATTGAGTTTTATTTTTGATTGTTTAATGGCTGATGGATTGAGAAGTGGGTGTACCTTTGAATTAACTGCGATAGAAACCATAGCTCCATCTATTGCGCTAGGAAGTGCGCTTAATATGAGACGATTCTTTTTAGCAAGAGCAGTAAAGAGTTTTTTTGCTTTTTGGGAATCGGTAAAAAGGATATAGGCTGAAGGGTTTTTGAGTGCCCTCTCTTTTGTCAGGACAACTTTTATACGTTTGCCGTATACAACTTTTTTGTCCAGAAGTTTTTTCATCAATTGTGCTTCTTTGCGATATCTGTTTTGAAAAATGATATTGATGTAAAGTTTGCCATTGACAAGTTTTTGATCAATTTGTTCATCGAGCATTATGATCTTTGGGAACAATTTTGCTTCGATTTCAAGAAGTGCCGGATTGATCGAACTGGCACAGAGAGTATAAAAATTGATAAGTGCTAGAAAAAAGATCCGTATCAAAAGCTTTTCCTTATTCGAAAAAACCACTCTCTGCCACTCAGTGGTACTGCCAATTCCTGCGGGCTGAACCGATATCTGTTTTGAATAAGTTCGGATGGTGTTACATATGCATAGTTTTTATGATTTGTAAGATTTTTTACTCCAAACTGGATATCAAGATTTTCCAAAGAGTACGTGAAAATCTGATTCAGCGAGAGGCAAGATGGAATATCCGGATAGGGCTTGGGTGTATCGATTGTGGAGCTCAATTTGAACATGGTATGGGAATGCAAATGGTTCCAGTCATAATCCAATGAGGTGGAGAAAATATCTTTTCGAATACCGAGATACTCTTGTTGATCATTTGGACTTCGTTGATATTCTCGTTTGTTAAAACTGCGTGCATATCGAAGAATGAGTTTTACGTTTTCAAAAAGCTTGGTATAGCTTACTTCTACGCCCCGTATTAAATAGTCTCCGAGATTTTCGTATATCCGAAGGCCGGAGTCTGAGAGAAATCTATCAATGGTATCTTTGGTCTTTCCATAATAAAAGTTTGTTTTTAAAACGTCGGAGGATGCAAATTTTTTGATATATTGCAGCTCCAACAGATTGATATATTCGGGTCGTAACGATTCGTTTCCGTTGAATTCTGCAGCAGTATTTGCATACAGCTCAACCCAAGAAGGTGCTCGAAAGGCTGAATTGTAAATACATTTCATTGTATTATTCGGGTCAAAATTGTACACAAGGCCCGCTTTTGCAGAGAGTTTCCAGTCAAATTCATTATAGTGGTCGAACCGTATTCCTCCCGTCAACGTAAAATTGTCGTTGACAAAGTATAGATCTTCAATGCCCAAAGCAAAAATGGATCTGTGTATATCGGTTTTGATCGGTCCCGGGAGATGTGCATAGTTTCCCAAAGCAGGAACATATTGCAAATAGTATGCTCTGCTTGGTTTGGCATAACTGGTTTCAAGATGAAATTGAATATTATGTTTTTGTGAAAGATATTTGATATTGGCTTTGGCATAGAACTCTTTTTCTGCAAAGTTTCCACCAACAATCAAATCTTTGTCCGGTTCGCTCGTTGGATCGAGATCAAAGGGATAGACTCGAAAAGCCCCATTCCAGATATAGTATTTATATCCTGCATTCGTTTCGATTTTCCAATCATTGGTGAGATACTGCTGATATCCTATATCGATGAATTGATGCTGCAAATGAACGAATTGATCACGTTTGAACGGGGGAACACGGGAAATTCCGAAAAAGTTTCCTTTTTTGTAGTATTGCAGCCTGTATTGCAGGGTCCAGTTGTTATATTTGTAGGTGAGTCCTAAGCCATCATTTTTTTCAAGTGTATGGGCCGGTACAGGTTGGCGAAATATTGTTGAAGAATTGTCGTTTGTGTCGATTTTGAGTGTTACGGGTGCAAGAAGATCCGGTTTGGAATAGAGTTTATGCAAATCGAGTAGCAATGTTCCGTGTTGGGTGATTATAGATTTGAATGCACTGATTGCGTATCTGTTTTTGTTGCTGTAATATGTTGAAATCAAATCTTCATCACTCTCATCAAGAGTGATGATATTGATCACTCCTAAAAAGGCATTATCCCCATACCGCACGGAATCGGGAGTTTTGGTAAACTCGATACGTTTAATAAGATCTGCCGGAAAGTTGTAGTAGTAGAACTGGTTGGTATAGATGTTGTTGGTGACTTCTACACCGTTGATTAAAAATTTGATTTTATCACGATAGCTGTTTTTAACTCCACGGACAATAATCTGCTTTTTCCCGCTGGAAGTGATAGAAGTTTCAATACCGGGGATATAGCACATCAAATCAAACAGAGTTTTCGCACCAGTATTTTTGATGAAATCTTTTCTCAAAACGGTAACGGTCGATGGTGTTTTGTCGATATTGAGTTTTGTCGCAGATGCAATTTCGCTTGCTTCATTCAAAGTTGCAAGAAAATCTTGTTCAATTGTTTGTGTGTCTGATGAAAACAAAAAAGATGGGAAGATAAATGCAAACAGCATTCGTTTAAGCATAACAATCCTATGGGAAAAAATGGATTTTATAGAAGATATTATAACGAAAAGGAAAAGGCAGTCAAAGGACTGCCCATCGTTTATCCGTTGACTATTTGGATAATTTTTTCGACTATGCTTGGATCTTCAAGTGTTGAGGTATCTTGCTTGATCTCTTCGCCTTTGGCAATGCTTCTGAGGATTCTTCGCATGATCTTGCCGCTTCTTGTTTTCGGAAGTCCCGGAACGAACGCTATCTCGTCACATTTTGCCAAAGGTCCGATATCCTTGGTGATTACTTCATTGATCTCTTTGATAAGTTCCATTTCGTCAGCAATGCCTTCATCATCTTTGAGGACGACAAAAGCAAAAACACTTTCACCTTTGACTTCATGCGGTTTTCCGACAACCGCACACTCAGCAACTCTTGGATGATGCCCGATAGCCGCTTCAATTTCAGCAGTTCCCAAACGGTGACCACTCACATTTATCACATCATCCATACGTCCCGTGATCCAGATATACCCTTCTTCATCGTAGATTGCCCCATCACCGCTGAAGTATACTGGTTTGCCGTTCTTTTTACATGTGCCAAAGTAGCTTTTAACAAATCGTTCGCTATCTCCCCAGATAGTTCTGATCATACTAGGCCAAGGTTTCGTGATACACAAGTACCCTTTTTCGTTTGGAGGCATTTTGTTGCCATCTTTATCGATGATTTCAGCAAAGATTCCAGGAAGCGGGAATGTGGCAGATCCTGGTTTGATCGGCGTTGCTCCAGGAAGTGGACTAATCATGTGACCCCCGGTTTCTGTTTGCCACCAGGTATCGACGATTGGACACTGCCCTCGTCCCACTTTTTCAAAATACCACATCCAAGCATCCGGATTGATCGGCTCACCAACGGTTCCTAAAATGTAGAGGCTGCTTAAGTCATATTTATCTGGTTCATCAGGTCCAAGTTTATGTAAAAGCCGAATAGCAGTTGGAGCGGTGTAGAACTGATTGACTTTATACTCTTCGATCATTCTCCACCATCTGCCAGCATCAGGATAGACGGGAACCCCCTCATACATCATAGTCGTTGCCCCAGCTGCAAGAGGTCCATAGACGATGTAGGTGTGACCTGTGATCCAGCCAACGTCAGCAGTACACCAGTAGGTATCTGTATCTTTTATATCAAATACCCACTCCATCGTGAGTTGTGCCCAGAGGATATAGCCAGCTTGAGAGTGTTGTACTCCTTTTGGTTTACCGGTACTTCCTGAAGTGTAGAGTAAAAAGAGCGGATCTTCACTATCCATAATTTCAGGTTCGCAGCGTGCCGGCATCTCTTTGATAAGCTCATTGTAGTCGTAGTCTCTGCCTTCATGCCATGTGATCTCTTCGTTGTTTCTTCGAACAACCAAAACTGCTTCTACGCTTTCGCAATTTTTTGCCAATGCCACATCTACAACGGGTTTAAGGAGATATGGCTTGCCTCGTCTGTAGGCTCCATCGGCGGTGATGACAAGTTTTGCCTGGGCATCTTGAATTCTATCTCGAAGCGCTTCAGCACTAAATCCGCCAAAAACGACTGAGTGAATCGCACCAATACGTGCGCATGCAAGCATCGCAAAAGCAGCTTCTGGGATCATAGGCATATAGATAACGACTCTATCGCCTTTTTTTATTCCAAACTTGTTTTTAAGAAGATTTGCAAAGCGATTTACTTCATAATAAAGCTCCAAATAGGTAATAACTCGTTTATCACCCGGCTCACCTTCCCAAATAATTGCCGCTTTGTTCTTTTTTGTTTCTAGGTGTCTATCGATACACTGCTCGGTAACATTGAGCTTTCCACCTACAAACCATTTATAAAATGGTGCTTCACTCTCATCAAGCACTTTTGTATAAGGCTCACGCCAGTTAATCTTCTCTTTTGCCAGTCTATCCCAAAACCCTTCATAATCCCTCTCAGCCTCTTTGACCATCTGCCAATACTGATCCATTGAGTTGATTCTAGCTCGTTCTTTAATCCTTGGTGTTGGGTCAAAAACAGGTGTTTGTTCCATGTAACATCCTTTCAAAAATATTTAAGCCTTTAAAAATGGTATCTAAAAAAGCTTAACTAAGACTAAATTACTCCTATTTATTCTGTGATGTTACTTTAAATGTAAAGTTCTTTTAATATCCTCCAAATCACTCCAAAAATCCTTTTTACTCCAGTATCCAATGATTCGTTTGATAACTTTTTTTCTTTGAATAACATAGATTGTTGGGACATATTTTGGAAAAAGATTACCAGGATAGCTGCTTGTATCACGATCGAGGCGGACGGCGATGAAATGTTGATTGATAAATTGTATAATTTTTGGATCTTGCAGTGTGGTTGTTTTCATTTTGTTACACCAGCGACAGGGCGGATCGACTCTTTCGATAAAAACAAAAAGTGGTTTTTTCTCTTGCAATGCAAGATCATAAGCTTCTTGAAAATTGTGTTGCCATTTGATAGATGAAGCGAGTACAAAGGAACTAAACAGGATAAATCCCAAAATTTGTTTCATATTCTCCCCATTTTTTGCAACAATTATATGGAAAGAAAAGGAAAAAAATCAAATAGGAAATACAATGATTTATGAAAATGATTACATCTATATCGAACTAGAAAAACATGAAGTACCCTGGCTCAAAATATTTGCAAAAAGGAAGTGCAAAGAGATGAGCGAATGCGATAAAACGACAAAAGAGATAATTTACAGAGCCCTGGAAATTATCGAAAAAGAGATGATTGAATATTTTAAACCAGATAAGATTAATATTGCCTCTTTTGGCAACTATGTACAACAGGTGCACTGGCATATACAGGCCCGGTTTCAAAATGACAGCTTTTTTCCAGAACCTCTTTGGGGCCAAAAACAAAGAGAGGGAAATGTAGCATTGCCGTCAATGGAAGTGTTTATAGAGAAAGTGAGAGAAAAACTTGCCGCTGCTATTTAAACTGGGAAAATGTCCCAAATGTGGTGATGGAGTTGTGGATAGGGGGAGTTTTTATGGCTGTATGGGTTATGCCAAGGGATGTGATTTTAGTATTGGCAAAGGGTCCCTTACACATCTTGGACATGATAGTATCACTCCTAAAGAGATGAGAACACTTCTTAAAGGTTCTACACAGCTACCATTTATGATGAATAACGGGATACAACGCCTGTTTTGGGTGGAACTTGTAGAAAAAGAGGGAAAGTTTTGGCCTCAAGTGGGTTTTCATGCAGGAGCAACTGCAGCATCATTTGGGAGTTGTCCGCTGTGCCAAGCTGACGTGGTGGAGTATCCACAGAGTTTCGGATGTAGTAGATGGGAAGAAGGATGCGAATTTGCCATCTTTAAAAATGCTATTAAACGATTTGGAGGAAAAGAGCTTACAAAAAAGCAGGTAAAAGAGCTCCTACAAAAAGGCAAAACAGAAGTAAGCATACGAGGATTTGATAAAAAGATGAGGAAAGTGGAACTTGTATTGGATACCCAGTATGGATGTAGGGTACTATTTTAAAAATGGTACAATTTCAAAAATTTTTAAGGAGGCAAAGTGCCCAGTTTTCCAAAATTTAGAGTAACTGATGAAAATTTAGACAAACAAAAAGAGCTTGTGCTGCAAACCATTGAAGAGAATAGAAAAAAGATTGAAACACTTTTAGAAAAAGAGCCAAAAACCTATGAAAATTTTGTACGTCCACTGCAGTGGATGGAAGAGAAGCTTGGATTCTATTTTAGTCCGATTTCGCATCTAAACTATGTAAAAAACTCTCCAAAAACAGAAGAGATCTATAATGCATTACTGCCTGAATTAAGCCGTTATCATACAGAACTTGGACAAAATGAAAATATTTATCAAGCTCTAAAGCAGATATTAGAGGAGGATTTAGAGTCAGAACAAAGAAAAGTGGTTGAAGATATGATCATAGAGTTTGAGCTCAGTGGTGTTGCGCTTGGCGAAAAAGCCAAAGAGGAGTTAAAGCAAATCAATATAAGACTCAGTGAGCTTACAAGCCAATTTGGGCAAAATCTTCTTAAAGCCACAGATGCCTATGAGATGATAGTCGGTGAGAGTGATGTAGATGGGATGCCAGAGTCTTTGAAAGAAGCAGCCAAATGTGATGAAGGTTACCGCTTTACCCTCAAACAACCCAGCTATATAGCCTATATGACATACGGACCAAACAGGGAAAAAAGAGAAAAGCTCTACAAAGCCTATGTGACAAGAGCACCAGAAAATGAAGCTTTGATAGATGAGATTTTAGCCCTTCGCTATAAAAAAGCAAAGCTTTTGGGATTTGAAAATTATGCCCAGCTGAGTCTTGAAACAAAAATGGCTGCTTCACCTGAAGAAGTAGTCTCATTTTTAAAAGATTTGGCACAAAAAAGCAGATCCCAGGCGAAGAGGGAATTTGAAGCACTGCAAGCATTTGCAAAAGAGCAGGGGGCAGAGTATGAGTTGCAGGCGTACGATGTTGCCTACTGGAGTGAAAAGCTTAAAATTGCCAAATACCATATCGATGATGAAGCCTATAAGCCATATTTTGAAAAGGATGCAACTGTCAATGGACTTTTTACCTTTTTAAATAAGCTCTTTCAATTAGAGTTTCAAGAGATAGATACGCCGGTATGGCATGAGAGTGTCAAATGTTATGAGATTTCCTTGCCAAATAGACTTGTTGGAAGACTCTATGTGGATTTGGAAGCAAGAGAAGGAAAGCGCGGTGGAGCCTGGATGGATGAGTGGGTGAGCCACCATATTGATCAAAAAGGTGAAATAGTCTACCCTGTCGCTTACATAGTGGCAAATTTTGCACCCGCAACCAAAACGACTCCGAGTCTTCTTCGACCAGACGACGTAGTAACGCTTTTTCACGAAATGGGGCATGCACTGCATCATCTACTCAGTGAAGTGACTGAACCTGCGGTGAGCGGGATAGCGGGAGTCGAATGGGATGCGGTGGAGTTTCCTAGCCAGTTTTTGGAAAATTTTGCCTATGAAGAGGAGGTGTTGCATCTTTTTGCCAAACATTATCAAACAGGAGAGCCTCTTTCGGATGAGATGATCAAAAGGCTGAAAGTTGCCAAAAACTTTCAAAGTGCTATGGCGATGGTGCGTCAGCTTGAATTTGGCCTGTTTGATATGCTTGTCCATATGGATTGGCCGGTGGATGTGCAAAAGGTACTTGATGAAGTACGAGAAGAGGTAAGTGTTGTGCCAACGCCGCCATACAACAAATTCCAATGGGGCTTTAGCCATATTTTTGCCGGTGGGTATGCAGCGGGATATTATAGCTACAAATGGGCGGAAGTTTTGAGTGCAGATGCCTTTTTCATGTTTGTAGACAATGGGATCTATAATGATGAGATTGCCCAGAGTTATCTGCAAGAGGTGCTCTGTAAAGGAGGAAGCAGGCCGGCGATGGAGAGTTTCAAAGCATTTGCGGGGAGAGCACCAAATAGCGAAGCCTTACTCAAACTTTGTGGAATTCAATGATGCAAAAAGAAATTTTTTTTGCTAGACAATCAATTTTAGATAAAGATGAAAAGTTGATAGCATACGAGTTATTGTTTCGGGGGAAAAGAGAAGATAATGATAAATTAACGGATATAAAAGCTACTTGCTCTGTGCTTACTGTGTTTTTATGTAATGATTACCAATCTATTTTGCATGGAAAAAGAGGGTTCATTAATGTTGATGAAGTTTTTATAAAAAGTGATGCTGCGCAGCTTCTGCCAAAAAAAGATTTTGCTTTAGAAATTTTGGAAGATGTAAAACTGGAAAATGTATTGGAGGAGTTGGAAAAATATAAAAAACAAGGATATATGCTTATATTGGACGATTTTATCGTAAGTAAGGAACAATTTGAGTATTGCAAAAGATTTTTTCATATTTTCGATATTGTAAAGTTTGATATTTTAGAGAAAAATGATGCCAATATTTTACAAGATGTTGTAAAGTATCTGAAAAGTATAGGAATAAAACTTTTAGCAGAAAAGGTTGAAACGCAAGAGCAGTATGAGAAGTATAAAGCATTGGGATTTGACTATTTTCAAGGATACTACTTTATGAAGCCCGAAGTCGCTTCGCAACATCTTTTGTTATCACGCAAAGAGACAATTTTAGAGCTTTGGAATATGAAGGATGATCAATTTGATGAGGTTGTTGAAAAACTGAAAAATGAACCAAGTATTTCGTTTAAACTTTTAAAGCTGCTCAATTCATGCTATTTTAATTTGCAAAAAAAGATTGCTTCTATTCCTCAGGCTTTGGCCTTTTTAGGCATAAAAAATTTTAAAAAGTGGCTATTATTGATGTTATACGCACAAGATGATAAAAACATCGAAAACAATCCATGGTTTGATCTTGCCAAGACAAGAGCCTATTTTATGGCAAAAGTAGCAGATGTTTTAGCACTTGACAGTGATAAGGCATTTTTGATTGGTACTTTATCTGTTTTTAAAGAGGTATTGGAGGAGAAATTTTTTGTTCAATTTTCATTGCTTGATGAAGAAATCATAAATGCATTGAAAAGATTGCAAAACTCTTATGGACTTTTGTTAAGGATTGTTCAAAAACTAGAAAAGGGAGATTTTGAAAGTTGGCAAAATGATATAGAGTTAGATTCTAAGCAGATTGCTTATTTTTATACTCAAGCAATGAGCTCAAGAAGTTTTTTATAGATAGAAGCGATTTTACCAGATGGCATCTTTTGGGCTAAATAGCCTAAAAGATTGTCCAGTTCTCCACTTTGTCCTTTTTCAAAGTCGAGTTGCAGGGATGTTTTGGCATTGGCTGGCGATTTTCGTAAAAGAGTAATTGCCTTTTGGATATCTTCCTCATGGAGTTCTACATTTTCATTGCGAGCAATCTGAGCGATCTCTTCTAAAAGAGCTTGAAATTCGTCAATGTGCTTTGTTGCAATTTCTCCAAATGTCTTATGATAGTATGTGGTGAGTGCTGCAGTTGCTGCAATGAAAAGATACTTTTGCCAAATGGCTTGCATGATGTTTTTTGGGGTTTTTGTTTTTATCCCAGCTTTTTCAAAACACTCTTTGAGTGCATGGGTGGTTTCATTGATGTCTTCAAAAACCACCATGGCACCTTTGCCTTTCACCTCGATGGTTCCATCATCTTGCTTGTTGGAAATGATATAAACAGCGCCGGGAATGACAATTGAAGGAAGATGTTTTTTTAGCAACATATAGGGCTGGATTCCGTTTAAAAGAGGAAGTATGATACTTTTTTTATCAATATTTTTTTTCATTTTTTCCAATTTTTGTAAAAGTACATTGCTTTTGGTAGCGATTATAACTACATCATATCGTTTTTCTTGAGGAGGGATAGTATATGTTGATACGTCATATCTGGTTATGTTGCTTTGCTCTTTGAGAAGAATCTCTTTAGTTAAATCACTGATAAGATCTACATCACAAACACGTGAGAGTTTTGCTGCGATATAGGCTCCTACACCGCCGCCTCCAAGTACAGCGATATTCACTTCATTGCCTTTTGCAATCTCTCTTTTAAGACCCGTTTGAGCACTTTTCCAGTTGCATTTTTGGGGAGTTCTTCAACGATATAGACAGATCTTGGAACTTTGAAGTTTGCAAGATGCTCTTTAAGATATCGCTTGATCTCATTTTCACTGATCTTTGCGTTCTCTTCGAGCTCAACATAGGCAACTGGAACTTCTCCGCTTTTTTCATCTTTGATACCTATAACGGCCGCTGCTTTAATATGAGGATTGTTCATTAGAATCTCTTCAATCTCCCGTGGATAGATATTGATTCCTTTAGAGATGATCAGATCTTTTTTCCTGTCAACGATGTAGATAAAACCTTCTTCGTCCATATAACCAAGATCTCCTGTTTTAAGCCAACCGTTGACGATCGTTTCAGCGGTCGCTTCCGGACGTTTCCAGTATCCCTGCATGACATTGTCGCCTTTGACGATGATCTCACCAACTTCACCTCTCGGAAGTTCAACCATGTCTTCGTTTACAATTTTGACCTCCACGCCTGGAAGTGCCGGACCTACAGATTTTGGCTTTTGTTTGTTTGGAAGATTGACCGCAACCACAGGAGAGCATTCACTCAGTCCATACCTTCTAACAGTTTTCCTTTTTTAAATTTGCTTTGAAACCGCTTCAATGTATCTTCCGGTAAAGCAGCAGCGCCGCTGACATAATATTTTACTTTATTAAACCAGTGAAAGTACCAAGGAAGCTTTGCTTTGGAAAGAGCATTATAGACATCGGGAACACCCGTAAAAATAGTCACTCTTTTTAAAAGCAGCTGTTTGATGATATTGGAAAATGGCATGATGGATCGGATAATAACAACAGGCGAGCCAAAATAGAGCGGCATTAAGACCGTTACGGTGAGAGTGAAGGAGTGAAACATTGGCAAATAGACAATGAACCGCTCTTTTGGCGTAATTGCAAGGAGTCTCTCTACGCCCAAAATATTGGAAAAAATGTTTCTATAAGAGAGCATTGCTCCTTTTGGTTTTCCTGTGGTCCCAGAAGTGTAGATGATCACAGCCGTATCGTCGATATCCACATGCTGACTTAGCTTTTCGTGACTTTCCAGACTCTCTAAAATTTCAGAAAATGCGATATTGTGCTCGTCTAATCCTGTATAGTCACCTTCCCATATAATTTTTTGGACCTTTGTCGTTTCCAGTACATTTTGAAGCTCTTTGGCATACTTGGCACTTGCTGCTAGAAGCTTTGCGTCACTATCATTGAGGATGAAAGTGATTTCGTCCTCTTTTAAAAAATTGTTGATAGGAACAGGGATCGCTCCCAGTTTTTGTGCAGCAAGAAGCGTAATGATAAACTCAAGAGAGTTTGCCATCACAATAGCGACTTTGTCATCCTTTTGCACACCCATAAGTTCCATAAATCGAGCAAGCGTATCGATTTTTAACAGGAGCCTATGGAAAGTAATTTTTCGATCATCTATAAAATATGCAATCCCTTTTGGTCTATTTTTAGCATGTTCTTTTACAATTTCATAAAAATTGTTATACCGGTAATCGAACATTGCATTCCTTAAAATTTATAGTTCAGTGAGACATTGAGAAGTTGTGCGGCTACTCCGTCTCCAAAAGTTCCCACGATTCCATTTTTATTCTCTCCAAGAGAAAGAGTTCGTCCGATTTTATAGTCTGCAAGATATGAGATTCCAAGTTTGAGGTCCTTTTGTACTTCATACAGTGCTCCAAGAGAAAAAACGATTGCATCGCTATCAGGAAGTTCATATCCTAGGGTTTGGGCTGGTATTGGTGACTGGTCATAAGCGATACCGTACATAGTCGTCAATTTTTCACTGTTTTTATATGTAAGTCCAAGTCTGAAAGTATTCGTATCATCCCAGCTTTTTTCAGAAACGATAGTCGGTACAGTAGGATCTTCGAATCTCATAACGAGTTTATCATAACTGCTCCAAAAGGTTCGCTCATACACAAACTCGACTGTTGCTTTTTCATTGACGTCAATTGCGGTTGCAAGGGCGAGAGTAGCTGGAAGAGGGACTTTGGTATGACCTTTTGTTTTGGTCGTTCCTTTATAGACGACATCACCTGATTCTTTAAGATCGATTTTTGAATTGAATGTAGCAGCGAGTGTGAGGCCCAGGAGTTTATACGTTGCTGCCAATGCATAGCCATATCGTGCTTTAATATCACCATCCATATCATATGTTCCTAAAATAGGATGATCAAATCGAATTTTTCCGTCAGTAAAAAGGACTCTTACGCCTCCTCCTACCGCAAAATTTTCATTTATAAGGTAACTAAAACTTGGCATAAGTTGTGCAGTTCTTAGGGTAAATTCTTTTGCACTCCAGGTTTGTGGTGCTTTATCCCACTTTTTGGCAAAACCTGCAGGTGTCGTGACACTTAGGCCAAATCGAAATTTTCCAAATTTTGGACCGACATAGTGAAAATGGGGAATAAGATATTTTTGAGACTGGCTTTTGGCAGATGCGGGGATTAGAGTAGGGGGTGGTCCGGGATTTGTCACTTGCTGTCCGTCAAAATCGACTTTTGAAAGATACGCACCTGTAAAACTGAGCTCCACATAGTTTGCATTATCCATAAATGCCATATTGGCTGGGTTGAAGTAAGCTGCATCTGCATCTTTAGGAGCGGCAACGTACGCTCCAGCCAGTGCTACACTCCTGGCAGACTGTTCAGGAATTTTATAGGCTGCACCAAAAGTAAGAATTGAAGCGCCAGTGATTGCTAAAGCGATTTTTTTCATGGTTGAACCTTTCGTTATCATTTAAAAATTTATATGATTGTAACAAAGGTTTCGATAAACTTAATTTAATGTAGTACAATGGAAAAAAATAGTATTGAAGGTGAGCAGATGATTAACATTTTCGGTAAAAAATTAAAAACGTATGATTTAAGTGATGTGCAAAAATATCAATGGGCTCATATCAAGGTAAAAGGCAAAGGCGATATCTGGATCAAACTCTTTCCCGAAGAGGTTCCAAATACCGTAGCGAATTTTGCGCATCTTGCAAACAGTGGCTTTTATGATGGACTTACATTTCACAGAGTCATCAAAGGTTTTATGGCGCAGGGTGGTTGTCCAGAAGGAACAGGAAGAGGGGGTCCGGGATGGGCGATAGCATGCGAGACTGATAAAAATGTACACAAACATAAGCGTGGAACTATTTCTATGGCACATGCGGGAAAAGATACGGGTGGGAGTCAATTTTTTATCTGTTTCGTGGATTGCCCCCATTTGGATGGTGTGCACACCGTATTTGGACAGATTCCCGAAGATGATGCCGAGTCTCTTATGACACTGGATATGATTGATCAAAACGATATCATGGAAAAAGTGGAAGTGAAAGAGGATAGAGATTAGATGTTTGGATTTATCCGAGTTGCTGCTGTATCAACCAAGCTTTTTTTGGGAAATATCGATGCAAACACGAAGCATATTTGCTCATTGATTCAATCCCAAAAAGAGGTAGCCGTTACTCTTTTTCCTGAACTATGTATCACCGGATACACGATGGGTGATCTCTTTTTTCAAGAGATTGTACACCAAAAGGTATTGGAGGCGCTTGAAGAGATCAAAAAGTGTGTAATGGATGGCGTTGTGATCGTAGGGGCTCCACTTTGGTACAAAGAGAGGCTCTACAACTGCGCCGTGGTGATGCAAAATCAAAATATTTTAGGAATTGTTCCAAAAAGCTATCTTGCAAATTATCGTGAATTTTATGAGAAGCGCTGGTTTAGTAGCGGCAAAGAGATAAAAGATGCCACACTTTTGGATGCTCCTTTTGGAACAGACCTGATTTTTCGATATCAGGATTTCTGTTTTGGGGTTGAGATTTGCGAAGATCTTTGGACGCTAAAGCCTCCATCTTTTGCTATGGCTGCGGCTGGAGCAAATGTAATATTCAATCTCTCAGCCAGTGATGAACTCGTTGGAAAGCATGCCTACAGAAAAGAGCTCGTCAAGACGCAAAGTGCAAGAATCGTTGGAGCCTATGTTTATGCCAGCAGTGGTGTAGGAGAAAGCAGCAGTGATCTTTGTTACAGCGGCGCTACCATAGTTGCAGAAAACGGATCGATTTTGGCTGAAGGAGAGCGTTTTGTTTTTGACGATGTGGTAACAATTGCCGATATTGATATTGAAAAACTCAAAATTTTGCGTCGAAGCGAGACAAGTTTCGGTGATGCGGATGTACAAGCGTTTCGAGAAATTGAGCTTTCTTGCCTTCCTGAACCAAAAGATATACGAAGATCATACACACCACATCCTTTTGTTCCTCCTAAAGAGAATCGAGACGAGGTGTGCCACGAGATTTTCTCGATTCAATCTTCGGCTCTAGCACGAAGAGTGATGCATATCGCAAAAGAGACGAAACTTGTTATTGGTGTCAGCGGAGGGCTTGATTCGACCTTGGCGTTGTTAGTCTGTGCAAAAGTGTGTGAGCTTTTGCACAAGCCGTTTACCGATATCGTAGCTGTTTCCATGCCTGGATTTGGAACGACAGATGCAACAAAAAAAAGTGCACGAAAGCTATGTGAAGCTCTTGGAACAACTTGCAAAGAGATCGATATCACCAAAAGTGTTTTGCAACATTTTCGCGATATCGATCACGATCCCAATCTTTGTGATGTAACCTATGAAAATGCCCAAGCGAGGGAGAGAACGCAGATCTTGATGGATTTGGCCAATGAAGTGTGTGGTATCGTCATAGGAACTGGAGATCTGAGTGAAATCGCTCTAGGATTTGCAACATATAATGGCGATCATATGGCCATGTACAATGTCAATGCCGGTGTGCCGAAAACCCTTGTTCGCTATGTCATAGAGTGGGTAGCCTTGCGTCAATCCCATTTGAAACAGATACTGTTAGATATTATCAACCGTCCGGTATCTCCAGAGTTGCTTCCAGCCAAAAATGGAAATATCACTCAAAAAACGGAAGATATCATAGGGCCTTATGAACTTCATGACTTTTTTTTGTACCATTTCTTAAAATATGGAGCAGAACCCAAAAAAATTGTTGCGATTGCTAAAATCGCATTTGAAGAGAAGTATGATGAAAAAACGATTAAAAAATGGCTGAAACTCTTTTTGAAACGCTTCTTTGCCAACCAGTTCAAACGAAATGCGATGCCAGATGGCGTCAAAGTAGGAACGATTGCCTTGTCTCCTCGGGGAGACTGGCGAATGCCAAGCGATGCAAAAGTTACTATCTGGCTGAATGAATTGGAGGATGGATGCTAGTGCATATCTGTTGCAGTGTAGATAGCCACTTTTTTTTGGAAAAACTGAAAGAGAAATATCCCGATGAAAAGCTTATTGGATTTTTTTATGATCCGAACATTCATCCTTACAGTGAGTACAGACTGCGTTTATTGGATGTGGAGCGAAGCTGCAAAAGGCTCGGTATCGAGCTCATTGAAGGAGAGTACGATTATGAGTCGTGGCTGCAAGCAGTTCGAGGACTTGAACATGAACCCGAAAAAGGGGAGCGCTGCAAAGTCTGTTTTGATAAACGGCTGCAAAGAGCAGCACTGAAGGCAAAAGAGATTGGAGAAAAGCGATATACCACTACTTTGCTTGTAAGTCCACTCAAATCTCAAGAACAGCTCAAGCAAAGTGGAAGTGAAGTTGATCAAAAACTTGGAACGGAATTTGTGTTTGTGGATTTTCGCTCTTTTGGTGGAACACAGCAGCAAGCAAAAGTGACAAAAGAGCAGCAGCTCTATAGACAGGACTACTGCGGCTGTCTTTTTGGTCTTTCTCAGCAAAGAGCACATCAGCAAATGCTGATGGATGAGATGATTGAGCCGATTACCAAGCAGATACTTCCTGGATCTATCGAAGAGCGACTCAAAATGTATCAAAAAAGAATTGAGTTGGAAGAGCAAGGGATTGCATATAAGATTGTGCGCCAGCGATTTTTGAATTATAGACTATTGAGAGCTTTTGTAAGAATTGGAAAAGTGGTGGTTCCCAGTTATATTTTGAGCTATTCCCATCTTCGAAGAGATTTTGCCAAGGCAAAAGTTGAAGAGATTATCGATGGTATAGGATATGCCAATCGAGATGAGATAAAAATAGTAGACCTTAATTGGATCAATAGATACTCAAAAAAGCCATTTTCAAGTGTAAAAGAGCTTGCTTTTCAAGGATTGCCATGGGAGTTGGAGCAAAAAATCCGATATGATATAGAGGGCTTTTCGAATAGTTTGTCTCCTATTGTGGTTTTAGATAAAATTCCAGATAAAAAGTTTGAGATCTATCTTGAAGCCAAAAGCTATAAAGATGTACGAGAGAGACTCATCATAAAGGATACGCATGTTAGATGTCGTTGAGATTCAGAAGATTCTTCCGCACAGATATCCATTTTTGCTTGTTGATAGAGTTGTAGAGTTGGAGAAGGGCAAAAGCGTCAAGGCCTATAAAAACGTCAGTATTTCAGAACCTGTATTTGAGGGTCATTTCCCAGGACATCCGATCTATCCTGGTGTGATGATCATAGAGGGAATGGCACAAGCCGGTGGTGTCTTGGCCTTTTTGAGTAGTTCTGAAGAGGAACAAGAGGCAGCAAAAGAGAAAGTGGTCTATTTTATGAGCATTGATAAAGCGAAATTTCGCAATCCTGTAAGACCTGGAGACAGGCTTGAGTACCATCTGGAAGTTATCAAGCATCGAGGCTCCATTTGGGTACTTGATGGGAAAGCCTATGTGGATGAAAATTTGGTTGCTGAAGCAGAGCTTAAAGCAATGATTGTGGACAAGTGATGATTCATCCAACAGCCATTATTGAAGAGGGTGCAAAAATTGGCAAAAATGTTACTATTGGTCCAAATGCCTATATTTCCAAAGATGCAGTGATTGAAGATGGTTGTACCATTATGCAAGGTGCCATCATCGATTGTAAGACAAAGATAGGACAAGGGACAAAGATATTTTACAATGCCGTCATTGGTTCCATTCCTCAAGATTTGAAATTTGGTGGAGAGGATGTTGAACTTATTATCGGCAAGAATAATACTATTCGAGAATTTTGTCTCATCAATCCGGGCACTGCACATGGTGGTGGCAAAACGATTATTGGAGACAACAACCTTTTGATGGGATATGTGCATGTAGCCCATGATTGCAGGATAGGAAACAACTGTATCTTGGCCAATGCAGCGACTCTCGCGGGACATGTAGAGCTTGGAAACAACGTGGTGATCGGAGGGATGACCCCAATTCATCAATTTGTCAAAATTGGAGATTTTGCCATGATTGGAGGTGCGAGTGCTGTAAGTCAAGATATTCCGCCGTACACCTTAGCGGAAGGCAACCGGGCGAAACTGAGAGGACTCAATCTTGTCGGGCTTCGAAGAAATTTCGGTAATGAAGTAGTGGATGAGATCAAACAGGCCTTTAAAAAACTGTTCAAATCTGGCCAATCGCCAAAAGAGGTAGCCAAAGAGCTCGTCCATAGCTCCAGTGAGCATGTACGAAATCTTGCTGAGTTTGTGCTTGCGTCCAAACGAGGAATACCATATCGATAAAAGAGGGAAATGAATGTTAAAAAAATGTAGTTTTTGTGGAAGTTTCGAGAGTCGAGACAATCCTTTAATCGCCGGTAGCGAAAGTCATGTATACATTTGTAAAAACTGTATTGTATCGGCATATAAAATTCTATTTGGCGATATTGAAGAGAAGGAAGAGGGAGAGGAGCTCAAACTTGATTATCTTCCAACTCCAAAAGAGCTCAAAGCTATTTTGGATCAGTATGTCATAGGACAAGAAAAAGCGAAAAAAGTTTTCAGTGTCGCTGTCTACAACCATTACAAGAGAATTTTCAAGCAAGACATGGTGGATGAAGATACTGAAATTGCCAAATCAAATGTATTATTTATAGGGCCGACCGGAAGTGGGAAAACATTGATGGCTCAAACAATGGCGAAAGTCTTGGATGTGCCTTTGGCGATTGCGGATGCCACAAGCCTCACCGAAGCCGGCTATGTAGGAGAGGATGTGGAAAATATCCTTACACGTCTTTATCATGCGGCCGATGAGGATGTGAAAAAGGCTGAAAAGGGAATTGTATTTATCGACGAGATCGACAAAATTGCAAGACTGAGTGAAAATAGAAGCATTACAAGAGATGTGAGCGGAGAAGGAGTACAGCAGGCTCTTTTGAAGATTATTGAAGGAAGTGTTGTCAATATCAGTGCAAAAGGTGGACGAAAACATCCAAATCAAGAGTTTGTCCAAATTGACACTTCCAATATCCTTTTTATCTGCGGTGGGGCATTTGATGGATTGACAGATATCATTAAACGAAGACTTGGTGGCAATGTTTTAGGGTTTGGCCAAGAAAAACGCAGTAAACGGGATGAGAGTGATCTATTAAATTATGTGGAACCGGATGATTTGGTCCATTATGGTCTTATTCCTGAACTTATCGGTCGGCTTCATATGATTGCTACACTTAATGAACTGAGCCGAGAGGATATGGTTCGGATCTTGACAGAACCGAAAAATGCACTTGTCAAACAGTATAAGAAGCTCTTTGCCTTGGATGAGGTAGAACTGACATTTGAAAAAGAGGCCCTTGAAGCGATAGCAGACCTCGCCATTAAAAGAAAAACAGGCGCACGGGGTCTTCGAAGTATTATGGAAGAGATTATGGTTGACATCATGTTTGATCTGCCTGAATATAAGGGATATGAAGTAGTAATCACCAAAGATGTGATCGAAAAACGTTCAGCTCCGATACTTGTCAAAAAACAGAAATGCAGTGCATAAGGAACAGGGATGATATTTGATAAACTGATCGGAATGTTCTCCAATGATATGGGGATTGATCTTGGCACGGCAAACACGCTTGTGTTGAGCCGGGGAGAAGGCATTATCATCAATGAACCTTCTGTCGTGGCCATCAAAAGCGACAGACAAGGACGTCAAAAGATTTTGGCTGTAGGAAAAGAAGCTAAAGAGATGGTCGGAAAAACTCCGGGGGATATCAAAGCGATACGTCCTATGAAAGATGGTGTTATAGCCGATTTTGATATCACTGAGAAGATGATCCGATATTTCATTGAAAAGGCCCACAAGCGAAAGGCTTTTATTCGACCTCGCATTATCATCTGTGTTCCCTATGGTTTGACGCAGGTAGAGAGAAAAGCAGTAAAAGAGTCGGCTCTAAGCGCTGGGGCGAGAGAGGTGTATTTGATTGAAGAGCCGATGGCTGCTGCGATTGGTGCGGGACTTCCTGTCAAAGAGCCACAAGGGAGTCTTGTCGTTGATATAGGAGGCGGTACTACGGAGATTGGTGTCATTTCGCTTGGTGGTCTTGTGGTAAGCAAATCGATTCGGATAGCTGGGGATAAAATCGATGCGGCTATTGTCGATTTCGTCAAGAAAAAATACAACCTCGTTATAGGCGACCGAGTGGCCGAAGAGATAAAGATAGAGATAGGTACTGCACTGCCACTTGAAAAGCCTTTGAAGATGAATGTGACGGGTCGCGATCAGGTGGGAGGACTTCTAAATACCATAACGGTAACTAGTGAGGATATTTATGAGGCGATGAAAGAGCCACTCAAACTCATAGCAGAGGCTTTGAAAGATGTATTGGAACAGACGCCGCCGGAGCTTGCCGGAGATATTATCGAAAACGGCATCGTTCTTACAGGCGGAGGTGCTTTGATACGAAATCTTGATCGATATCTTTCCCAAATCGTAAAGATTCCGGTTTATATAGCCGAAGAGCCCTTGTTGGCTGTAGCCAAAGGAACGGGAAAAGTATTGGATGAAATAGAGATTTTGCAACAACTCACTGATGAATAGAAAACTCTTTCTCTTTCTGTTCACTGCCCTTTTGGCAGTCCTTCTTTTTTTTACAAACACTCTTTTCAAAGATATCGTACTTGGCTTTACCTTTGGCGTCAAAAAAGAGTATCTGCAACTCAAAAGAAGTTTTGATCAATTTTTGGAAGAACATCTCAATCAACAGCAAACGATCCAAAAACTACGAGCACAAAACAGAGAACTTTTCAAATACAAAGTGTTGTATTCGGATTTAGAAGACCGATACCGTGCTTTGTTGCAAGATTGCAAAATTTTCGAGAAAACCTCTCTCAAAGTAGAGTCCGTTGAAGCTCTTTCCTATGTGAAACTCGGTGATTTTACGACCCTTTGGATCGATGCAGATATTCCAAAAGAAGGTATTGTAGGTGCTTTAAAAGGAGCCTATGTCGCAGGGATCGCTATCGGAGAAGACAAAAGAAGCAAATTGTTGCTTTTGGGAAACAAAAAGTGCTCTTTTGGAGTGCAAGTAGGAGCAAAAGCGTATGGAATTGCTATCGGAAATGGTGATAACCGTTTTACAATTGTCAAGTATATTCCAAATTATGAGCATATTCATGTTGGAGATGAAGTGGTGACAAACGGCTTGGATGGAATCTTTGTGTATGGGATAAAGGTTGGACGCGTTGTCGAGATCAAACATGAAGGCAGTTACAAGATTGCGAAGGTTCGAAACTATGCCGATCTATCACATCCAAGGTTTTTTTGGCTAATGAAGTTATAAACATTATTTGGATAAAATCAAAAACTAAAACGCAAGGGATATCATGCCAAAAAGAGAAGATATCAAAACGATTTTACTCATAGGATCTGGCCCCATCGTCATAGGTCAGGCGTGTGAATTCGACTACTCCGGAACGCAAGCTGTAAAAACTCTTAAATCTCTTGGATACAGGGTTGTTCTCATCAACTCCAACCCGGCAACCATCATGACCGATCCCGGTTTTGCCGACCGAACCTACATTGAACCAATTACTGAAGATGTTGTCTATAAAATCATTCAACAAGAGAAGGTCGATGCTATTTTACCTACGATGGGTGGTCAAACGGCGCTCAATGTGGCAATGAGCATGTACGAGAAGGGAATGCTCGAGGGTGTTGAATTCTTGGGAGCAAAGCCCGAAGCGATCAAGAAGGGTGAAGATAGGCAGGCCTTCAAAGAGGCGATGCTAAAGATTGGTATGGATTTGCCAAAAAGCCGGTATGCCTACAGTATGGAAGAGGCAATGGAAGCGGCTGCCGAGATCGGCTTTCCTCTCATCATCCGAGCTTCCTATACTCTTGCAGGTGGTGGAAGTGGAGTTGCATACAATATCGATGAATTTAAAACATTGGCTGCAAAAGGATTAGAGGCAAGTCCGATCAATGAGATATTGATTGAAGAGAGCCTCCTTGGATGGAAAGAGTATGAGATGGAGGTGATTCGAGACAAGGAGGATAACTGTATTATCGTCTGCTCCATCGAAAACCTTGATCCTATGGGGGTTCATACTGGAGATTCCATTACTGTTGCACCTGCTCTTACGCTTACCGATAAAGAATATCAAAGAATGAGGGATGCTTCATTTGCAATTTTGAGAGAAATTGGTGTAGATACTGGGGGGAGTAACGTTCAATTTGCCGTCAATCCGAAAACAGGCAGAATGATTGTTATCGAGATGAACCCAAGAGTTTCTAGAAGCAGTGCACTCGCTTCCAAAGCGACTGGTTATCCAATTGCCAAAGTAGCTACTTTGCTTGCTGTCGGGTATACATTAGATGAGATTGAAAATGATATTACAGGAACTGCTGCAAGTTTTGAACCGACGATTGATTATATCGTAACAAAAATACCTCGATTTACCTTTGAAAAATTTCCTATGGCTGATTCAACCCTCACTACTTCCATGAAAAGTGTCGGTGAGGTGATGGCGATAGGAAGAACCTTCAAAGAGTCCATACAAAAAGGGCTTTGCTCCCTGGAGACTGGTCTTAGCGGATTTGAAAAAATCGAAGCCGATATCGATACCATTCGAAGAGAAATCAGAAGACCGAACGAAAAAAGACTTCTATATGTGGCTCAGGGATTTCGAGAAGGCTTGAGTGTAGAAGAGATTCATGAACTTTCCAAAATCGATCCCTGGTTTTTGTACCAAATCGAAGAGATAGTTGCGTTTGAAAAGCAAATCGATCTTGATATTTTGCAAAATGAAGAACTTCTAAGAAGAGCTAAAACCTATGGCTTTAGCGATAAGATGATTGCAAAACTCATCAATGAAAAAGAGCATACCGATTTAAGTGAAAATGATGTTTACAATGCAAGAGTTGCTTTAGGTATTGAGCTGGAATACAATGAGGTTGATACCTGTGCCGCAGAATTTCCGGCACGTACGCCATATTTGTATAGTTCTACCAATATTACAAAACTGCCAAGGGTAGAAAAAGAGACCGACGAAGAGAAAGTACTCATTATCGGCGGCGGTCCAAACAGAATCGGCCAGGGAATCGAATTTGATTACTGCTGTGTCCATGCTGCCTTTGCTTTGAAAGATATGGGTATAAAGTCTATTATGTACAACTGCAACCCTGAAACAGTTTCTACCGATTATGATACCAGCGATATACTTTACTTTGAGCCAATTGATCTTGAGCACGTAAGGCAAGTGATCAAAGAGGAAAATCCAAGCGGAGTTATCGTCCATTTTGGCGGGCAAACGCCACTCAAACTTGCAAAACCTCTGACTGCCTTGGGAGCAAAAATCGTAGGAACAAGTGCGAAAGTGATCGACTTGGCAGAAGACAGAGAGAAATTCAGTACGTTCGTTGCCAAAAACGGACTCAAACAGCCTCCAAATGGAACTGCGTTTACAAAAGAGGATGCGCTCAAAATCGCCGATGAGATAGGCTATCCGGTCCTTGTTCGTCCTAGTTACGTACTAGGTGGTCGGGCAATGCGTATCGTTTACAACGAAAATGAACTCAAAGAATATATGGATGAAGCGGTCAGTGTGAGCCATGAGTCTCCCGTGCTCATCGATAAATTTCTTGACCATGCAATCGAACTGGATGTAGACGCGATAAGTGATGGAACAAATGTTTATATCGGCGGTATTATGCAGCATATCGAAGAGGCTGGGATCCACTCAGGCGACAGCGCATGCTCTTTGCCAACAGTAAGCATCGATGAAGCGATTTTGCATGAAGTCGAAAATCAGACGAAAAAAATTGCACTAGGCCTTGGAGTCAAAGGCTTACTCAATATTCAGTATGCCATTTACAAAGATGAAGTTTATCTCATAGAAGTCAATCCAAGAGCTTCGCGAACCGTTCCATTTGTGAGTAAAGCTACGGGTGTACCGATGGCAAAAGTGGCAACTCGGGTGATGATCAAAGGGGATCTCAAAGAGGCGCTTGAATTTTACGATGAGTATGGCATAGTGGATTTTAGCGGTGAAATCTTCAAACCGAAACTCAAAAGCCATATTTCGGTAAAAGAGGCTGTCTTTCCATTCAACAAACTCCCTGGAGCCGATCTTATTTTGGGACCTGAGATGAAGAGTACCGGTGAAGTGATGGGAGTGAGCAAAAGTTTTGGAGAGAGTTTTGCCAAAGCACAGTTTGCTGCCGGAAACAGACTCGCTACAGCTGGGAAGCTCTTTTTGTCTTTGACCGATTATGACAAGCCTTTTGCACCGAAGCTCGCAAAAACCTATATCGATCTTGGATTCGAGATCGTTGCTACGAGAGGAACCCACCAAATTTTAAAAGATAATGGTGTCGAGAGTCAGCTGGTACTCAAAATCAGTGAAGGTCGGCCCAACATTGAAGATATGATCAAAAATGGCGAGATTGCCATGGCCATCAACACCAGCGACAACAAAGCAAGCAAAAACGATGCAAAACGGATACGGGAGCAGGTTTTACGACACCAGATCCCGTACTTTACCACAGTATCGGCCGCTCTTGTGGCTGCTGAAGCGATACGATCTTTGAAAGAGCATGATCTGCAACCAAAAGCGTTGCAAGACTATTTGAATGAGTAATATTTTAGATCCAAAAAAGATTTACTTGGCTCAAACCGACACGACAGTCGGATTTTTGAGTCAAGATAGCTCAAAACTGGCAAATATCAAAAATCGACCTCCATCAAAACCCTTCTTGATAGCCGTTTCCTCTTTTTCAGTGTTGAAGCATTTTGTCAGAGTTCCTAAAAAGCATAAAAAGAGAGTGAGAAGATCGAAAAGAAGTACTTTTATCTATCCAAATGGCAAAGCGTTGCGGGTTATCAAGAGTACGGAACACTATAGATTTTTAAAGAAGTTTGGCTGGTTTTACTCGACAAGCGCCAATGAAAGCGGTAAAAGATTTGAGCGACACTGGGCTGTTCAAAAAGCAGATATTGTGGTAGAGGATAGACGAGGTCTTTATGAAAGTAAGCCTTCACAAATCTTTCGACTATCACAAAGTAAACTCAAAAAGGTTCGTTAAATACCATAATCGATTACATCTCCTTCAAGGGTATGCAAAAATGCCTCAATACTATCAATTTGTTCTTTGTTTAATTCCAATCCTCTTTGGTATTTTCCCATTATCCGAATAGCCTCTTTGAGGTTTTTGACGGTGCCATTGTGAAAATAGGGGGCTGTTTTGGTGATATTGCGCAAGATTGGTACTTTAAAATATTTGGCACTGTTTTTTCCGTAGTAATGACCAATGTCTGGAAACGGGTAGGGATCGTACGAGATATTTGTATCAAAACGCAACTCTTTGAAATAGTATTTGTTGTTATAAAAACCGAAAACCGGATAGATTGGGTTATGATATTCGATAATTGGAAATTTTTGTATTATCTGTCCGCCAATGCTGCGTCCCATATGGCAGGCTTTGCAGCCGATATTGATAAAAAGTTTTAATCCTTTTTGCTCTTTTGGAGTCAACGCACTTAAATTGCCATCAAGAAAATCATCAAACCGCCCTCGTGTAAGAAGCGTTCGTTCATACGCTCCTATTGCTTTTGTAATTTGATCAAATGTAATAGTGCCTTTGCCAAAAACCTCTGTAAACATCTTGCGGTAAGATGGATTTTGTCGTACTCGTTCCACCACATCTTTTGGCGTCATTGCCATTTCAAAAGGTGCTTGCAAAGGACCCTTTGCCTGTTCTTCTACACTTTTTGCTCTTCCATCCCAAAATTGAAACTTTTGAAGGGCGGCATTGAGAACAGTTGGGGAGTTGAGATGATGAGGATTTTTTCGGTTTTTATAACCGATTGCCGTTGGCCTGTCATCATCCCCGCCTCTGTCAAGATCATGGCAACTTGCACAGCTGATAGTTCGATCTTTGGAGAGACTTGGATCGAAAAAGAGCATCTTTCCAAGAAGAATTTTTTCTTTCGTAAGTCTATTAGATGGTGTATCGAGAAGTTTTAAAAGTTCATCGAAATTTTTTGGATTGGATTGAAATCCAGCAGAAATTGCCAATTGCCGAAGCTGTTGAGGAGATATTTGCTGTGCGGGTGCATGAAGTGTAACATAGGTGTTAACTTTTCCTAAAATATAGGGAGTAGTAATTATAAGAAGTGGCAAAACAATAAGAATAAATATTTTTTTCATAATAAACTTTCATATTCGGATAACTTCATAAGAAAGTATATGAATTATATGGAAATTTCTTCATTGACCTGTATCAATTGTTGATGGGTCTTCGTCTCGATGTGGTTTCCAGCATTCATTAAAAAATTTCTGTTCATTTTCCAAAAATTCGTTCTTGCATGAAGCTATGATTGTTTGTGCCCATTGTTCGATTTTTCGACCAATCTCTTCCCCAAATTTCATAAAAACTGCTTTTTTGTAGTCCTCGCTGGTATAGGTTTTGTTCCCGACAAAGGGGAGACCGTGAAATGCTTGTAGTTTGAAGATTGCGAAAGTTTTTTCGTCAAGGTTTTCTGGAGCTTGTTTAAGTTTTTTCGTTATATATTCCACCTCTTGCTCTTTGCGGCGTCGATAGGAGAGATTTTTGAAAATGGCATATTTTGTGGCTTGTGCGATGCCTATCGCTTCGGCCATCTCTTCATCGAAACCAAGTGCAAGTGCTCTATATTTTTGCAGTGCAGCCATTTTGGGAAAGCGGTTGATAAACACTACTCTTCCTGAGCTTTCATCTCTTTGTATTGTTCTATTACACGTTCTACCATTTTTCTATCCGGAACTTTTCGGCCGGCGATGTAACCAGTGATATTGCCTTTGTCGTCAAATTTTGGTTTAATCCAGACGACAACCCAGTAGTACTTCCCGTCTTTTCTCATATTTTTGACATAACCTTCCCAGTACTCGCCGCGTTTGATCGTATTCCACAAATCCTCAAAAGCGGCGCTTGGCATATCGGGATGGCGGTTGATATTATGCGGAGAGCCGATGAGTTCCTCTTTGGTATATCCAGTCATTTCGCGAAATTTTCTATTTGCATAGGTAATGATGCCTGCGGTGTCTGTTTCTGTGATCATCACACCACCATCAAACGGTACCTCTTCATCTACGGGATCTGGTTTTATAATCTCTTGTCCGGTGATAAGATTTTTTATTTTTTTCTTATATCCCATTACAAACAGTCCTTTATATTACTTTTTATTATTATTTATATTATAAAGTAAAAATAGTAAAATCGCAATAGAGTATTGAAAAAGATATAATTAGAAAAACATTTATCGAGGGGAACGTTGATCAAAAAACTACTCACAGAAAAAATACTTATCATAGACGGTGCAATGGGAACACAGCTTCAGGTGAAGACAAAAGAGATACCGCCTGAAGCATGGCAAGGCAAAGAGGGATGCAATGAGCTTTTGAATAGGACTGCACCTGAGGTTATTAGGTCAATCCATGAAGCATATGCCAAAGTAGGTGCCGACATCATTAAAACAAATACGTTCGGCTCAATGCCCTGGGTTTTGGAAGAATATGGTTTAGCCAGCGAAGCGTATGATTTGACAAAGCGAGGGTGTGAGCTAGTCAAAGAGGTTTGCATAGCGTATAGTACGTCGGAAAAACCGCGTTTCGTAGCCTGCTCTTTGGGTCCCGGAACAAAACTGCCAAGTCTTGGGCATATCGATTATGATGCAATGTATACAGGATACTCGGAAGCCGCACGTGGAGCCAAAGATGGAGGAGCAGATCTTTTCTTGCTTGAGACGTGTCAAGACCCTTTGCAGATCAAAGCGGCAATCCATGCTTGTCAAGATACAGCTCCCCAAATTCCCATTATGGTAAGTGTTACCATTGAGCAAAACGGTACGATGCTTATCGGTACCGATGCGGCAACGATTGCGACTATTTTAGAACCGTTTGACATCATTTCTTTGGGATTTAACTGTGGAACCGGTCCTGATATGGTGGAAAAACATGTAAGAGTGCTCAGTGAAGTGTGGGATAGACCTATCAGTATCCATGCCAATGCTGGGCTTCCTCAAAACAGAGGCGGCTATACCTACTATCCTATGGGACCAAAAGAGTTTACAGAGCTTGAAGCCAAATTTACTTCCATTGATGGTGTGGCGCTGCTTGGCGGATGCTGTGGAACCACACCGCAACATATTAAAGCTTTGGTAGATGCGGTTGAAGGCAAAAAGCCCCTTCCTCCGAAAGGAAAGCAGTCAAGAAGCATTGCAAGTCTCTTTGAAGCTCGTACACTCATGCAAAATCCTCCTCCCTTTTTGATGGGTGAGCGAAGTAATGCAACAGGAAGCAAAGCTTTTAGAGAACTTTTACTAAAAAGCGATTATGAAGGGACTTTGAGTGTCGCTCAGCAGCAGGTGCGCAGTGGAGCCCATGGTATTGATGTAAGTGTCGGGTTTGCAGGGCGTGATGAGACAAAAGATATGAAAGAAGTCATCAAGCTCTACAATGAAAAGATCCCGATTCCTCTCATGCCGGACTCCACGCAAGTTCCAGCTATAGAAACAGCTCTCAAGCATATTGGCGGACGTCCGATTATCAACTCAGCCAACCTCGAAGATGGGATAGAGAAGTTTGACAAGATCTGTTCATTGGCAAAGCGCTATGGTGCGGCATTGGTACTGTTGGCAATCGATGAAGAGGGAATGGCAAAGACAAAAGAGAAAAAATTGGCGGTTGCTGAGCGTATGTATGAAAGAGCTGTAAATCTGCATGGCCTCAATCCTGGTGATCTTGTTTTTGATCTTTTAACCTTTACTGTCGGAAGTGGGGATGAGGAGTATTACACAGCTGCCATAGAGACTATTGAAGCGATCAGGGAGCTTAGAAAACGCCATCCAGAGGTGGGAGCCGTTTTAGGGGTATCCAATATCAGTTTTGGTCTTGAAAAGCATGCAAGGGAGTATCTTAATAGTGTCTTTTTGCATCACTGCGTTGAAGCTGGTTTAACGATGGCGATCGTCAATGTCAAAAATCTCATTCCATACCATAAAATCAGCGAAGAGGATCGAAAAATATGCGAAGATCTGCTCTTTAACAGGCGCGAAAATGGCGATCCACTCTTTGCTTTCATTGAGCACTTCAGTAAAGCAGAAAAAAAAGAGGCTGCAAGTGATGATGAACTGAGCAAACTCCCACTTGAAGAGCAAATCCACAAACTTCTTATCGATGGGGACAAAGATCGGATGATGCCACTGCTTGAAAAAGCCAAAGATCGCATTAATCCAGAAAAGATTATCAATGAAATTTTGATCGGAGCAATGAAAGAGGTGGGAGATCTTTTTGGTAGCGGACAGATGCAGCTGCCATTTGTACTGCAAAGTGCAGAGGTGATGAAAGCAGCAGTAGATTATCTCAACCAGTTTTTGCCAAAAACCGATAAGCAGTCCCAGACTACTCTCATTTTGGGAACTGTCAAAGGGGATGTGCACGATGTTGGCAAAAACCTTGTGGATATATTGCTGACCAATAACGGCTTTAAAGTTGTCAATCTTGGTATCAAAGTGGAGCTTGAAGAGTTTATCAAAGCCTATAAAGAGCATAATGCCCAGGCAATCGGAATGAGTGGACTGCTGGTTAAATCCACGCAAGTGATGTTGGAAAATCTCAAAGAGATGAAGCAAAAAGGAATTGATGCGCCTGTGCTTTTAGGCGGGGCTGCGCTGACAAAGAAGTTTGTGGATGAGTTTTGTCGTCCGGCCTATGATGGACCTATCTTTTATTGCCGCGATGCTTTTGATGGGATTGTGGCGATGAGCAGAATCGAAGAGGGAAACTTTGATACAAAACTTGGAAGTGACAAGGATGAAGAGGAGATTGCTGAGGTTAAACCAAAAGAAGAGATAAAGATCGATCCGGCAAATATCATTTTGCCAAAACCAGCCCCTGTACCTACCCCACCATTTTGGGGTAGAAAGATACTTGAGATTGACCCCGATATCGCCTATGAGTGGATCAACAAAAGGCTTCTTTTTAAACAGCGCTGGGGATATAAATCAAAAGGTCTGAGCAAAGAGGAGTATCAAAAGCAATTGGATGAAAAGGTGATTCCAGCTTTTAACAGATTAAGAAGCGAGCTGGGAGACATATTTGAGCCAACAATTCTCTATGGCTATTGGCCTACAAGAGCTGTAGAGAATGAGCTCTATGTTTTTGGAGAGGAGTTTGGCTGGCAAAGAGATGAGGATGCCAATCGTGAACCGATAGAGAATATCATCGGTGATGCGATCGAGATTTTCACCTTTCCAAGGCAGTCTAAACCGCCTCATAGATGCATCGCAGACTATTTTCACAATGACCAAATGGATGTGAGTGCATTTACTTGTGTGAGTGCTGGAAGCAAGTTTAGTGAGTATGAAGGGGAGCTTTTTAAAGCTGGAAAATATCATGAGTATCATTTGGTGCATGGTCTCAGTGTCGAGCTTGCCGAGGCATTGGCTGAGATTGCTCATAAGCAGATACGCATAGAGCTTGGGATTTTACGCAATGAAAAACCGGATTTGCGTGATGTAAAGATGGTAGGTTATCAAGGAGCCAGATACTCACCGGGTTATCCGGCTTGTCCTGATCTTGAGCTCAACCGCCATATCTTCAACCTCTTAAAACCAGAAGAGTTTGGCATTGAATTGAGTGAGACTTATCAGATTCATCCAGAGCAGTCGACTTGTGCGATAGTGGTACATCATCCAGAGGCAAGATATTTTAATATTTAGATGTCATGATATTTCATGGCATCTTTTTTTTTGTGGCGTTCTTTCCATGTTTTTTTGATGTTCCAAAACATTAGGCCTCCAAAAAGAAGGGCAATACAGGCATACATAAGAGCTGAAATATACTCTTTTTGCATGAGTGCCCAAATAGTAAGAATGAGAAAGAAAATAGTAAGGATAAGACACATTTTTTTTTCTTTTGTAAAAAATTTGATAAAAGATATAGTAGCAAAAAGGAGTTAATGATGAGAAAAATAGTATATGTTGTTTTATTGGCAAGTCTTTTATTTGCTAAATGTGATCATTTTCAAAAAGTTGTTAAGGTGGATTTTGACAACGTGCGAAAAGGTGAAATTCCTGTTGGTTGGATTGTAAGTTGTAGTGGTAAATCGTTTCCTGGAATTTGGGAAGTAGATGAGAATAAGAGGCTTTTTATCAAATATCCGCGAGGAAATAAGGCACATGAGAAAAATATTTTTTTTACAAAAGATGCATACTTTACCAATGGTATTTGCCAAGCAAAGTTATTGAGTAAAAAAAATGCTGGAGTGGTTTTTCGAGCAAGAGATCGTAAAAACTATTATGCAGTAAGTATCGATTTCAAACACAAAAAACTTATTGTAGAAGAGGTAGAAAACAAGAAGCCAAAGTTATTATTGACAAAAGATCTTACTTTCAATACTCCTCCAAAAATCTTGCAAGTTGCTTATTGTAATGATAACGCAACTATTTATATAGATAATAAAGAGATAGCAAAGCTCTCTCACCTGAAAAAAAGAGCAGGTGGGGTAGGTGTTATGGCTTCTGGTAATTCACAAGCTTTTTTTGATGATATTGTTATTAAAGTTGCTCAATGATTCATATCTATACCGGAGATGGGAAAGGAAAAACGACTGCGGCGATCGGTCTTGCTGTACGAGCTTTGGGTGCAGGAATGCGGGTGGCTTTTTTCCAGTTTATGAAAGCTTGGGAAGAGAGTGAACTGATAGTTTTGCAAAATTTTGACAATATCATCATTGATAGAAGCTGGGATGGCCGCTTTATCAAAGAAAAGGCCAGCGATCATCAAAAAAAGATGGTGTTTCATCAGTTTCATCGGGCAAAAAAAACTCTGCAGATGCCTTTTGATCTGATTATTTTGGATGAAATTATTGTAGCGATGCATTTTGGTCTATTACGTGAAGAGGATATTCTTGCATTGATGCAAAGTTGTCCCAAAAACAAAGAGCTTGTACTGACAGGCCAAAAAGCGACACAAAAGCTGATTGACAAAGCGGACCTTGTTACAGAGATGAAAAAGATAAAACACTATTTTGATCGAGGTTTGATGGCAAGAAAAGGAATAGAATTTTGATAGACTACTGTTTTTAAAATTTTTCAAGGAGTTGTTATGGCAAAAGGTTTCAAAAGATGGTACTTCTCTTTGGCCGCAATCGCTGCGACCGTTTCTGTTGTCACACTAAATGCCCAAGCGGCGAGAGTCGAATCCATTGAGAAGATAGTGGTGAGTGCAAACAAAGATACGCAGGCCCTTGAAGATGTGACGGACGACGTTACCGTTGTGACTGCTGAAGAGATTGAAGAGCTTGGTGTTCAGACCCTCCCTGAACTTCTAAAAGAGATACAGGGGCTTGATATTGTACAAACCGGCGGTTTTGGTCAGCCGACTTCGCTCTATCTGCAAGGTTTAAATCCGGACAAAACGCTCATTCTCATCGATGGAATCCGCTTTAACGATCCAACTGGTCTCAATGGCGGACAGCTTGAACTCATCGATCTATCCCAAATCCAACGTGTTGAAATTATTCGAGGTCCTCAAAGTGGCGTCTGGGGAGCAGATGCGATGGGAGGCGTGATAAATATAGTGACAAAGAGTGCACAAAAAGGTACCCATGGCGGATGGAGCATGGAAGGGGGCAACTACTCCACCTTTGATGGAAATATCAATCTTTTCAAAGGATTTGAAAAAGGCTATTTTGGTGTGGCATTGTCCAAATACCAAACACAAGGATTCAGTGCCTATAGCGCCAAAAGAGGAGAACCGCTCTATGGAGTAAAGGCGAGCGATCTTCCTTTAGAAGATGACGGATACGAAAACCGAAAAATTCAGTTAAAGAGTGGCTGGGAAATGTATGGTGCAAAACTCTTTGCAAACTTTATCAAAATCGATGCGACAGTCCATTATGATGGATTTGGATCAGATGCGCCAGATGGTCCTTATACTGTCAATGTCATCAATGATACGCTTTTTCAAGCTGGCTTAGAAAAAAGTATCGAATCGCATATATTGAAGCTGCAATACTCCTATTCTGGTTTTAAACGATCTCAATATGGAGGCTATGAAGGGAGTATCCGTGAGCTTGAGATAAGAGACCGTTTTAGACTCAATTCCATGACGATGCAAATTGGTGGCGGGTGGCAGCGCTTTTATCAAAAAAAATCGGCCGGAACCCCTACAAATGATGGGTATCAAAACAGATATTTTTTTGTAACGAACACTCTGCAATGGAACAAGCTTCTTGTTAACGTTGATGCGAGATATGATAGCTATAACCGGTTTGATGATAAACTGACATATAAAGTAGGGATCAAATATCCGATTGTAAAAGATATATACATTGGAGCAAATGGAGCAACTGGTTATAAAGCCCCCTCTATTTTTCAACTCAATTACAATGCCACGTCAAATCTCAATCCCGAGAAAAGTTTTGGATATAACTTCTTCATTGGCAACGATATGATAAAACTTACCTACTTTCACAATGCAATCAAAGATCTTATCAGCTATATCGATCCGGATTCAGACTGGTCTACACCGAATGATTACTACTATAACGCTCCTGGAAAAAGCACTTTTAAAGGGTACACCGCGACATTTTCCAAAGATTTATTTGAGAAGTTTTATCTCAGACTAAACTATACGCATCTTGATGCGAAAGATGCCACTGGCAAGGATCTAGTAAGAAGAGCTAAAGAGAAAATTGGATATTCACTTTCATGGTATCCAACAGAGAAACATACTGTAAACATCAATGGATATTATGTGGGTAAAAGAGAAGATGTTGATGGAACGAATATTGGAAAATACAATGTGACAAACCTTTCATTGCAGCACAATTTCGCAAAGCATATGACCGGTTTTATACGAGTAAACAACATTTTTAATCGCTTTTATCAAGAGGTGCACGGTTATGCTACTGCTGATAGAAGTTACTATATTGGCATAAGGGCGAGTTATTGAGACTCGATCTACATCGATACCTCTATTATAAATTTTTCAATTCCCTTTTTACCGGCCTCTCGGTCGGTACCATTTTTGTGATTTATGAACCGCTGGAACCTTCTATATACTCTTTGGGAGGTATAGTGTTAGCCCTCGGTATGCTTGTTATCGCCAAATTTTATGATGTATTGCTCAACATTAAAAGATATTTTCAAATTGGGCTTCTGGTAGAAGTTGTTATATTGGTGTTGGTGAGCGTTTTTTTGTTGTATCCTTATACCTATATGACGGCTCTTTTTGTCTATGCTGGATATCAACTCACATTTATGTTCGGAGCGTACCTGGTACGGGCTGAAACGCTTATCGTTAAAAAGGCGCTTTTTTTGACAAAAGTGGATGTGGCCAAGCAGATCGGTTATCTTGGCGGAATGGTAGGAAGTTATCTTTTTTACAAAATCATCCAAGGTTCCAAACAACAGCAAGTGTATGATCTGCATTTTCTCTTGCTTTTGATTGAAATTGTTATAATATGGTTCTTCATCCAATCATTTAAGAGGAAACGATGATAAAAAAATGTTTATTTCCGGCTGCAGGGTACGGGACAAGGTTTTTACCGGCTACCAAAGCAATCCCAAAAGAGATGCTGCCTATTGTCAATAAGCCCTTGATTCAGTACGGTGTAGAAGAGGCGATCGAAGCTGGAATGGATACAATGGCTATCATAACAGGTCGTGGGAAAAGGGCAATAGAGGATCATTTTGATATCAGTTATGAACTTGAACATCAAATCAAAGGGACATCCAAAGAGCATCTTTTACAAGATATCCGCAATTTAGTCATGAACTACACATTTACTTATACCAGACAAAAAGAGATGAAGGGGCTTGGTCATGCGGTACTTGTAGGCCAGACGCTCATAGGAAATGAGCCCTTTGGTGTTGTACTGGCAGATGACCTTTGTGAAGGTGAAGGCAAGGGTGTGCTTGCTCAAATGGTAGAACTCTATCACAAATATAAAACTTCCATCGTGGCAGTCATGGAAGTTGAACAAAAAGATGTAAGCAAATATGGCGTTATCAGTGGCAAAGAGATCGATGAAGATATTTTTATGGTAGAGGAGATGGTAGAGAAGCCTTCCGTTGAAGAGGCACCAAGCAATCTTGCCGTCATTGGACGCTATATCCTTACTCCAGATATCTTTTCTATCCTTGAAGATACAAAGCCGGGAACTGGAGGAGAGATCCAGTTAACGGATGCATTACGGGTGCAAGCAAAACAGAATATGGTCATAGCCTATAAATTTAAAGGAAGACGGTTTGACTGCGGGAGTGTGCAAGGGTATGTAGAGGCGACAAATTACTTTTATCATAAATTTACCCAAAAGTAGTTAGAATAAAAAGAAAAAAGGAATCATAATGAAAATCGGAGATATCGTAATCGTTGCCAATCTTGGAGAGATGAAAGTTTATAAAGCAAATCCAAGAGATTTAGAAGCTGAAGCAGGATTAAAGCCCCAAAACATTAAACTTGATCAAATCAATGCAATCGATTATGTAGAAGCACACTGGAAAGTAAAAGACATAGTAACGGATGAGGCCGGTCGATTCAAAGCAGATGCCGGAAAAATGGGAGGCAATGCGGGAGAGCGCCATGAACTAGAAAAGAAACTTGAAGAGGATGTGATCAAAGCGATTGCAGAAGATATTGCAAAAACGGTTGCGGAGCAAAATCCGCCAAAATATTTCTTAGCGTTGCCTGAAAATATCTTTTCCAGAGTGTGGCAAAAAGTGGAGGGCCTGCAAGCAAAATATCCTGAAGCAGTGAACAAGCTTTTTCGGTACGTAGAACAAGACCTGACCAAAACAGACAAAAACAAAATCCCAGAAATCTTCAAAAACCAAGGAAAACATTTCTAATACTTTTGGGTTTTTCCCAAAGGTATCCCTATGCATGTATTAGAACTTTTTAAAACAATCACTTCCATACCTCACTGTTCTGGGAACACAGAAGCTCTTCGTTCGTTTATTACTGATTTTGCAAAAAAGCAAGGGTTTACGGTTCGAACAGACAGTGCTGGAAATATATTGTGTTTCAAATCAAAAAGGGAGCTTGTTTTTCAAGCCCACTACGATATGGTCTGTGTTGGAAATGCACCAAAAATAGAGATTGTGGAAAAAGATGGATACCTTATGGCCAAAAACTCCTCATTAGGGGCAGATAACGGTATCGGTGTGGCAATGATGCTTTCACTGATGCAAGAGGGGATTGAAGCGGAATACCTTTTTACCAACGATGAGGAGATTGGCCTCGTTGGAGCGATCCATCTTGAGCTTCCTTTGCAAGCAAAGAAGATGATCAATCTTGACAGTGAAGAGTTTGGTAAAGTCTATGTGGGCTGTGCCGGAGGCGCTGATATTATCGCGACAAAAACTTTAGAGCCCGTTACAGTTAAAAAGAGTTATTTTTATCACGTACAAGCCAAAAATTTTCCGGGTGGGCATTCTGGTGTGGATATTGATAAAGATATCCCAAATGCCATCAAAGAGTTTGCTTTTTTTGCAAAAGATGCATTGGTCGTAAACCTCACAGCAGGCGAGCGCAGAAACTCCATTCCGGTTCATCTTAAAGCAGTCATTGCCACAAACAAAGAGCTGCAAAGTACGCAATATTTCGATGTACAATTGGCTGAATCCCAGCAAAACGCGTATAGGATTATTGGAGATTTGTGTGGATATACTCATGGTGTGAGAGGTTGGGAAAAAACGTTTGGCATTCCAAAAGTGAGTGCAAATATGGCCCTTGCCGATGTGGAAAAGGGTATTTGTACAATTCAGTGTAGTGTAAGAGCGAACAGTGATGAAGAGTTGCATCGGATTATAGAAGAAAATAGATGCTATTTTGAAAATCTAGGCTACAAAGTGGAAGTGAGTGGACAGTATCCGGCATGGAAACCACAGATAACACCTTTGGCGCAAGAAATTGCAAAAAAATATGAAAAACTGACACAAAATGTTGAATACAAAGCAATCCATGCAGGGCTTGAGTGTGCCATTTTTGCCCAAAAATTTCCATCTATGCAGATTGTTTCCATTGGACCCGATATCGAATATCCACATTCAGTGCATGAACGTGTACGATTGGATACAATAGAGCCACTATATAAGCTTATAAAAGAGTTGGGATGAAAAGAAGACTTTTTTTATTGTTGATCGTTTTGCTTTTTTGGGGTTGTTCTCAAAAATCAGTCCTTTCTAAAAGGGCTGTTGCGGATATGGTAAGCAACTACTATACGCCATACTCTTCGACAAATATTTTAGTACCTCAATCAATAGATGTGCAGGAGATAAAGCAACTGAGTGAGACAAAAGCAGTTGCAAAGGTCTGCTATGAATTTCGTTTTTTGACTTCCTATGAGAAATTGGTGCGATATATGAAAGAATATCCCAACTCTTTTTTAGCCAGGTTTGATGTTGGTCTCGTGGCACTGCTTGGAAGAAAATTTGGCCATTTTGTTGCAGGCGATGTAAAGAGACGATGTGATGAAGTCGTTTTAGAGAAAAAAAGCGGAAAATGGAGTATTACTCAGATTTGATCTCTCGCTTATCTTCACTATCGCATAAATCATATAAAAAACATTGATCACATTTTGGGTTTTTTGCCGTACAGATATAACGCCCAAAAAGTACCATTGCCTGATGAATGGCGGCAAGATCCGTTTTGAACGCTTTGACCAAATCCTCTTCTGTCTTTTCTCTCGTTTTTGCATCGCTTAAACGGAGTCTATGGGCTACTCTGAAAACATGGGTATCTACAGCCATCAGGTTTTTTCCAAAATATTCGATCATTACCACATGGGCTGTTTTTTGGCCGACGCCTGGCAGTTTTACAAGCTCTTTTTCTGTTTCCGGTATTTTCCCACCATACTTCTCCATCACCATTTTTGCCATAGCTACCAGATTTTTGGCTTTATTGTTGAAAAATGAACAAGTTTTGATAAGCTCTTTTACATCCTCTATATCCGCTTTGGCTAAAGACTCGATATCTGGGTATTTTTCAAAAAGAGCCGGTGTGATCATATTGACTCTTTTGTCGGTACATTGGGCTGAGAGCATGACAGCTACAAGAAGTTCGTAGAGATTTTTATATTTGAGTTCTGTTTTTGCTGCCGGATAATGTTCAAGGAGTCGTTTTTTAATCTCTGCTATCTCTTCTGCACTTCGTCGTACCATTATAAGCCCTTTAATGCTTTTGATATAATTTTACCTAAATTTTTGGATGAGGAGAGATAATGGCTGGTCATAATAAATGGTCAAAAGTAAAGCATATCAAAGCGAAAGAGGATGCGAAAAAAGGGAAGGTCTTTACAAAAGCGGTCCGTGATATCATGACGGCTGTTAGAGATGGCGGACCAAATCCAGATACAAATGCTGCTTTGAGACTTGCGATAGAGCGAGCAAAAGCGGTTTCTATGCCGCAAGATAACATTAAAAGAGCTATCGATAAAGCAAGCGGTAATTTACCGGGTGTCAAATATGAAGAGATTACCTATGAGGGTTATGGGCCTGGTGGTGTGGCAATCATGGTTGAATGTTTAACAGACAATAAAAATAGAACCGTTGCATCTGTTCGTCACGCATTCAGCAAAAGCGGCGGTAGTCTTGGAACAAGCGGAAGTGTTTCATGGATGTTTGAGAAAAAAGGTGTCATTACAGTCGAGCGGGATGAGAACGAAGATGCAATTATGGAGGCGGCATTAGAATCGGGAGCAAATGATATTTTAGAGTTTGACGAAGTGCTTGTAATCGAGACGGATCCGGCAGATTTCAATCAAGTCCTTGAAGCGGTAGAGAAAGCTGGTGCGAAAATTTTGGAAAGCAGTGTCGGACTTGTAGCAACAAACGAGATCGATGTGGATGATGCAACCGCGGAAAAGGTAGAACGTCTTATCGATATGCTCGAAGAGAATGATGATGTACAAAATGTGTACCATAATATGAAGTAATTGTTAATAATTTTAAGATATAATCAAACCTGTACATTAAATTATCAAAGGAAACAGATGAAAAAGATTGTAGCAACTGGACTTATGGCCGTTTCTCTTATCGCAACGCAGGCAATAGCCGCAAAAGTACTTGCAAAAGTGAATGGACATGCGATAACAACAGAAGATATCGCTCCTATGCTTTCCCAAATTGGTGCGCGCTTTGAACAGCTTCCGCCACAGATGAAACAGCAGGTCATCGATAAAGCGATCGAGAGAGAACTTTTGAAAGAAAAAGCGGAAAGAAGCGGAGTTGAAAAGAGTAAGGAGTTCAAAGAGGCTTTGGCGAAAATCAAACGGGACCTCACTTTGCAAATCTGGATGAAAAAGAAGTATGACTCAATTAAAGTGACAGATAAAGAGGCGAAAGCGTTCTATCAAAAAAATATCGATAAATTTAAACGTCCTGAACTTGTTCATGCAAGACACATCTTGGTAAAAAGCGAAAAAGAAGCACAAGATATCATCAATGAGTTGAAAAAAACACCAAAAAACCAACTCAAGCAAAAATTTATCGAACTTGCAAAAACAAAATCTGTCGGACCAAGTGGGAAAAGAGGCGGAGATCTTGGGTTTTTTAAAAAAGGACAGATGGTTAAGCCTTTTAGTGATGCCGCTTTCTCTTTGAAACCGGGTACCTTTACCACGAAACCCGTTCAGACACAGTTTGGATACCATATCATCTATGTGGAAGAGAAAAAGCCAGCCGGAACTATTCCGTTTGATCAAATCAAAGATCGTATCAAAGCGCAGTTGAAAATGAAAAAATTTCAAGAGATAGTGCAAAAAGAGGCAGAAAAACTGAAAAAAAGCGCAAAAATCCAAAAAAACATCTAAAAGGATAGCTGATGGGCGTACGATCGTTTCTAAAGCCAGGAGTAGTTTGGGGCGATGATCTTTTGAAACTCTATGAGTATGCAAAAGAGCACTCTTTTGCTCTACCAGCTATTAACGTTGTAGGGACTAATTCTATCAATGCCGTTATGGAAGCTGCCAGGGAAGCAAACTCTCCTGTCATCATTCAGCTCAGCAACGGAGGAGCACATTTTTGGGCTGGTAAAGGACTGGATAACGAAGGGCAAAAAGCAGCCATTCTTGGTGCGATTGCAGCAGCAAAACATGTCCATATCTTGGCTGAAGCGTATGGCGTGAGTGTGGTATTGCATACAGACCACGCGGCAAGAAAACTCCTTCCATGGATCGACGGGCTTTTGGCCGCTGGGGAAGAGTACTTTAAGCTTCACGGCAAGCCTCTTTTTAGTTCCCATATGCTTGATTTAAGCGAAGAGCCACTGGAAGAGAATCTCTCGACGTGTGAAGAGTATCTCAGGCGAATGGCACCGCTTGGAATGCATCTTGAAATCGAACTAGGTGTCACTGGTGGAGAAGAAGATGGTGTGGACAATACCGGTATTGACAATGCGAAGCTCTATACCCAGCCAGAAGAGGTTGCTGAAGCGTACAAAAGATTAAGTAGCATCAGTCCATATTTTACCATTGCGGCAAGCTTTGGAAATGTCCATGGAGTCTATAAGCCGGGACATGTACGGTTGGAGCCTATTATTTTGAAAAACTCTCAAGAATATATTAAAAAGCATTTTGGTATCGATAAAGAAAAACCTGTGAGCTTCGTTTTTCACGGAGGAAGTGGAAGTGAACTCTCCAAAATCCATGAAGCGATCGATTATGGTGTCGTGAAGATGAACATCGATACCGATACCCAGTGGGCATTTTGGAGTGGAGTGAAGGGATATATCGAAAAATATCACGACTATCTCCAAAGCCAGATAGGAAACCCTGAAGGGGAAGATAAACCAAATAAGAAATATTACGATCCAAGAAAATGGCTTCGAGAAGGTGAAAAGAGTATGAAAGCCAGAGTCATTAAAGCCTACGAGGATCTTCGAAGTCTCAATGTAAACTAAAGCAGCAGTTATGGCTGCTTTAGACAGGACAAACGGTTAGTCTCATCCTTGTTTTATAATCTTCTTTGAGCAAAAATTGCTGAGGTTTAGAGAAACAGAAGCTTTGCCAATTGAGATTGATATGTTTTCCTATCAAATAACTTCCCCGATTGCCGTCTATTGCAATAACTTCGATATTGCTTCCTTTTGGAATTTTAATAGTACTACTTTTTGAAAATTTATGAATACTTCCATTAATTTTTAATGTTACGGTAGGTGTTTTATGGTGATTCCAAAGAGTCTCATCATGAATAAGCTGATCGATAGAAGGAGCAAGTTCAATTTTGTATCGTTTAAAAAACTCTCTTAGCATGACAAGATGAGTATAAATTTTTTGATCGAGACGAAGCTGTTTTGAAGCTTCGATACAATAAGCCTTGATATCATGCTGCAAACACCAGCCTGTTAATGCGTTTCGCTGCTCTTTGTGTCGTGAGCTTGTAAATGTTCTTGTGTTGAGTAGTCCCAGTTTATAATGGGCAAAATGGGGATTCGCATCTTTTAAAATAGAAGAAGCCTCCTCATAAAGATGAAAGTTTTTATATACATTTTCATCAATAACAATAGATTGTCCCCAATGGTTAGGATTTTTCCTAGCAAAACCGTATCCATCATGCATAGATATGACAACATCTGGCCGAAATTCCAAGATAGCCGATTTTAAAAGCTCAACAAAATATCTATCCGGGTCTTTTTTATCTATATGGGCAAATTTTCTGTTCATATCTCCGTTATAGCCTCGCATTTTGGCTAGAATGGAGGTGAAGTTGCTACGTGGGATAATGATAAGCTCACCTCGTTTGATATCGCAATCTACTAAAAGATCGCTTGCTTTATAAGCCCCGATTTCATTACCATGAATCCCTCCAATTATCAAAACTCGCTTCCCGGGGAGTTTTCCTTTTTTTACATGGTATTCAAAAGGTTTCTTCATTAGATCGATGTGGACTTTTGAACTATTTTTAGCAAAAAGTGGAGATGCGCTTAGAAGTGCACTAGTTATTATAAATTTTCTTCGGCTAAGATTTTCCATTTTCCATTTTCCTTTATGATGTACAGTATCTTCTTGCCGTGCCATTTATAGTTGTTGGATCGATAATCCATATCGAACGAGGCAACATAGATATGACCGTAATCGAGTACTCGTCCATCTTTTGTCACATAGAGATTTTTAAGAGTAAGTTTGATCCACTTTTTTCCTTGTGCCACTTGCTTTTTGTATTCGGTAAAACTCTTTTTATCGCCGTATCGACTGATGAGGTGATCGCTGTAGCAATCAATATAATCTTTATATTTTCCATTCACACTCTGTTCCCACGATTTCTTCCAATGATACAAGAAATATCCTAAAGATAGCTTTGTATTTTCAAAATTTTTTTTGTCTACATAGGAAAAATCATCGACTATTACTATAGGTGTTTTTTTAGGTATAACAAATGGTTTAATTTTTGTAAAATTCTTATTCGTTACGACAACACACCCATTCGAGCTAAATGGTTTTCTTTTGTCGTCATTGGTAGCATGCAACCATATTCCGTCACCTGTTTTATGATAGATTTTTTTGTCGATGATGTTGGGATAATTAAGGGGAAATGCTCCTACTCCATAAATTTTATTGAGTTTTTCTTGGGGTATAAACCATTTGGGAAAATAGACTCCATTGGGAGTTTTTTTATCTCCGGCTTCTAATTTATCACCTTGCCGTTTACCTGTGATACAAGGAATTTCTATTGTTCGTATAAATCCATTTTTTCCATAGATGAGTTTGAGTTTCTGTTCATTTTTACTTACGACAATGACGCTAAAACTCTTTGGATGGACAAGAAGATTTTCAAGTTGTTTATCGTCGGTATGGGAATCGGTTTGTAAAAGTGAAAGTAAAAAGGCTGCACTTCTTTTATCACCGTGACGAACAAGATCTAGTACCTCTAGCTCTATTTTACTTTTGGGATCAAGATTTTTTAAAAATTTTTCAATATCATCTATTTTTGCATGAGAAAGATTAACAAAAGACTCAGCAAAAAGAAGCGAAAATGTAGTAAAAAGAATGATGAATATATTCATTGATTGCACCCTTCGTCGAAGATGTTATAATTTATTAATATAATACTATATTGGAGATTTGAAATTGTTTAAACCCTCACCTGTAGAAACGGTGCGTTATAAAAATCTCTCTTTTTATCTTAAACGTGACGATCTCCTCCATCCGGATTTTAGCGGCAATAAAGCACGAAAACTCTTTTTTTTGTTACACAATCCTCCAAAGAATATACAAAAAATTATCTCTTATGGTTCAATGCAGTCTAATGCTATGTATTCACTCTCAGTTATAGCCAAAATGAGGGGATGGGAGTTTGAATATTATACAAGAATCAATGAAAAGCTTTTACAAAATCCAAAAGGAAATTTAAAAGCGGCGCTTAAAAATGGGATGAAGCTAAAAGACATTAGACATTGGACATTGGACATTGGAGATTTGAATTTACTTAGTGAGTGTAAAACAATAGATGACGTAGTAATCGTGCCAGAAGGTGCAAGATGCAAAGAGGCTGAAGAGGGGATAAAACTGTTGGCTCAAGAAATTATGGAGTGGGCTGAAAATGAGAATATAAAACAATTGAATATCTTTTTACCTTCAGGAACGGGTACCACCGCTCTTTTTCTACAAAAAAATCTATCCCGATTCCAGGTCTTTGCCGTCCCTTGCGTAGGCGACAAAGAGTATCTAAAAAAACAGTTTTTTGCCTTAGAAGCAGATGAGAAGTTTCATCCAACCATACTTGAGCCACCCAAAAAATATCATTTTGGCAAACTCTACAAAGAACTTTTTGCAATATGGCAAAAATTAAAGGAACAGACAGGAGTCGAATTTGATCTGCTATATGATCCAATTGCTTTTAAAACGATAATTTCTAACTCCCGATTCCCAATTCCTTTTTTATATATCCATCAAGGAGGTCTTAAAGGCAATGAGACGATGATAGAGAGATACAAGAAAAAGTTTGATACAATCAGATAAATTTCACAAAAGGTGGAGTATGAAAATACTTGAAACAAAATCCAGTAATTTTTCCAAAGAATTTGAAGCTATTTTACAAAGAGCCCAAGAGGACAATGAATGGGTGATGCCTATCGTTACAAAAATAATAGAAGAGATTAAACATGATGGAGATAAAGCTCTTTTTGAGCACATTGCAAAGTTTGATCATTGGCAACCAAAAACGGGTACGGATCTACAAATTGATCAAAGCTTGATGCAAAAAGCATATGAGCAATTGGATGAAACATTGAGAGACGCTCTTCATCTGGCTTATGATCGAATCAAAAGATATCATGAAAAGCAGCTGCCAAAATCATGGGTCGATTTTGAAAAGAGTGGGACGATCTTGGGACAAAAAGTGACACCTGTTGAAAAAGCGGGACTCTATATTCCAGGAGGAAAAGCCGCCTATCCAAGCAGTCTACTGATGAATGCAATTCCAGCACTCGTTGCGGGTGTGGAAGAGATCGTCGTCACAACACCTACGCCTCACAATGAACCAAACCATCTATTATTGGCTGCTTGCCATTTGTGCGGTATCGAAAAAGTATATAAAGTGGGTGGGGCGAGCGCTATAGCCGCTTTGGCGTATGGAACTGAGTCTATACCGAAAGTAGATGTCATTACTGGACCTGGAAACATATTTGTAGCGACGGCCAAAAGGCTGGTTTTTGGCGAAGTCAACATCGATATGGTTGCGGGGCCAAGCGAAATCGGCATTATCGCCGATAGGAGTGCGAATCCAAAATATGTTGCAATTGATCTACTGAGTCAAGCAGAGCATGATGAGATGGCGAGTTCCATTTTGATAACGGACTCGGCTGAGCTTGCACAATCTGTCAGTGATGAAGTAGAGCTCTTTTTGCAAAATCTTCAAAGAAGAGAGATTGCCCAAAAATCGATTGAGGAACGGGGTGCCATTATCGTTGCGTCCAATATGGATGAAGCGGTTGAACTTATGAATACCATCGCCCCTGAACACCTTGAGATCATGACAGCAAATCCTTTTGATCTGCTTTCAAAAATCAAGCATGCCGGTGCTATCTTTTTAGGTGAGAATACGCCTGAGCCGATTGGTGACTATATTGCAGGACCCAACCATACCTTGCCAACGGGCGGAACGGCAAGATTTTATAGTCCATTAAATGTGGAACATTTTTTGAAAAAGAGTTCTATCATCAATTTTTCGCGCCAAGCGATGCAAGATATTGGTGATGCTGCCGCCATTTTGGCACATACCGAAGGACTTGAAGCGCATGCGAAATCCATAGAGATAAGACTAAATAAATAGGAAGGGAAGATCATGGACTTAGGGCTCTATCCGGAAGTCAAACGGGCGAAAAAGTTTGATTTGAAAGATGCTGTTCGCGTTGTCATCGCACTGCTGTTTATTCTTGGGGTTATGTTATATGTCTCGATGTATGCTAAAGGAATAGAACATCAAACACTTCTTGTAGTTGCCGCTATTTTTGGTGGGTATATGGCTATGAATATCGGTGCAAACGATGTTGCCAACAATGTTGGCCCGGCTGTTGGAAGCGGTGCTTTATCAATGATGGGGGCTATTGTTATAGCAGCCATTTTCGAAGCTGCCGGAGCGCTCATTGCAGGAGCGGATGTTGTTGGAACCATTCGAAAAGGGATTATCGATCCAAATCTCATTGCAAATACACAAGTCTTTGTCTGGCTTATGATGGCTGCGTTGTTGGCCGGTGCCATCTGGCTCAATCTTGCTACTGCCATAGGAGCTCCTGTTTCTACAACCCATTCCATTGTGGGCGGTGTTATGGGGGCTGGTATTGCAGCTGCCGGGTTTGCTGCTGTGAGTTGGCCAACTATGGGAAAGATTGCAGCTTCATGGGTGATTTCGCCTTTGCTTGGAGGTGCGATAGCGGCTCTGTTTCTATATGTCATCAAAAAAAATGTTATTTTTCAAGAAAACAAGATCGAAGCGGCGAAAAAGTGGGTACCACTCTACATAGCCATCATGAGCTGGGCTTTTGGAAGTTATCTCATTATCAAAGGGCTCAAACATATTGTTAAAGTTCCATTACCAACGGCGATTGTGATAGGTTTTTTTATTGCGCTGGGGATCTATTTTTTTGTGAAACCGCTGATTGTAAAAAAAGCGGATCGTTTGGAAAATGACCGGGAGTCCATCAATATTCTTTTTACTATTCCTCTAATTTTCAGTGCCGCACTTCTTAGTTTTGCTCATGGGGCAAACGATGTGGCAAATGCTGTCGGGCCGCTTGCCGGGATCAGTGATGCTATTATGAGCGGAGATTTTGGGAAAAAAGCGCCGATTCCTCTTTGGGTTATGATGGTGGGAGCGCTTGGTATCGCGATAGGATTGGCGCTATATGGACCAAAACTGATACGAAAAGTTGGAAGTGAAATTACCGAGCTTGATCAAATCAGAGCTTTTTGTATAGCTTTGGCTGCAGCAATTACCGTGATTGTCGCTTCTGCATTAGGACTTCCTGTTAGCTCTACACATATTGCCGTTGGAGGCGTTTTTGGAGTCGGGTTTTTACGTGAATATCTGATGCGTTTGGAAGATAAGGTGAAACAAGAAGAGGAGAGACTCAAAGAGGAGTTTCAAAAAGCTCATATAGAAGAGGAGCTGGAAAAACTGAGCGAGTACAAAAGAGCTTTGGAAGCTTTAGGTGATCCCAAAAAGGCGGATCCTTTTATCGTAAAAGCGCTCATAGAGAAGATCAATAGAGAAAAAGAGGTGATTGCGAAACTAGAGCATGGGCAGATAAAATTGACGAAAATCGAGAAAAAGGCTTTGAAAGCGCTCAAAAAGTATGAACTTGTTCAAAGAAGTGCTTTGAAAATGATTGTAGCGGCATGGCTTATCACTGTGCCAGCAGCGGCAGTATTGGCAGCTATGATCTATTTCATGATTCGGGGGATTATGCTACCTTGATGTATGATTTTGAAAAAAAGGTTCGATACTCTTTTTTTCATTCTTTGTCTCAAGAAGAGCAGGAGTTTGTCAAGAAAAAGGCGTATGAGTACCGCTTGAGTGCCAATGAAATCAAGCAGCTTACCGACATGGCCATTGATCTGGCTATGTGGGATGAAAAGAGTCTTCGGGATTTATGGGTCGATGGTCCGAAAAAAGAGGTATTGAAAAAGATAAAAGAACAATATGAGCGTATTAAAACAAAGCCAAAAAATTATGACGGTTTTGAGATAGATAAAGAAAAAACGCATAAAATCCGTTTTACTGAAGTTGACAAAAAGCTTGGATTTGGAATGTGCCCGGTGGCCAGTCCAAAAACACGATGTTGTAATCTTTGGACTCTGGACATGGTGGAATCTTGCGGATATGACTGTAGTTACTGTTCGATTCAGAGCTTTTACAATGAAGATACTATTACATTCAATACAAATCTGAAAGAAAAACTGCTTGCTTTGAATATTGACCCAGGAGAGATTTATCATATCGGGACCGGCCAAAGCAGTGACAGTCTCATGTGGGGCAATCGTGGTGGAGTGCTGGAAGCACTCATCGCTTTTGCTGAAAAATATCCAAACGTTATTTTGGAGTTAAAAACGAAAAGTGACAATGTCAAATATCTGCTTGAACACGACTATCCTCCGAACATAATTGTTACTTGGAGTCTCAATCCGCAAACCATTATAGACAAGGAGGAGCGACTTACAGCTTCTTTGCAAGAGCGTTTGGAAGCAGCCAAAAAAATCCATGATAAAGGCAGGTTGGTAGGTTTTCATTTTCATCCGATGGTTTGGTATGAAGGGTGGCAGCAAGAGTATGGTGAGATTTTTGACACATTGATCAAAACTTTTGATCCAAGCCTGGTGGCGTTAGTTTCTCTCGGGACATTGACATTTATCAAGCCTGTCATCAAAAAGCTTCGGAAACGGGCAATGAAAAGCAAAATTTTGCAGATGCCTCTAACAGATGCTGCCGGAAAACTCTCCTATCCGTTAGAAATCAAAGAGCAGATGTTCCGATTTGCATATGATGCATTGGCACCTTGGCGCGGGAAAGTCTTTTTCTATATGTGCATGGAAGATCACTCCTTGTGGAAAAAGGTATTTGGATATGAGTATCCAACCAATGAGAGTTTTGAATTGGATATGAAATACAGTTACTTGGCAAAAATATTACAAATACAAAATAAAATGGGAACAATTTATGAATGATTACAACTTTAAAAATTTAACTTTTTTATTTGTTGAAGATGAAAAAATTATAAGAGATAATATTTATGACATTTTATCACCTTTTTTTAAAAAGATTTACGTGGCTAAAAATGGACAAGAAGGATTGGAGATCTTTAAAAACCATGAAGATATCGATTTGATAGTTACAGATATCGTAATGCCTGAGATGGATGGTATTTCTATGGTAGATGCAATTAGAGAGTTTGATAAAGAAGTACCTATTATCTATGTAACAGCTTTTAGTGAATCGGATCTTTTGATAAAAACGATAAAACAAAAAATATGTGGGTATATTTTAAAACCAATAGATGTTGAAGAGCTGTTGAAAGCTATCAAAAAGGCTGGTGAGATTATTGAAGCAAAAAGATTAAGAGAAAAATTAAAAGATATCAATGAGTATCTGCAAAAAGAGATTGAAAAGAAGACCGAAGAATTAAGAAAAATAGCCTTTTATGATGAGTTAACAAATCTTCCAAATAGAAACTCTTTGATTCAAGATTTAAAAAGACTGGAAAAACCTATAGTAGTATTATTGGACATTGATTCCTTTAAAACAATAAATGATATTTATGGGATAGAAAATGGAAATTATGTTTTAAAAGAGTTTTCTGGTTTTTTAAAAATTTTTGAAAAAAAATATGGGGGGAAATTTTATCGTTCAGGATCTGATGAGTTTGTTTGGTTGCAAGATAATCATTTTGAAGAAGAAAAATATAAAAAAATCATAGAGGATATGATAGAGTTTATCTCTTCTCAAAAAATATATTTAAAAGGATATGATTTAGGGATATTTGTAGATATCACTATAGGTGTCGGATTTGGGAAAGAGAATCCATTGGAAAAAGCAGATATGGCTTTAAGTAAAGCGATAGAAAATCATCAAAGATACTATATCTTAAAAAATGATGATACCTTGAAAAAAGAGTATGAACACTATATGGAAATTTTAAAAACGATAAAAATAGCTATTAGAGAAGATGGTATCGTTCCCTATTTACAATCTATAGTTGATAAAGATGGGAATATCAATTATTATGAAGCTTTAATAAGGATAAAAACCGGTAGTACTGTTTTGGTTCCTTACCAATTTCTAGAAATTTCAAAAAAAGCAAAACTCTACAATAAACTTTCAAGCGTAATGATAGATAAATCTATGCAAATTGCAAAAGAGTTTGATCGACATATAAGTATAAATCTTTCTTATCAAGACCTGGATAATAAAAAAAATATGGAAGAGATAATACAAAAAGTTAAATATTATGATATTGGTAAAAAAATGGTATTTGAGATTACAGAAAATGAAGCAATAAGGGATTTTAATAATATCTTGAAATTTATAGAAATAGTAAAAAAATATGGGGTAAAAATTGCAATTGATGATTTTGGAAGCGGTTATTCGAATTTTGAGTATCTCTTGAAAATGAAACCTGATTTGATCAAAATAGATGGATCCTTGATCAAAGAGATTTTAGTGAATGAAGAAGCACAATATATTGTCGAAACAATCTCTCATTTTTCAAAAAAATTGCATATTCAAACAGTGGCAGAATTTGTGTCTTCACAAAAGATATTTGAGAAATTGAAAGAGTTAAATGTTGACAAATTTCAAGGATACTTTTTTGATAAGCCGAAAAGTTATGTGTAAGAAGTGGAATGTTTAAAAAATATAATTTGGCAAATCTTTCGTTAAGGTATAAAATAGCTTTAATGTTGATTGCACTTTTGTCTCTTCTTGCTTATTTGAATCTTACAAATCTCATAAAAAAGCAGTCTAAATACGCAGAAATTATAAATATCAGTGGTAGACAAAGGATGTTATCCCAGCAGATTGCCCTTTTTGCAATATATTACAAAACCAAAGATTTGAAACAAAAAGCCGAGTTAATGGAAAAATCCCACAATTTTCTAATATCTTTAAAAAATATGCCATTAAGGGTTGAAAAAATATTTTTTGAAAAACCGGTCTTTTTGGATAAAAGGGTCAAAAGATATATCCAGGAGGCAAAACACTTTTATGAAACGAGAAGTGGAAAAAGTTTATCGTATATATTGACTCATTCGCAAACACTGTTAAAAGATCTAGATAGAGTTGTATATGAGTATCAAAAAGAGAGTGAAAGACAAACAAATGAACTTGTAAAAAAAGAGCAATTCATTTTGATTTTAACTCTTTTAGCACTATTGATTGAAGCATTATTTATTTTTAGACCGGCCATTAAGAAAATAGAAGAATACATGAAGCAACTCTTTGACGAAAAAATGTTTGAAGAGGCTATCGTCAATTCAAGTCCGGTGGCAATCATTGCAGTCGATGAAGAGATGAAAGTAAATGTTTTCAATCAAAATGCTAAAAAGATTTTTGGTTTTGAAAAAGAGGAGATGAGAGATAAAAACTCTTTGAAAAATATTATTCCGGAAAAATACTATGAAGCACATTTAAAAGGTTTTACCAACTTTATAAAAAGTGGGATTTTAAAACATGATAACAAACCTTTGGAACTTGAAGGCAAAAGAAAAAATGGTGAAATTTTTCCTATACGAGTCTCTTTTGGAACAACAACCTTGAACGATAAAAAAATTGTCATTGCAAATATTGAAGATATACAATTAGAAAAAGAGAAAGACAAGATTTTACTTCAGCAATCAAGAATAGCTGCTTTAGGAGAGATGATAGGAAATATTGCACATCAGTGGCGTCAACCTTTAAATGCGATTAAAATTGTTGCGAGTGGCTTGAAAATGAGGAAAAAAACTGGTCTTTTAAAAATGGAAGATATCGATAAAGATATAGAAAAAATTATGAATTATACAGATTATCTTTCGCAAACTATTGATGATTTTAGAAATTTTTTCAAACAAGATAAAACAAAAGAGAAGTTTAATGTATTAGATGTTGCCAAACGTGCACTCTCTTTGGTTGAGGCTTCTTACGAGCATCATAATATCAAAACGGTTTTTGAATATGATCAAAATATGGAATATTTTTATGTAGGCTATCCAAATGAGCTTGCGCAAGTTTTTTTAAACATTTTAAATAATGCCAAAGATGTATTGATTGAAAAAAATATAAAAGACAAAGTTGTAAAGATATCACTGGCTCAAACGAAAGAGAAATTGGTTGTAGAAATTTGTGATAATGGTGGAGGTGTAGAAGACAGCATTATGGTAAAAATTTTCGACCCTTATTTTACTACCAAACATAAAGCCCAAGGAACCGGTATGGGGCTATATATGAGCAAACAGATAATAGAAAAACATTTCCATGGATTTTTAAGCGTTAGAAATAAAAAATTTACAATAGAAAATAAAGAGCTGTATGGCGCTTGTTTCAAGATAGAACTACTCTTTCCTCAGAATGAGAACTAAAATCGTTATTCATGTTTTATTTCTTGGGTAGTTAATTTCATTTTTAAAAATTTTCTGTTTCTATCAATTTTTTTTATCGACTCTCAAAGATTATTTGACTAAATCACTGTAATTATAAGGTTCTGTATCGATTTTAAAAAAAAAGAGGTACATCCGTCCGGTTTTTAGCATATGTTAAGCAAATGTTGCTAGACTATAAATAGCTAGGAAGTAGCGTAAAAACGGTGTTTAAGACAGCTTATAGATATAAAAAGCTGGCCTTATGATTAAACTGATCTTATCAGTCAAAAGGAGAGGATATGAAGTTAGGCTTTTTGGTTGACCTGGACCTCTGTATGGGGTGTAAAGGGTGCGAGGTCTCCTGTAAGGTGGAAAATAAAGTGCCACTTCATTCTTGGAGATTACGAGTCAAATATGTAGATGTCGGTGTATATCCAGAAACAAAACGAACTTATACACCTCTAAGATGTAACCACTGTGAAGATGCGCCATGTGAGCGAATCTGTCCGGTGAGTGCACTGCATTATCTTGAAAACGGCATTGTCAATATCGATAAAGAGCGATGTATTGGGTGTGCTGGATGTATGATGGCATGTCCATATGGTGCGATCTATATGGATCCTGAAACAAATACTGCAGATAAATGTACATACTGTGCACACAGAATAGCCAGCGAGATGATGCCAGCATGTGTTGTAGCTTGTCCAGTTGAGGCAAACATCTTCGGTGATTTGGATGATCCAACCAGTCATATCAGCCAATACATCATGAGACACCAAAAAGATGGTGGAGTAAGAGTACGAAAACCAGAGAAAAATACCCATCCTAAACATTTTTATGTCGGTGGAGGTGAGGTGCAACTCAATCCTCTAGCTTCTAAACGAGAAGAGGGATACAACCTATTTAACAACATTACTCATCTAGACCATATAGGAGGCCACTAATGGTAGAGCATACTGTTGCAGCGACTAACGCTATCGTTACATTAGATGTCGCAATTCCCAAAGTAATCTGGGGATGGATGATTACACTGAATATGTGGGCAAAAAGTATAGGTACTGGAGTTATCCTTGTTGGTGCGTTTTTACTTGCAAGATATGGTGATAAAGTTGGCGACAAAGTAAAACTGTGGATGCCTATAATCTCTTTTATTTTTCTCAATATATTCTTGCTTTTTACACTGTTGGATTTGCATCAACCGTTTAGAATGTGGCACATTTTTGTCTATCCACACTTCACAAGTGCAATTACAGTAGGTGCGTGGATGGCAACTGTTTTTACCGGTATCGTTTTTGTTATGTGTGTGATCGCTGTTAAAAAATATCTTCTCAAACAGCCTTGCAAATTGGAAGGGTTATATAATCCCCTCTTAAAAGCCGCGGTTATCCTTGCTATTCCTGTGACACTTTACACTGCGACTATCATGGGTGAGGCAACAGCAAGAGAGCTTTGGCAAACACCAACGGAACTTGCTCAGATGCTTTTGGCAGCACTTCTATGTGGTAGTGCGGTATTTCTCATTATCGGTGGCAACTGGAGTTATGAAGTAAAAAGAGATTTGGCGATTATTCTTGGATCAAGTGCATTTTTAAGTTTTACAATCTACATGGGTGAATACTACTTTGGACATATGAAAGCAGAGGAAGTAGCGGCAATCTTGGCATACGTAAAAGAGCATGGACCGTACCATGTAATGTTCTGGGCAGGACAGTGGCTTGCATTTATCATTCCAATGATTTTAGTTTATTTCAGTTTGAAATCAAGAAGTAGTTCACTACTCTATCTTGCAAGCGTTTCAGCAATTGTTGGGCTCTATGTTGCAAAACATGTATGGCTTATCATTCCACAACTATTACCTCTTAGCTAAGGAGAGCGAATATGAGTTTTATTGAAAGTAGAAGAAATTTTCTAAAAGGAACAGCAGCAGCTGCAGTTGCAGGAATTGCTGTAAGTAAAGGCGTTTTTGAGACCATCGCCGAAGCGAATGTGCAAGAGACAACAAAATTTACCAATACTCCAAAAGAGTTAAACTTCTATCCACCTTTAGAAGAGTGGGATGATTTCAAAGAGCTCGATGGGGATGATTGGAAACGAGGCGGAATTAATAGAAAAGGGGTACAAAGCGAAGAGAACCCAGATGGTATTTATGTCAACGACTATGTGATCGTTCCAACAGTATGTAGTAACTGTGAGGCAGGATGTGGTTTGACTGCATGGGTCGATAAAAAAAGCATGGTTGTTAAAAAATATATGGGTAACCCTTTGCATACAGGAAGCCGTGGTAGAAACTGTGCAAAAGGGTATGCCGTTTGGTCACAAATGTATGATCCAGACAGGGTTCCTTTCCCGCTCAAACGTGCTCCTGGAAGTAAAAGAGGTGAAGGGAAATGGGTCCGGGTAACATGGGATGATGCAATGAAAGAGATCGGTAAAAAAGTAGCCGAACTTCTTGAAAAAGGCGATGAAGTAAGTAGAAAAATGTTCATCTACCATGTCGGCCGACCAAATGAGAATGGATTTAGTGGAAAAGTACCTCATACTCTTGGATTTGACGGATTTGATTCCCATACAAACATCTGTAGTGCGGGAGCTCGACAAGGATCGATCCAGTGGGCAAATGATGATAGGAACTCACCAGACTGGGCAAACAGCCGACTTATTTTCTTGCAATCTTCTCACGCTGCAGATGCCGGGCACTATTTCCAACAAAGTGCTGGACTTATTGCGGATGCAAGAAAAAAAGGTGCAAAACTCGTTGTAATCGATCCAAGACTTTCAAACAGCGCCGGTATGGCAGATTTGTGGCTTCCAGTTTGGCCTGGAACAGAAGCTGCGTTGTATCTTTACCTAGCAAATAGAGTACTTCATGAGAAGAAGAAAAATGGTGAAGATATGGTTGACCATCAATTTGTGAAAAATTGGGTCAACTGGAAGAAACTGATGAAAGATAAAGAATACCTAAACTTTATCAAAGAAAAAGGATACATCAGTAGGCTTCCAAAAGATGAGAGCTATGAGAGTTTCATTGAACTGCTTAAAGATATGTATAAGCCTTATGATTTGGATTTTGTTGTAAAAGAGTGTAAACTCGAAGGGCAAGAGTATAAGTTAGAGCAGCTTTGGGAAATGATCCAAGATGCTGGAGATAAAATAAGCACTTATCTATGGCGTGCAGGTACGATTGGCCACAGAGGCGGATGGATGAACACTAGAAGTGGTTTCTTGCTTCTTGCACTCACCGGTGCACTTAAAGGGGATATTGGTGGAGTGAGCTGGCACCATTGGCATGAAGTGAGTGTTAATGGCAAATTTTTCAAAGCGACAGTTGCTGGAAAAGCGCCAGAGCGTGTCGATACATGGAATGACTATTCATGGCCGCCTGAGTATCCACTCTCTACATATGAGATGAGTTTCTTGCTTCCTCACCTTATTATGGATGATGAGTGGAGAGAAAAATGGAATAAACGAGGATTTAAAGTAGCGGAAAAAATAGCTGTATGGGTACCACGTATGTATAACCCAGTTTGGATCAATCCAGATGGTTTTCGATGGATAGAAGCACTGAAGCGAGAAGACAAGTTTGAATTAACATTCAATCTTTCACCAACCTGGAGTGAGACAAACTGGTATTGTGATTATGTCTTGCCAACAGGGCTTTCCGGTGAGAGACACGATCAGCAATCCGCTCCAACAAAACCAGAACAGTGGACAGCGTTTCGTCAGCCAGCTCTAAGAGTAGCGCTTGAAAAGATGGGTTGGAAACCAAAAGATCCAACGAGGGCAACACTTGAAGCGCATATCAAAGCTGGACTTGGTGAGATTTGGGAAGAGAATGAGTTTTGGGCGAATCTGTTTGTACACTATGTTGATCCAGATGGAAAATATGGTGTAAAACAGTACTGGGCTAGCAAAGAGGATCCAAGCCGAGCTATTACAATAGCTGAGCTTTATGATGCAGCATTTGCTAACTTGCCGAAATTGAAAAAAGCGGCAAAAGCAGCTTATCCTAACAGTAAATATCCTTGCTATGAGTTTATGCGAGATCGGGGTGCATGGACAGAAGAGACAGATATCTATAAACCGCAGGAAGAAGAGATTCCTTTTGATGGGGAATACTACACTGTTCATGGCAAAAAGATCCATAAAAATCATGTTGAAAAAGATGAATACGATGTACTCTACCATGATGGAAAGCCGTTTGGTATCGAGATTGATGGAAAAGTGTATCATGGATTCCATACGCCAGATAAGAGACTTGACTTTTATGTCGACTGGCTTGCAAAAGAGTATCAATGGCCAGAGTATGCGATTCCTATCTATCCAAGAAACGAAAAAGAGCGAAAAGAGATGGTGCATCTCGTGACGCAAGTACATCACGATTACATCAAAGATAAGAACCAATTTGCGCTCAATACCATTTACAGATTGCCATATAACATCCATACAAGAAGTGTCAACTCTAAGCACTTGATGGAGATCAGTCAAAACCACAACCCGATCTGGATCCATACAAGCGATGCGAAACGACTTGGTATCAAAAAAGGTGAAAAGATACGGGTGAAAATCGTCGATACTGTAAGTGGATTAGAGAGCGGATATTTTGTCGGTATGGCTATTCCAACGGAAGCAACGAGACCGGGAGTTCTTGCATGTTCACACCACGCAGGACGATGGAAACTCAAAAATGCTGTTGAAATACCGGGATTCGAGCACAAGCTTGGTGTCATGGGTCTTGGAGCTCCACTGTATAAGATGGAGATGGATGGAAAAATCGGTAAAATGCGAGCGAAAGAGGGTATCAAAGCTGGCATGTTGAAACGAGAAGACAGCTGGCAATTCAAAGAGATCAACAAAGATCTTGACAATATCTGGTGGGATGGTTTGACAGGAGCATGGCAAAATGCGGTTGCTCCAGTACATCCGGATCCAATTGCAGGGAACCATGCATGGCATCAGATGGTTTACATTGAAAAAGCAAAACCGGGTGATAAGTATGGTGATGTCTATGTCAATTATGAAAACAACTTCAAAACATATCAGGCATGGAGAGACAAACTGACAAGACCGGTTAGTGAAAAGATGAAATTCAGACGTCCGCCTTGGATCAAACGACCTGCAACTCCATTGACTCTCAGAGCCTACAAAAACCCAATGTATAAAGGGTAATTTCACAAGCCAACTGGCTTGTGAAAATTTATAAATAGGAATAAGGAAATTACGTGATTGTTATTTTTTGATGTAAATGGTGTAATTCCAAATTCCTCATTGCAAATTATCAAATTTTTTAACTTCCACTACTTGTTCCAACTTCGTAATCTTGAAAATAGCGCTCTTCATCAAATAGTTTTTTCTTTTTCCCCAATACATGAAGATAGTGTGCAATTATTTTAATCTCCTCATCACTCAAAGCTTTTGCAAAAGGTGCCATCATGTTGGCTCTGTTGGAGTGGATTAATCCTTTTTTGTATCCGAATAGTCGTTTTTGTATATATGTTTCACTTTTTCCAGCAAGTTTTGGAAAATTGTTTGCACCTTCGGCGTTAATACCATGGCAACCGTAACATCCATGTTTTGTATAGAGTTTCGCACCAATTGATTCATTGGTGTCTGCTACAATTAAACACAGTGCAATAGCTAAAAGAGTCCACATCTTTTTCATTAAGACGCTCCAATAATCGGTTTTAAAGCTGCTCTTGGATAGGATACAATTATACTATATTCAAAGGATTGTCCAAGTGGATATTACTGCAAATAGAAATGCAATGTATGGACTTGTTTCTCGAATTTTTCTTATCGAAATGGATCCGGATACACTTGCAAGAATTGAAAAACTCCCCAATTTCAAAGAGCTTTTTCCGAACTATTATGAATGGGAAGAGCGACAAAAAAGAAGCAGATATAAATTGATCAATGAACTTCTTAATGTTGATTTTACAGATATTGCTATTATGCACCTTATTCCTTATGAAACTTTCTATATAAGAGAGGATGGTATGATAGAAAGTGGTGGTGCAAATCCTGTTCTTCAAGTCTATAACGATTTTGGTTACAGAGTCGATTATGAAAAGGCTAGAGTTGTAAGTGCTGATCACATTGGTGTAGAGCTTGAGTTTATGAATCTTTTGACGAATGCTCAAAAAAAGGCCGAGGAGGAAGGAGATGGAGAAGCAGTGCAAAAGATAAAAGAGGAGCAAAAACAGTTTTTGCAAAATCATCTACTTCAATTTGCACCAATGTATTTGATCAATGTAGCAGAGCAGGCACGTACGCCTTTTTACAAAGATGCTGCAAAACTGACACTTGAATTTATTCTTGAAGATAATGAGTATTTGAGTCAAACATGCTAAAACTCAATCCCAGCAGTTGTGTCCGATACTACTCAAAACTGAGTGAATGTAATAAGTGTGAAGCAATTTGTCCGGTAGAAGCTGTTGAGACAAAAGAGGCTGGGATTGCCATTTATCAAGATAAGTGTGTGGAGTGTGGAGGATGTGTTGGTGTATGTCCCACAGAAGCTCTTGAATTAAGCGATTTTAATGTAACTAACTTCTTCTTTGAGTTTCTAAATCAAGACGAGCAAGTCATCAGCTGTAAAACAAATTTTGTCTGTCTGGCTGCACTTGGTACGGAGTATATGATCGCTTTGGGAATCGTAAAAGATATTGTTCTTGATATTGGGCATTGTCCAACATGTGAGTTGAAGGAGAAATGTTTTCCAGCGATAGAAGATATGCTCAATGAAGCTAATTATGTACTACAAACGATAGGTGGCAAAGAAATCAAAGCTGAGTCTTTGGTAAAAACAAAAGAGACTGAACCAAACAGAAGAGAGTTTTTCAATCTCTTTTCACTCAAAAAAGTGGCCCAAGCCAAAAGTGAGTTTGAATCAAAACTGGAAGCCCTGGACAATCCAGAGATTGCTCTCGATGCGGCAGGAGCCAAAGCGATCAAGGAAAAAAGCATTCCAAACAAAAGGAAGCTTCTTTTTACGCTTTTAAAAAAGATGGGAAAACCGGATGAATATAAGATACTTGAAAACAGATATCTAAGTTTTACATCGGATAAAACAGTTGATGAGACATGTGACAACTGCTCTATCTGCTATCGAATCTGTCCCACTGAAGCGCTCAGTACCACACGAAAAATGGATGCGATTTTGTTTGATCCGCTTTTGTGTGTTCGGTGTCATCTGTGTCACGATGTATGCGAAAAGAAGAGTATTCAGCTTGCCGAAACCTTCGACACGAAAGAGTTTTTTGAGCCTTCTCAGAAAATCTTGGCAAAATTCAATGTGGTTCGATGTATCGACTGTGGCAATTTCTTTACCTATACAGGAGGTGAACAGGTTTGCCCAAGGTGTAAGATAGAAGAGGAAGAGGCAAAAACTTTATGGGGGATAGAATGAATTCAGCTGACATTCATGGGAAAAAACTGATAGCAGTAGCAGGTAAAGATGTGTTTGGAAAACAGTTTATCTCGGTTGTCAATAAAGAGATAGCCGATAAAAACCTTTTTATGATAGGCATAAATATCAATGAAGAGGATTTTAGCTTTTTTATCCACAATCTTAAAGATTCGAAAGTGGAAGTGACCATTTTTATGCCAGAATTTCAGAAAAAATCGGCTGAGTTTTTTGGTCTTGATGGATATCTTCTTATGAGTTACAAAGAAAATGGTGCATTGAAATTTGTTACTGCACCAAATGAGACGTTGATAGATGATCAAAAACTGCTTAAATTATCAAAACAATTGTAAGGAAGAGGGATGGATTTTAATTTAGATGATTTGAGAAAAGAGTTTGATGCACTCAAAGCTGCAAAAGATTTTAAAGATGAAGAGGCCTGTGAGATAGGGTGTGAGCCTGCTGAAGAAGCGGAAGGATTTATTGAGACTATTCAAAAATATATGCTTGCACCGGCAAACTGCGGTGTCTATTATAGTCGTCTCGATATTAAAATTATAGGACTCATGATAGAAGAGGATGTACAGGTTCGGGAGCGGAAAAGAATGATCCGAGATATTTTACGCTCTATCACCTCCAAAGAGGCATTGGCAAATCTTTTTGAGGTGATTGAAAAAGTAGGGCAGGAAAAGATAGATATTTACGATCAGCTAAGCCAGGCTTTTCCACATTCTGGGCCTATTTTTGATGATAAAAAGGCAAAATTTCAAGAGTTCAAGAAAGTTTTGGCAAAGATTTTGGAAGATTTTGAAGAGGTGGAAGAGGAGATTTAAAAGTTTTCCAGTCTCCCGCCTTTTTTAGCAAACATCAAAAGTTTTGCAATTTCAACAGCTCTGTCGCCTGTACGTTCAAGTTTTCTGCATGAAGACAAGACATTGAGAAAATCTGTAAGTTTTGTTGTATCTTTACATAGATTTTCAAGCAACTCTTTTTCGAAAAGTGTGAAAATCTCATCTGTTTTGCTCTCTTCAACGAGTGTTTTTCTATACAGATCTTCTACTTCATCAAGATCGTTTGTATTAAGCATCTTTAAAGAGTATTCAAGTGCTTCTATGGCGCTCTCGTGAAGTTGAACAATGTAGTTATCCAATAGCGTAAATTCGATCTCGTTTTTGATATGTTTTGCCATATTCTTTGTATATGTTTTGGCATAATCTCCTACGCGGACGATCTCATTTGTGAGTTTGATATAGGCTATCAGTTCTCGGAGCTGACTTGCTTCAGGACCAAAAAGTGCGATAGTTTTGACAACTTCATTATCGATATCTCTTGCTTCATTATCAAGGGTTTTTACCATCTCGGCAACCGATTTGAACGCATCAATATCTTTATTTTTAAATGAATCAAGTGCGATTTTATGGGCATTGAGTACCTTCTTGGCGGCATCTGATACAAGTTTGTTAATCTGTTTAAGTCGCTCTTGATAATTTTTAAGCATTGTTATCCTTGTTTTGTTTTTTTTTCAATTGTACATCATTTTGATTACATTTTGATAACAGTACTGTAACCGTTTTGTAATCATTATGATTTATCATTACGGTATCAAAACAGATAAAGGAGCATAGATGCTGAAAAAAGCAGGTCTGATAGCTTCAGCTGCTATTATGCTTGTCACTGCGGCTAATGCAGACAAGATCAGCGGAGCAGGAGCGACATTTCCAGTGCCTCTTTATTATGAATGGGCATACGATTATGAAAAGCTCACTGGTGTTGAAGTCAATTATCAATCTATCGGAAGTGGCGGCGGAATCAAACAAATAAGTTTTAGAACAGTTGATTTTGGTGCGAGTGATAAGCCACTGAAGCCAAGACAACTGAACAGAAAAAAACTCTATCAATTTCCGGCAGTTATTGGCAGTATAGTTGTGGTATACAATATTCCAGGAATAGCTGATATGCAGCTTCAACTGGAAAACAAAGATTTGGCCGAAATCTTTCTTGGAAAAATCACGTTTTGGGATGACAAGAAAATCGCTGAAGACAACCCTGGAGTAAAGCTACCTCACAAAAAAATTGTTGTTGTACACAGAAGCGATGGCAGTGGAACGACATTCAACTTCACATATTTTCTCAGCGGTGTTAGTGAAGCGTGGGCAAACAGTGTTGGTACAGGAAAAGCAGTAGACTGGCCGGTAGGGATCGGCGGCAAAGGCAACGAGGGTGTGAGCAATCTTGTCAAACAGACACCATACAGTATCGGATATGTGGAGTATGCATACAAACTCCAAAACCATTTTACCGCTGCAGCAATTCAGACAAAAAGCGGAAAATGGGTACAACCAACAGAAGAAAATTTCAAAGCGGCTGCTGCACATGCAAAATGGGGCCCTAAAAACCACTTCTACCAGGTATTAGCGCTTCAGCCAGGTGACAATAGTTACCCCATTGTCGCAGGAACCTTTATTTTGCTTCCACGAGAAAAAAGCGAGACAAACAAAAAGGTGACCGCTTTTTTTGACTGGGCATTTCGAAATGGAGATGAAACGGCAAAAAAACTCGGATATATACCACTTCCGGCAAGTACGAAAGAGAAAATTCAATCATATTGGAAAATGCACGGAATTGCTCCTAAATAGGAAATAACGTATGAAGGGAATTAAAGTTTCCTTATTAAAAGGCTATATTTACCAAACCATAAATCTCAAATAGAAAGGAAAGATATGAAAAAATTGTCTTTGGCAGCATTCATGGTTGTAAACGCTTTTTGTGCGACAGTTACACTCTATCAAGACACAAATACCGGTGCTATCTATACAAAGCCGGGACCCAATAGAGTAGTTTTGGGAGAATTTGTCAGCAAAGACGAGTTAAAAAAAGAGACTCTTAAAGAAATAAAAAAAGAACTTCCATATAAACATACGCTTCAAACGCATTTTCGTGTCATTAAGAAAAATTCTCCAGAGTTTTTGCTAGGAAAAGAGACTGGACCAAACATGCTTGTTCGTCCTTTTGACAATCCAGATATGTACATGAAATTCGGTGTTCGTGTGATGGGAACGTTTGAAAACTACAAAGAGGAAAACAAAGCGACAGGAGTTACGGAAGAGGATTTTTGGGATGCATATCTAAGAAGGGTGCGCTTTGAAGTGACAGCAGGATTTGGCAAACACACCTCTTTTACTATGGATATCCGAAACGATAAAGCGAACTATCGAGATAGTGGTGAAAAAGAGTTTAATGTTGGTGATGCCTATTTGAAAATCAAAAAACCTTTCGGAACATCCCTTGCAAACTTTAAACTCTACCGAGGTAAAATCGATGTATCAAGAACTGAAACCGTCAAATCTGCTTATGTAATCCATTATGATCGACCCCATGTTGCAGATGAAGCTGCACAATATATCTCACACAACAGACGGGCGACAAACATCCAGATGTATGGAAACTGGAAGCACAAAATTGCCTATCAAATTGCTATGGGTGATGGTGTCTACTCTGGAAAACTCAAAGATGCCAGAGGAAAGAAATTTAGTAGTTCTACTGCGAATGGTTTTCATCAAGATGAGTTCTTCTATGGTGGGAAAATTGTCCTTTCACCATTTGATGGGTGGGAAGAGAAGAAAAGAACAGAAACATATTTTGCACAAGGAAAACATTTCTCCATTGGTGCGGCCTATTGGAAAAGTCCTGATATCAACTTTGTAGACGGTAATGGAAAAGCGGTAAAACTCGATCACACTCTTATCAACTATGAACTTTCGGCGCACTATAAAGGCGCATTTGTTCAGGCAGAATATTTCAAATTTGATGGCGTTGTGAGTGACTGGAATAATGCACAAGTGGGTAAATCGAATGGTTGGTACGTTACTGGTGAGTATGTTATCCCATCGCTTTACTATATAGCGCCATTTGCTCGATATGAGAAATGGGATAAACTTGAAGATGCAAATGGCTACGATATGACTTCTAAAATCGCAGGTATTAACTGGTATTTAAGAGGCAACTCTACAAAAGTTGGTATCGCATATCAAGAAGATGATTATGATGTCAATGTAGGAGACAAAAAAGTCAAAAGAGTCAAATTTACCACTCAGTGGTTCTTCTAATCGGCGATCTTTTCGCCGAATATTGTAACCAAAATGAAATCATCCTGTAATATAATCTTCGCAAAAAAGCAGGAGCGCTTCCTATGAGAAAAGCCCTCGATTTTCTTTTCAAACATATAGCTCTGTTTTCGGCAATCTCTATTTTGATAGTGCTAATCGCTATTTTTGCCATACTCTTCAAAGAAGCACTTCCGGCAATCAACGCCTTTGGCTGGAAATTTCTGGTCAATACCAGATGGGCTCCGAATATGGATATTTTTGGTGGATTTCCTGCAATTTATGGCTCTATTATGTCCACACTTATCGCCATGCTTATCGCAACACCGATGGCAATAGGGGTGGCGATTTTTTTGACAGAAATTGCCCATGCAAAACTCAAGGGACCTGTTGGAACGGCTATTGAGATGCTTGCAGCTATTCCTTCCATTATCTATGGTATGTGGGGTCTCTTTTTCTTCGCACCCTATATCAGGGAGTGGTTTGGCGGCAATGGTCTTGGACTGCTCACTGCCGGTATCGTTCTTGCGATCATGATCTTGCCCTTCATGGCTGCAATTACCAGAGACAGTATGAACACAATACCCGATGTTCTCAAAGAGTCAGCCTATGCGCTTGGAGCAACAAAATGGGATGTAGTCAAAGATGTGGTGATTCCTTTTGCAAAAGCTGGGATCATTGGATCCATTATCTTGGCTCTTGGCAGAGCTATTGGTGAGACAATGGCAGTGACATTTGTTATGGGAAATGCACACAAAATCCCAAAACATCTGACAGATCCGGCAACCAGCATTCCTGTTACTTTGGCAAATGAATTTACAGAAGCCGATAGCGATCTGTACTACTCAAGCCTTTTTTACCTTGCTCTCATATTATTTGTTATCAGTTTTATTGTCATTGCATTTGCGAAGTTTTATTTTCTGAGAAAAGTAAGGGCTGCAAAATGAAAAAAAGGAAAATAATCAATCTTATTATCATGAGCTTTTCAACGGTAGCTGCTCTTACTGGGCTCATTTTTTTGTTTTGGATTTTATGGGTTCTTTTGAGTAAAGGTTTGGATGCAATGAACATCAAAATATTTATACTCGATACGGCTCCTCCTGGGCGTGAAGGGGGACTGAGAAACGCCCTTGTCGGTCAGCTTCTTTTGGTGAGTGTCGCTTCTTTGATCGGTATTCCTCTTGGCATATTTGCCGGAACATATTTGAGTGAATATGGCGGGAACTCCAAATTTTCAAACTTTTTGCGCGATATCAGTGATATTATGATGAGTGCTCCGTCGATAGTTATAGGAGCCTTTGTATATGCGATTCTTGTGGCACCTGTTGGTCATTTTAGCGGTTGGGCTGGAGCTGTGGCCTTAGCAATCATGATGATACCGATTGTGCTGAGAACCACAGATGACATGCTTTCCCTTGTTTCCCAGCAGCTAAGAGAGGCAGCATATGCCTTGGGCGCTCCAAAATATAAAGTGATTATGCAAGTTGTTTATCGAGGGGCAAAAGTAGGGATGATTACGGGAATTCTTCTTTCAATCGCACGAATTGCAGGTGAAACCGCACCACTTCTTTTCACCTCGTTTAACAATAACTTCTATACGACAAATCTTAATGAAGCGATGGCTTCTTTGACCGTTACAATGTTCAATTTTGCCACCAGTCCGTATGAGGATTGGATCAAGCTTGGATGGGCGGCAGCCTTCATTTTAGGAGCATTTGTACTGTTTGTAAATATCATAGGACGAATGATTATCAAAAAAAAGGTTAAATAATGGCAGTATTGTGTGAAGTGAAAGAACCAAAAGAGATAGAAATTAAAAATTTTAGTTTCTATTACAAAGGCAGTGACAAACCGGCACTCAAAAACATCACTCTTCCTGTTGCGAAAAACAGAGTAACAGCACTGATAGGTCCCAGCGGTTGCGGAAAATCGACTCTGCTCAGGAGTCTTAACCGCATTCATGACCTTTATCCCGGTAATCGATATGAAGGGGAGGTTCTTTTTGAAGGCAAAAATATTTTAGATAAAAGAGTTGATCTTATCGCTCTTCGAGTGAAAATCGGAATGATTTTCCAAAAGCCGACCCCTTTTCCTATGAGCATTTTTGATAATATCGCTTATGGACTGAGGCTCCAAGGGATTAAAAACAAAACAGAGCTCAAAGACCGCGTAGAAGAGGCTTTAAAGGGTGCGGCTTTGTGGGATGAGGTGAAAGATAGGCTCAAGGATGATGCCAATGCCCTCTCAGGAGGTCAGCAGCAGCGTCTTTGTATTGCACGAGCAGTGGCTGTCAAGCCAAAAGTGTTGCTGTTTGATGAGCCTACCAGCGCTCTCGATCCAATCAGTACTCAAGCGATCGAAGAGTTAGTGATTGAGCTAAAAGATCAGATGACCATCGTTATCGTAACGCACAATATGCAACAAGCCGCGCGGATCAGTGATTATACTGCGTTTATGTATATGGGTGAACTTGTCGAACTTGGTATTACGGAAGATTTTTTTATCAATCCAAAAATGAAACTCTCCGAAGAGTATATCACTGGAAAGTTTGGATGAGAGAGTGGCTTACTGCCCCGGAAAAAAGGGCAGAGCCATAGGAGAACACGATTTCGCCTCATCCAGAGGTATGGCCGGATTTGCTCCACTGAGTCCAAAATCGATCAGTTTCATTGTTGTTTTTCCGTTTTCTTTTACGAGAACGATCCCAAAAGGAACTTGCGAACTGACCCACACTTCACTTTTTTCATCTTTGAAGATGGCAACGGAAATTTTTTTACCTGATGGAAGTGTATAGGTGGAGAGTTTGATATTTGGTTTTTGGGGACTATACTTTTTTGGTGTTTTTGTATAGTAGTTTGGTTTTTCTCCACTCATACCGATCATCTCCTCTTCCATACATATAATACCTTGAGGCGTCTTAGTAATCATCTTTTGTAAAGAGGAGTCATTTTCTTTATCGCTCCAATATTGTGTAACAAATCTGCCTTGAGGTGAAGTTGCCTCATTTTCAATGATATTGACACGCTTTCCTTTGTATTTGATTGTTCCAAGATACTTGATAGTCATCTGCATTGATGTACCATCACTTACGATCTCATACTTTGCCCATGCACCTTTTTTCATTTTGAGAAAGCCTGTATACGGAGCAGCAAAAAGCAAAAGAGTCCCAAAGAAAAGGAGCCATAACTTTTTCATAGCTCATCCTTTTTTCTTTTATTATATTGCTTTATTAAATCTTTGTAAAGTTTAATCATTTTTTTATATAGCTCTTTGGGTATTGAAGGTGCTTTAGGGTTATATTTGTATTTTGCCACCTCATCTAAAAGTTTTTGCACCTCTTTATCATTTGGTGCCAACTCTTGCAAAGCGATACTAAGTTCATAGATATCTTTTGGTGGCTTGGTTTTAGTTTTTTTGTTTTTCTTTACAATAGCAGCTACAAAAAGTGTAGGAATGAGAAGCAGAGTAATCACAATGGTTGCCATGAGAATATGGTGAAAATCTGGCAAAGGCAGTAACTCCATTATCGGCTCCCAAAAAAGAGTTGCAGTTTGGTAAAAATATCTTCATCTTCGTAAATTGTGAGTGTATCACATCCAGCTTTTTTAAGTTGTATCAAATGCTCTTGTTGAAGTGTATCTATTTTTTTTGAGTAGTTATCGATGCTTTTTGGAGTGAGTTTTACGCTTCTCTCATTTAGGCTTTGGGTATCTTTTACAATGGTCTCTTTAAAAAAGTGCTTTGCTCTGCTTGCAAAGGCAATAGCGACAACTTCATGTTTTGTAGGAAGTAGTTTTAAAGAAAAAGGATCCAAAAAGTCACCAACTAAAATAATGAGATGCTTTTGAGTCAGTCTATAAAAGAGCTCATCGAGATTATAGGAGAAAGTTTTGCCAATAATTGGTGTATGGGCAATTGAAGTAATCGCATTTTCTAACTCATATTCATTTGATATTTTCAAAATATGCGATTTTTCACTAATAAGACTTAGATTGTCTTTTGAAGCTAGTGCAGAAAATCCAATGAGCGCCAACGACTCAAGCAGCATCTCCCATTTGAGTCTAAAAAATCCAAAATAGAGCGTCCCACTCATTAAGGGAATGATAGTGATATTTCGCATATGCTCCTCTTGATAGAGCTTCATATAGGCTTGCCCAGTCTTTGCATAGGCCATCCAGTCGATCTTTTTTGCATCACTAAGATAGTCATATTCAATCAGCTCTACAAAATCAAAGCCCTCTCCCAAGCTGGCACTAAAGATTCCGTGCTGGTGGGCATAAACTGCCTTTTTTGCTTTTATGATGAGCCGTTTCATGGAATAGGCACTTCTTTCATGATAGATTCAAGTATCATATCTGCGTTTTTGCCTTCCGCTCTTGCTTCATAATTTAAAATGACTCTATGGCGAAGAGTCGGTTTTACAATATCTAAAATATCTTTTGGTGTAACGTAGTCTCGTCCATATTTGTATGCCACGGCTTTAGAGGCTTTGAGCAGATCGATACTTCCCCTTGGACTGCTTCCATACATGGTATCCGGATGGTCTCTGGTTGCCTGAACGATTTGCACGATATAGTTTTTCAAAGCCTTTTCGATATGGATCGATTCCACCTGCTCTTTTGCCTGCTTTAGCTCCTCTTTCGACAAAACGTTTTGGATTTGCACCTCTTTTTTCTTTTCAAAGCGCTCCAAAATTTCCAGCTCTTCATTTGGAGTGTTATATCCAAGCTCAATTTTAAACATAAATCGATCCAGTTGCGCTTCAGGCAACCGGTATGTTCCCTCTTGCTCTATCGGGTTTTGTGTCGCCATTACGACAAACGGAAAAGGAAGAGCAAAGCTCTCTTCTGCAATAGTAACCTGTCTTTCTTGCATCGCTTCAAGCAAAGCTGACTGCACTTTGGCCGGTGCTCTGTTGATCTCATCTGCCAAAAGCAGATTGGTGAAAATTGGACCATGTTTTATCGTAAAATCTCCCGTTTTTGGATTGAAGATTTGAGCGCCTGTGATGTCGCTAGGCAAAAGGTCTGGAGTAAATTGTACTCTTTTGGAGTCGATGCCAAGTGTCTGAGCCAATGTTTTGATGGTTGTTGTTTTCGCAAGTCCCGGAAGTCCCTCAAGCAGTACATGTCCTTCACAAAGAAGTGCCAAAATGATGGCATCTATCATCTCCTCTTGACCAACGATTACTTTTTGAATTTCAGCTTTTATCGATTGAAAAATCATGTTAGTTCCTTTAGGATTTTTTTCTTGATTTGTACTAAGGATATTTTTTTATTTGTGCTAATTGCTTCATTTAAAAGCTCTTTTTCCTTTTCAAAGCCCGGAAGTGGTGCTAAAATCTGCAAAAGCTCTTTTTCATCTTTGGCTAAAAGAATTTCAAACTGTTTTTGATAGACTCTTTTGAGAAGGATAAAAAGCAGTATGCCGCTTAAAAGCCCGCTTAGAAAAATAAAAATATAGACGAAAGTTTTTTCAAAGGTATGAAAAACAGGTTCAATTTTTGGCGGGTTGTCGGTTTTGTCTGGCTGGATGGGAACTGTTTTAACGTCGATTTGATATTTTGGCGTTGCAAGGGTTTGCAACGTGTGATAATCAAACATTTTTAGCTTTAAAGGCTCAATTTCAAAACTACTTTTGGTTATGAGAGCGTAGGAGATTTTATATCTGATATGAGCACCATCTGGTGCGAACTCCACTTTCTGGATAGGTTTATCTTGCAAAATCTTTATTTTTGGATTGGTTTTTAAATGGAGTGAGGGAATTTGATCAAAACCGGTTCCGGTAATTGTCAATATTGCATAGACTGGCTCGTACGCTTTGGCTCTTGTTTTATCAAGTTGCAAATGCAACGTAAAATCACCATAGAGATCGGCTTTTGGTGTCTTTTTGACAAAAATTTTTAGGGGCTCAATTGGATATGAGGTGATTTTACCTTCGATGATTTTGGTTTGCTCATACCCGGTGCCTAAAATATCTGTTTGGATCTCTTGTTTTGAGGCTCTTTTGACTGTAAGCTCTATCGGTAGTTTGAGATTGCCTTCTTTTAATGGGAAAATTAGAAACTCATTTTCATAACCAGTTGTTAGGGTCTTCTTTTTTAAAAGCACCACTTTAAAATCTTTTGTTGCTTTTGGAGCAAATTTAACCCAAATTATCGTCTCTTTGTTTTTTGCAAAGTAGGTAAGCTTGAGATGAATAGGCTCTTTTACAAATGCTTCATGTTTATCGAAAATAACACTGTATTCGTTAGCAAAAAGGGCGATACAAAAAAATAGACTACCAAGGATGTTTTTCATGGATATATCCTTTGTTGATCAGATCATAGAGTCTTGAGCCAAGGGGCATACTGCTTCCTTTTTGGGTAATACTTTGGCTTTTTTGTTTCGTTTTTTTGCCTCCGCGGCTTGAGCTTGCAAGGGCTGCGGTTTGCAGATTGCTGCTTCCGGCACTTTTGCCTTTATCCTTTTTCCCATGCTCTTTTTTTACTATTTTCTTTTTTGAAAAGGGAAGCAATAGCTTTTTGGGTCTCTTTTTCAAAGCCAGCACTTCTATTTTTTTAATGAGATCACTATTTGGTTTATATTGTGCTGCCAAAACATAATATTGTAAAGCCTCGTCATATTTTCGTATCTTTTCATAGCATACACCCAAGTTTTTATATATTTTTGCTTTTAGAGCAATATCTTTTGTTTTGATAGATTGTAAGATATTGATAGCTTCTTTATATTTTCCTAGTTTCATCAAAGCCATTGCCTGGGCGTATCTTGCTTCAAGATAGGGTAGATTTTGAAAATATTTCAAGCTTTTTTTATACTCTTTATTGTAGTAAGCTTTATAGCCTTTTTGCAGTTTCCACTCATCCAGTAAGGATGCATGCAGTGGAAAGGCAAGAATGATCATGAAAGGGATAAATGATCGGATTTTTTCAAAAAGGGTAGTGTAGATATATAATAGCAGAATTGTCGCAATAAAAAGTGGAATAAAAAAGAGTTCAATTTTGTCCATGGTCTGGGTTTTTGTTATTTTAGCTTCAATATTTTCTAAAACATCAAGATACTTATCGTATGGATAGATGAAGTCAGCGTATTGATTGATAGCTTGATTGAGTCTTGTGACAACTAGTTTGCCATTGTGTTTGAGATAGCCCTCATTTGTTGGAATAAGCGCTCCCTCTTTTGTCGCAATCTGTACAAAGTGCAAACGGATATTTTTGGGTTTATGTAAAATCTTCTCTTCTCCTCCATCGCTAAAAAGGACCAAATCGATATTTCCTTGAAATTTTGAGACAAAATTGAGCAGTTTTTGGATATTGGTTGATTTTGTCATAATGTTTTTGGGATCAATACTATTTAGTGCTTGTAAAAGTATCGCTTTATCCGACGTTGGAGGAGCGATGATGAGAGGATTTGAGGTAAATACAATTAATGCGATTTTACTATTTGCTTTTTGGATGAGCTCTTTGATTGCCTTTTTGGCAAAGATAAGTCTATTTGGCTTTAAATCTTTTGCCCTCATGCTTGCCGACATATCCAAAGCTATAAAAAGAGGCTGCAAGGATGTGGTGGAGGTTTTTGGTGTGAGCTGCATGGGTCTAGCCAAAGCGATAAAAAGCAAGATGAGAACTAGAGGAAGTAGTTTTATTTTATTGGAACTTTGCTCTATAATAAGCTCTTTTGGTAAAGGGATGCTATCTTTTTTTTCTTTGATAATCCAAAAAAGAAGTAAAGTCGGAATGATAAGAATGAGCCAATATCCTGCTTCAAAGCTCATCTAAAACTCCTATAAAGCTCAAATCCCAGCAAAAAAAGAGCAATAAAAAGCAGGTATGGAAATAGATAGTGTTTATTCTCATAACTTCCACTTCGAATAGGGCTTGGTTCAAGACTGTTTAACTCATCAAAAATTTGTTTTAAATCCTCTTCATTTTTTGCATAGAAAAATTTTCCGCCGCTTTTTGTTGCAATCTGCTTTAAAAGGTTTTTATCCGCATCTCCTAGGCCAATGGTATAGATTTTGATGCCCTCTTTTTTTGCTCTCTCAACTGCTTGGCGAGGTGAGATGGAGCCGCTGTTGTGGTGACCATCAGTTATTAGAATAAGCACTTTTTCTTTTGCTTTGTCTGCTTTGAGAGCCTCAATTCCTTGCCATAGTCCATCACCAATAGCGGTATTGTTGCCGGCAATCGATGGTTCAAGATAATCGATTAAAAAATCGAGGGCTTTTGTATCATAGGTTAGGGGCGCTGCAATGTAGGCAAAGGATCCAAAGATGACAATGCCGATATTGTCATCATAGCGTCTATGAAAAAAGTTTTTTGCCATCGATTTGACTACTTCAAATTTGCTTTTTTCATCATACAGAGTCTCTTCCATCGATCCGCTGGCATCAAGAGCCAAAACAAGATCCCTTCCTTTTCTGTCATCAAGTTTGATAGAGGAGTAGAGAAACGGTGTAGAAAGGGCTAAGACAAAAAGAGTGAAGGTGAGCGTTGGCAAAAGAGTCAATCGAATCTGAAATCGTGATAGAAGTTCGGTTTTTGCAAAATAGATTTTGAGATTTTCTCTTTTGCACTGAAAAAAGCAGAGCATCAAAGGCAGCAGAGCCAAAAACCATGGGTGTTCAAATGCTATCTTCATAAAAGCTTTTCTGCTCCGACATAGATAAGTCCTGTTAAAAGTCCGGCCAAAACACCTGCAAGCAGGTCGTCCGCCATGACGCCAAGACCTCCTGGCATGCTATCTAACTTTTTGATATAGGATGGTTTTGTAATATCTAAAATTCTAAAAAGAATAAATGCTACTACAAGCCATATAAGATGCGTACTTGGCAAAATGGAGTAGGCGAGCCAAATTCCCGCAATCTCATCAATTACAATAGATGGATCATCGTGGGTATTGGTCTGCTTTTCATAGATATTGATCTCTTTTATCCCAATTATGGTAATGAGAATAACCAGTAAAAACAGGCTTGATTGGGGTAGAAAGTGTAAAAGAAAAGCTCCTATAATTGCTCCAAAAAGTGTTCCCCATGTGCCAGGCGCTTTTGGAAGTGTTCCCGTGTAGCATCCTGTTAGAAAAAAGCGTCGCATCGTACTCCTATGTCAAAGAGGTTGTTTGATAGAGTTTCATGAGTTGGATGTAAAAATCTTTTTCAGTATGTTTTTCCAAAATACCGGCATTTGGAATAAGGTCTGCATAGAGTTTTTCAAGATTTTTAAAGCGATTTGGAAATAGTTTACTTAAAAGTATCGCACTGATTTCTCTCCGTACCAAAACGGCTGGAGGAAGGAGCCCTAGTTTCAAAAGTTCCAAAATGGAGTCAGCATGATAGGAGATATGATGATGACTGCCATGTGGGCAGGTTTCTGTGCTCACAAGCGTTTTACATTTGTTGCAGTAGACGAATTCATTGACCATCTCGATATCTATATTGATTCCTTTAAGATTGTCAAAAACACTTTTGAGATGATTTTTATCATAGTACAGACCCAATCCGGCATGATTTTTTCCTACGACCAGACGAGTGCATCCAAAATTTTGTGCTACGATGGCATCAAGGATGAGTTCATTAAATCCTGCAAAAATATAGGTATTTTCCAATGGAACGATGAGAACTCTATTTTTGGGGAGATAGTTTTTGACAAAATAATCCACGGTTTTGTATCGTAAGTCATAGGAAAATTGATCATTGACATAGGGTTTGAGCAAAAAGAGTACGACTAAATCACTATGCTCAAGAGTGGAACGAATCAGTCTCTCATGGGCCCTGTGAAGAGGTTTGGCAGCGAGCATGATGGCGCTCACCTCTTTCGCTTTGAGCTCCTTTTTACGTTTTACAATATCCTCTTTTGCTTTTTTGACATCTTCAAACTCAATCTGAAAATCGCCGGCAACTGCATAGTTTCCAAGGCGTTTCAACGTCGCTTCAATACCGGGATGGGAAATGTCTGCAGTACCGTAAATATTTTTGAGTCTTTCAATCGGATCGATGGGAAAAATCTCTTCTACATTGATTGAGCCTACTTGTCGGCCGTTACAGATGAGTTCTACGTGATCGCCTGGTTTGAGTGAACGAAGGATCTCTTCATTTTTTTTTCCACTTGGTGCAAGAATAAAGGAAAAAGGAAAAGATTTGCCCTTATACTCTTTTGTGGTATCAACTTCTTGTGCCTCTTTTTGATTCATCAGCTTGTCTATCGGGTGCAAAAGCCCCTCTTGCACCATTGCAAGTGTCGATACCGCCTCTTGGTCAATAAATAACGATTTATTTTTTCTTGAAGATTTCATATTTTTTCCTCTTCTCCCAAAGGCTCTTTCGAGAAATCCCTAACTTTTTTGAGATAGTAGTATCGGGAAATTTATACTGATAGTTGATAATGATATATTTGACATACTCATCAATTGTCATGATATCGTTTCTGTCAAACACCTTATTGTCACTTTTGAGTTCAATCTGTTTAAACGGTATCTCTTCAGACTCTTTCTCTGTTGAAGAGACGATTGCCCTCTTATTTGCTATTATCTCCAAAAATTGCAGTTTTTCACTTTTTTTGAGGTTTTGAAAATCGGTAATATACAGAAGTTGTGTAGGATCTTCACTTTTGATTTGATTGATCGCCCCTTTATCGTTGAGGGTATAATAGACAAAGGGTTCGTCTACCGTTTCAGCGTACGCAAAAGCGTATGCATCTGCATATCGTTGATAATTCGTCGTTATGAAAAGAGGTAATGGGTCTTTGATCGAAATATTGTCGATAGAAAAACCCTTGAAACTGTTTTTGAGATATTGTTTATATGTTTTATTCTCTTTTAGAAGTCTCTCATATTCAATAAAATGCTTCATTTTCCGTATCAATTCTTCGATCATGAAAGGTTTGAGGATGTAATCGTTTGCGCCTGCTTTCAAAGGGTCCGATACTGTGTCTTGCGAAATATATGAGACCAGTAGAATAATGATTTTATCTTTATAGGCCTCGATAACCGGATAAAAATCTTGACCGTTGATGTTGGTAGATAGAAGGATGATATCATAATGCTGCTCTTGCAACGCATCTTTGATACTAGCCGCCGTTTCGCAGGTAAATCCTATTTCAGAGAGTTTTGTTGCGATACTTTGGGCAAGATATATTTCATTCTCTACGATAAGTACTTTCATATTGCACTCCAGTCAAAATAGTGTAGTGTAGCTGTTGCCATTGCGGCAATGCCTTCATTTCTTCCAACAAATCCAAGATGTTCGGTGGTTGTGGCTTTAAGATTGATTGCATGCTGAGGAATATGCAATAAATCATGCAGACTCTGTTGCATTTTTGCTTTATAAGGACCTATTTTTGGATTTTGTGCAATGATGGTGAGATCGACATTTTCTATTACAAATCCGCATGCATGAAGGAGCTGAACTGCTTCAAAAAGCAGCTTTTTCGAATCGATATCTTTGTATGTATCAACACTATCTGGAAACAGTTCTCCTATATCTCCAAAACCGGCTGCTCCAAGGAGTGCGTCGATAAGGGCATGAATGGCCACATCTGCGTCTGAGTGGCCAGCAAGACCTTTATCGTAGGGGATTTCTATTCCACACAAAAAGAGCTTTCTGTTTGCACAAAAAGCATGCACATCAAAGCCGTTTCCTATACGTTTTGCATTTGAGGGCTTTTGCAAACAAGGCAACAGTTTCAAGTCTTCTGTATAGGTAAGCTTGTGCTGCTTTCTGTCTCCGGGGATATATAAAACCTTCTCTTCCAAAGATGCGATGGCACTGCTTTCATCGGTAAACTCTTTTCCCTGGGTAAGAGCTTTGCGTAATATATCTGTTTTTGAGAGTTGTGGCGTCTGGATCAGTTTGACTTCGTTTCTATCGATTGTTTCATTTTTATACACCACTGTATCTGCAGGTTGGATATACGGTACTATGCATGCGGCGTGAGATCGATTTTCTATCATCTTTTGTACGACCTCTTTTTGGATACAGGGCCTCGCGATATCGGAAACAAGGACATAAGGTGTTTGAACCATTTCAAGGGCATTGAGTAAAGAGCGTTGCCGTGTATCGGCTCCTTCAACGACAGTATAGTGACAATATTTTTTATAAAATGGGATCTCTTTGGGATGAGCGGTTATTACAACATCGTGGAAGGAAAAGCTATGAGTGAATCTGTTCGTAACATAGAGCCAAAGCGGTTCATTACCGCACCATAGCCACTGTTTTTTTACGTTAAGACCAAATCTGCTTGAATTTCCGGCACCAAGTAACACCAACGTCAAATCGGACAAAGATTATCCTTTTTTCTTAATTGTTACGAAATTATACATTACAAAAGCTTTTTTTTATCTTTTTTCAGTAATATTTTGGAAATTCCCCTGATTGTTTAAGGGATGAAGGAGTTTTTATGAGAAAAGAGTGGGTAGAGAAACGCAAAAATGATAGTGTTCGAACACAGATGTACTATGCAAGACAAGGTATTATTACTGAAGAGATGGAGTATGTGGCAAAGGTAGAAGGGCTTGATGCTGAGCTTATTCGTAAAGAGGTAGCACGAGGTCGGATGATTATCCCGGCAAACATTAATCATATCCATCAAAAGCCGATGGCGATAGGAATCGCTGCAAAGTGTAAAATCAATGCAAATATCGGAAGCTCTGCTTTGGCCAGTGATGCCGAGGGGGAAGTTGAAAAGGTCAAAGTGTGCCAAAAGTACGGTGCCGATACGATAATGGATCTCTCCACCGGTGGTGATCTTGACGCAATCAGAGAAGAGGTGATCAAGCATGCGGAGGTTCCTATTGGAACGGTTCCAATCTATCAGATTTTGCACGATTGCAATAACAAAATAGAAGATTTGACAATCGATAAGATGCTTGAAGTCATTGAGCGTCAAGCCAAGCAAGGGGTAAGCTATTTTACAATTCATGCTGGATTTTTGCTTCGATTTATGCCCCTTGTAGCTAAAAGAAAGATGGGAATCGTAAGTCGTGGTGGCAGTTTGATGGCAGCATGGATGATGCATTACCATAAGGAAAATCCATTCTATACAGCATTTGACGATATTTTGGATATTTGTAGAAAATATGATGTGAGTCTCTCTTTGGGCGACAGTTTGAGACCAGGATGCTTGGCAGATGCAAGCGATGATGCACAGCTTGAAGAGTTGAAAGTTTTGGGAGAACTTACTCTCAAAGCATGGGACAAAGATGTGCAGGTGATGATTGAAGGGCCTGGACATGTACCGATGAATCAGATTGAAAGAAATATCAAGATTGAAAGAGATTATTGCCATGAAGCTCCATTTTATGTATTGGGGCCGCTTGTAACAGACATTGCCGCAGGATATGATCATCTGGCAAGTGCAATCGGAGCTGCAATGGCTGGATGGTATGGAGCGAGTATGCTTTGTTATGTGACGCCAAAAGAGCATTTGGGTCTTCCAAATGCAGAGGATGTACGAGAGGGAATTGTTGCATACAAAATTGCAGCCCATGCAGCGGATATTGCCAGAGGCCGAAAAGGGGCACGCGATGTGGATGATGCCATGAGCGATGCAAGATATAAATTTGATTGGAACAAACAGTTCGAATTGGCTTTGGACCCAGATAGAGCAAGAGAGTATCACGATGAGACGCTACCGCAAGATGTTTTCAAAGAGGCAGAGTTTTGCTCTATGTGCGGACCAAAATTTTGTAGCTACAAAATCACACAAGATATTCTTGAAAAACATGGAGCCTAAGGCAAAAGCCTGGCTCTATTTGAAATTGGGAAAAAGTTGTTCCTAATTCCAATTTTTTAATGAATTGCCCTATTTTTGTAACATAGTTACAATAAGCATAACTGTTACCGTCTGATTAATCACTTCCATCTTTGACTCCTTGGTATGGATCGATACCTACTGACTTCTTTATAATAAACGTTGCATTGTTATAGCTTAGCGAAATGAATCACCAATTCCAGATTCCCAATTCCAAATTCTCATAAAACTTTAATCTTAAATAAGATAAAATCTATCCTAATTGAAACAAAGGAGCTGCAATGCTGAATGAAGCAAAAGTACAAGAAGTTTTATCCACTGTGACATATCCCGGTTTTACCAAAGATATTGTGACATTTGGATTTGTCAAAGGAATCGAAGTCAATGGTGATAGAGTTGCCGTTGAGCTGGATATCACATCAAGTGCACCGGAGGTTGCCCAGCAGCTTCGAGATGAAATCACAAAAAAGCTTGGGTTGCAAGGTGCGAAAGAGGTGATTGTCAATATCAAGCAGCCTAAAATGCCAAGAGAGACTTCCAGCAGAGGGAAAAACCTAGCACCGCAAGTGAAAAATTTCGTCATGATCAGTAGTGGGAAAGGTGGAGTTGGAAAATCCACGACTACCGTGAATTTAGCGATCGCTACTGCAATGCAAGGAAAAAAAGTTGGAATCTTGGATGCGGATATCTATGGTCCAAATGTGCCTCGAATGATGGGGATACTTGGCGCACAGCCAGAAGTTGTAGGCAACAAGGTTAAGCCAATCGAGACAAAATATGGCGTGGAAGTCATGAGTATGGGAGTGCTCATGGAAGAGGGGCAGTCGCTTATTTGGCGAGGAGCTATGATCATGAAAGCGATTGAACAGTTTTTAAGAGATATTTTATGGAGTGATCTGGATGTGCTTTTTATCGACATGCCTCCAGGGACCGGGGATGCGCAGTTGACATTAGCGCAAAGCGTACCGGTTACAGCAGGTGTCACTGTGACTACACCTCAGATGGTGAGCCTCGATGATAGCAGAAGAAGTCTTGATATGTTTAAAAAGCTTCATATTCCAATTGCCGGAATTGTAGAAAATATGAGTGGCTTCATCTGTCCAAACTGTAGCACAGAAAGTGATATTTTCGGAAAAGGAACAGCCCACGATGTAGCATTAGAATATGGTACAAGCGTGCTTGGTGAAATTCCTATCGAGCCGGCAATCAGAGAAGGTGGAGATGAAGGAAAACCTGTCGTTTTTTATCATCCGGAGAGTGAAACAGCAAAACGGTACCATCAAGCAGCAAACAAATTGTGGCATTTCATAGAAAAAGTGAATGAAGAGGGCGGTGCAAGCAATGAAATGATTCAGCCAACAACTCCTCCGGGAGTAAGTGCGTGTTCCACTGCAGGGCATAATGCAGGGAATCAAAGCGGCGGAGGCTGTGGCTGTTCTCACTAATGCGAACGAACCCTCTTTTGGTATAATAAACAAAAACCTCCAGAGGGTCTTATGCAGCAGCACTATAAAATAGCCGTTATCAATACGAAGGGGGGAGTGGGGAAAAGTACAATAAGTATGCAGCTTCTCGCCCCCTTTTTGTATGAAAAGCAGGGCTCGGCAATTTCGTTTTTTGAATTTGACGATGAGAATGAAGACAGCCTCTCCTTTGATAAGAGTAAAATAGTTTGGCTTGAAAAGGTTAGAATCTCCGGACAAGATCTTCGTGATACGCTTCGTGATATCCTTTTGATGGATACAAGTATCATTATGGATGTGGGAGCAAATAAAACAGCAGTCTATGTTTTGGAAGCTTTGATCGATAGTGGTATGATCTACGCTTTGGATGCGGTGGTCATTCCGTTGATGGATGGTGAACTGGACGCTACAAGTGCTATCAACATTTATCAAAAAATAAAAAACGCACACAGTGAAATTAAAACTATTTTTGCTCTCAATCGATGGAATGAAAACAGGGAAGTGGAATCTCAGTTTGATATCTTTTTGGGTGATAAGTATGGCTTTTTCGATACAAAAGGCGTAATCAACTATATCAATGAAAAAGATAGAAACTATCTTGTGCTTGCAGACAGTGATGCTATAAAATATTCCAGAGCATTTGGAATAACATTATGGGAGATGGCCCAGCAAGAGATGGATATGGATCAGGAGCTGAAAGAAGCAATAGCCGGTGGTGCTACGAAAGAGGAAATCAAACGTCTCAGCTTTAAAAAATCACTCAAAAGTGATTGTGAGAAGTATTATGAAAAAATTTTGCGGAAGGCTTTTGAAGAGTTGGAAAAGATTCTAGCCCACCAATAGGTGGGAGAATCTTTTTTTTGCCTGATTGATCTTTTGGATAGCGATATTGGTTATTGTAAATACCGTTGTGTTTTCTTCTGTCGCATCGAACAAAGAGTGTTCGAGGTTAATGATCTCCTGTTTTGCTCTTTCGATTAGATGAAGCATCTGAGAAAAGATAATATGGAATCCACCTTCCTCTTCTTCAGTATGAGCTGATTCAATCATACCGTTGATATGGATAAAATCGAGTCTGTTGATAAGGATATTGAGTTCGCTGATGTTGTATAGAATAGAGCGTAACATATTTTTGGAAGCGAACATGCTTTTTTGAAGTTCTGTTACATAAAGTTGCATCAATTGGAATAGTTCGTTGATATTGTTTGTAATCTCATTTTCTTCTTTTTCACCAATTTCTTTGTCTGAAAAGTTTACAATCATTTCTTTAATAAAAAAGACGATCATTTCGATATTCAGTTTTAAAGTAAGGATGTTGAAACCGATACCTTCAATATCTTTTTTCGCTTCATTGATGAGCCGATTCATTTCAAGGACTTTTCTCTCGCTGATTTCTGCATTTTTTCTCATTTCATGAGAAAGGGTAGAGAATGAAACTCCCTCTTTTTTGACTTTGTAACTTTCGATAGATGCATTGAGGGATAAAAGTCTTATATCTTCTGCTAAACCAAAGATAAAATTTGATTTCTTTTCCAACTCTTCATTCAGATCCAAAAAAGTATGTACTTTGTTGAATATTTCATTGAAATATCGATTGATTCGGAGAAAAATGGTTTCCAAACCACAAAGTGAATCGATGAAGTCCAGATTCTCTTCCAGTATATTTTGCAGATTGGTTCTGCATGAAGCAGGATTGCTGTTTTGATCTAAAAGTTTTTCTCTATTTAGAATTTCTTCGAAAAAGATGCGTTTGGCAAAGTCTTCATAGGTATGAAACCCAAGCTCTTGTATCTTTTTTATTAACAGTTCTTGTGCCGCATCCATATCCTCTTTTATTTCTTTTTCAAGAATTTCTCGATAGAGCTCAGGAATGAGCTTAAAATATTCCGAAGTGGGTTTTAGTCGGATGGAGATGTATTTTTCTATCTCTCCCTCATTATTGAAGATAGGGTATACTGCGGCTAGTACCCAGTAATATGAACCGTCTTTTGCCATGTTTTTTACATATCCGACAAAGGGTTTTCCGCTTTTGATGGTATCCCAGAGTGCTTTAAAAATAGTTCTAGGCATATCGGGATGGCGAATGATGTTATGTGGTTTCCCGATCATTTCATCTTTTGTAAATTTAGAAACGTGCACAAATACATCATTGCCAGTCAGTATAATTCCTTTTGGATTGGTTATCGAAAAAAAGAGTTCATCTAGATTAAATGGTGATTCAATATTTTTAGGTTCAATGCCTCGTTTATTGTATTTAAAGTGCATCTTTGATCCTACTTATTGGATTTGGTTTCTATTTTATCCTTTTCAGTCGTTGCAATAATTGCGTAAATCTTCATTAACTGTTTTATGAGACTACTGGATGCATCGGCAAGTTCTGAAAATTTCTCAAAGATCTCATCATTTCTATTCTCTTTTTTGAGTCTTAGTATCTCAAAAGCGATGGTGTGCACTTGTTTGTGATCTTCTTCTATGTCTTCTAGCAGTGAGATGACTTCAGGGCCATACTTTTTCAACTCTTTAAAAGCTTCTTGTGAATAGAACCACTTTCCAAAATTACACGACGTATAATCTTTAAGCGTGATATTTTCATAGCCTTCGGTATATTTGGCTGTATCAACCACAAATACCGAATGATCTTTTATAGCGCTTAAAATTTTTGTAATTGGTTCATTAGGATCAACGGTTGAGCAGTTATCAAATCCTTCTTTTACTTCATCAATGGCTGAAAGAATACGCTCACCTGTTATATTGGCAAGTTTTTGAACCTGTTGAAGTTCATTATTGAGTTTTTTGATTTCATCACTGAAAGTGTAGATATTTTCTTTTTGTTTTGTAGTGTATTCTATCTGTTTCGAGATTAGATCCGTTACTTTGTTGCTTGCTTTTTTGATTTTGAAAAAGGATTTGAGTACGTCACTTGCACCCTCGGCACTGTCTTCAACAATTGTTTTTGCATTACTGACAACTTGAGAGGTATTGTCCATCTCATCCATTACAGAAACGGTCACTTCCCTGATTTCACTGGCACTCTTGCTTGTTTTTTCAGCAAGTTTTCGTACTTCGTCAGCTACAACAGCAAATCCTCGTCCAACTTCTCCTGCACGTGCTGCTTCGATTGCAGCATTGAGCGCAAGCAGGTTGGTTTGTTCTGTAATTTCCAAAATAACGTTTAAAACATGGTCTATTCCACTGATCTTTCGCTTGAGCTCTTCCGTGGTTTTTGTCAGATTATCCATTGCCTGGACAGATTGGAGAATATCCTCGTTGGTTTTATTGAGGATGGATTCTCCCTCTTCTATATATTCATTGGTCTCTTTTTGAGTCTGCTCAATTTGGTGGATACTTTCCATGATTATATCGGTTGTTTTGAGGCTCTCTTTGCTTGTCTGAGTAATTTTTTCGAAAGAGTCATTGAAATTATGAAATCTATTCTTGAATCGGTAGATACCAGTTTTTACTAATGCAGATTGGAACAGTCCATCTGCAAGCTTGATTCCGCTGTCGTACCATATGATCTTTTCTTTTTGTATCTGCTGTTCCAGTTCTTTCTGACATGTATCTAGTGCTTCTTCACACTCGGTTGTGGTCTCATTTTTCAATTCAATATCTTTTTTCCCCATATTGAGCTCCTATTCTATTTTTTTTTCGGTGTAAAAATTGCGCTGATTTTCTCTTTTAGTACTTTTGGTGTGAAAGGTTTGACGATGTAGTTGTTGACCCCACTTTTGAGAGCCAAAATGATGTTTTCTTTTTTCGCTTCTGCTGTAACCATCAAAATGGGAAGATGCTTGAGTTTTGGATCTTTTCTGATCTCTTGAACAAGTTCGATTCCTGTCATATTGGGCATGTTCCAGTCTGTTATTACAAACTGGTAATTGCCGCTTCTTAGTTTTTGCAATGCTACCTGACCATCCTCCGCTTCATCTACATTCTCGTATCCCATCTCTTTCAGAGCATTTTTGAGGATACGGCGGATGGTAGGAGCATCGTCGACAACTAAAATCTTTATGTTTTTATTGGGTAATGCCATTTATCCTCCTATTTTTTTATCGCATATTCGTGTACTATGTGCAGTAGATCTTTCGTATCGAATTTTACAAGATGTGCGTCTGCATTGACAAATTTTGTTTTATCGACAGTTGCTTTGTCTGACAAAGAGGTGTTGATGACCACTGGAATTTTGGAAAGGACAGGGTCCTCTTTGACCTTTTTGGTAAATGTTAGTCCGTCCATTCCAGGCATTTCGATATCACTGATAATCAATTGTAGTTTATCTGTAATGTCACTTCCCTCTTTTTGAGCCTCTTCAGCAAGTTCATGTAAAATCTGCAATCCTTCGATACCACTTTGGGCTTCGATTACAGTATGACCATCTTTTTCCAAAATCGTTCGGATGATTCGTCGTGCCACCGGGCTGTCATCGAGTATTAGGATACGATAGTGTTGGCCTGTTTTTTTATACGATCCTTCCTCTTCTACATGGAAAACTTTGATCATTCCAAGTTCATCCAAAATACCTTCAAAATCAAGAAGCAGGAGAAGTTGACCATTTTCTATCTCGATAACACCCACAACCTTGCCCCCGAGTTTTTCATCTATACTTGCAGGCGGTTTTTTGATATCCGTCCATTTGATACGACGTATCCGTCTTGCTTCATGGACCAAAATTCCGATGATTTCACGTAAAAACTCCATGACGATGACGTATTTGTTCTCTTTGTCTTTAGGAGCTTTGATCTTCATCCATTTTTGAAGATTGACGATAGGAATCACCTCTTCTCTGATTTTCGCCAAACCTTCAACTTCTGGAGGTGATCCGGGAGATTTGAAGATGTGTTCCGGCTTTTGTATGACCTCTTTTACTTTGGCGACATTGACACCAAGAACCCATTCATACACGGAACCATCTTCGAGCTCTTCATACATCCGAAAATCGATGATTTCCAGTTCGTTGGCACCTGTTTCGAGAATTTTCGGTAAATAGTCATTCTTTTTCATCCGCGCCTCTTATTCTTGGTTTTCTTGGATCTCTTTTTTGTTAAAGAGTTTATCTGTATCGAGTAAGATGAGAAGGTTTCTTTTTGACTGTTCCTTCTCTTGATCGATGATGATAACACCGATAACATACTTTGCATCAATACCGATGGAATTGATAGGAGCAGGGAGAATCTCTTCATTCTCTATGGTGATTGCTCCGACTACTTTATCGATCAAAAGACCGATATTGCCTATTTCGGTATCGATAATCAAAATATATTCTTGATCAATAATATCACTGTTCGGTAAGTTGAGCATCTTTTTAAGATTGACAACAGGTACGATGTTGCCTCTTAAATTCATGACCCCGACGATATATTCGGGAGTTTTTGGTACAGGTGATATATCGAGTTTTTTTGTGATTTTTGTTACGTTTTTTATATTGATGCCGATAAGTTCGTCGTTTAACATGAAAGCTATAACGCGTTCTTCCTCTTTAATAGATTGGGTTATATTTTCATCGATACCGAATACTTGCATTTCACCCATCAGATAACTCCTATAAGTTCATTTCTTTTATCACTGATAAGTGATTTGATATCCAAAATCAAAACCACTTTTCCATCACCTGTGATTGTTGCACCGGCAATACCCTGGACATCTTTGAGCATTTCACCCAGCGGTTTTATAACGATCTCCTCTTCGCCAAAAAGATCGTCTACAGCAATTGCGATATTTTTCTCCCCGATGTTTAGGATGATTACAAATTTCTCGTGATCGTTGCTTTCAAGATCAAAAAGTTCGTTCAAATGAAAGAAGAGATACACCTCGTCTCTGAGGACCAAAGATTTGTATGTACCAACATCTTTGATATCATCGGGATTGTATTTGATAATTTCTACGACGCTAAAAAGAGGGATAGCGAAGATTCTATCATTGGATCCAACCATCAATGTTCTGATAATTGCTACCGTCAAAGGTAGTTTCATCGTGATTTTTGTGCCTTTACCGGGTTCGCTTTCGATCTCTATGGCACCTCGTAAGGAGTGGATAACATTGGCTACTACATCCATACCCACGCCACGACCGGAAATTTCGCTGACCTCTTCAACGGTAGAAAATCCTGGCATAAAAATCAATTCATATGCCTCTTTATCGCTCATTTGAGCTGCTTGTTCCGGAGTAATCAGTCCTTTTTCAATCGCTTTTCGTTTAACTTTATCAGCATCGATGCCCCGTCCGTCATCTTCAATGAATACGATAATTCTATCCCCTTCTTGTAAAGCAGAGAGTATAATATGTCCGGTTTCGGGTTTTCCTTTGGCAATACGCTCTTCAGGTGGTTCGATTCCATGGTCAATAGAATTCCGTACAAGGTGTATGAGTGGGTCTTCGAGTTGATTGAGAATACTGCGGTCGATTTCTGTATCTTCACCTTCCAAAATAAGTTCGATCTTTTTACCCATTTTTTTTGCGAGATCGCGAACGATACGCGGAAATTTGCTAAATATCCGTTTGACCGGTTGCATTCTTAGTTTCATAACGACTTCCTGTAGATCCGAAACCGATCGGCTCATACCGGCAATCGCTTCATTCAGTTCCTCTACCGCTTCAGAGTCTTCACAGTTGGTTCGAAGACGAGAGGTGAGCTTGACAATTCTGTTTCTATCAAGAACGAGTTCTCCTACGAGATTCATCAATGTGCTTACTCTCTCTATATCTATACGGATTGTTTCCGTTTCCTCTTTCTTCTGTTTTGGTTTGGGTGCTGTTTTTGATTTTTCCGGTACTGTAACCGGTGCCTTTTCTTCTTGCTTGGTCGCAACAGCAGGCTGCTCTTTGACTTCTGGTTCGATTATGCGTCTTTCTTTGATAAGATCTTCAACATCTTTTCCTTCGTTGATGAGCTCATCCAGTTTCATGATAAGATCCATATCCCGCTCTTCTGGAGGCAAAAGTATGAGATCGTCGAGAATCTCTTTGAAATTTTTTCCAGGGTGTTCGCGGATCAGCTGCTGTATCTTTTCATCCACATCATCATGGAAAATGATTTCTTCTTTTACAGAATTGTCGTTTGAGGGTTCTTGTGCTGCCTCGGATGGTTCTTGTTCTATCTCGCTACCAATTTGTTCATGTTCAGACGATTCGTTTGCTTGAAATGATTCAGGATTTTCTAAAATGTGATTGAGTTTGTCCAGCAGCGGCTTGATCTCATCAACATCAGGAATCTCATTTTCTGATTTTAATGTCTCAATAGCAGATTTGAGAACGTCTATTCCCTCTAAAATAACATCCATCATATCAGATGTCAAAGTCATCTCATTATTGCGGAGTTTATCAAAAATACTTTCAATAACGTGAGCCAATTCGATAATACTTTCTAAGCCTAAAAAACCGGCTCCGCCCTTTAGGGTATGCATTCCTCTGAATATTTCATTGAGAAGATCCCTGTTTGTAGGATCACTTTCGAGTTCTATCAGTTCTTGATCAAGGTTTTCTATGATTTCTTCGGCTTCCTGTACAAACTCGTCTAAAATCTCTTGCATATCTTCACTGACATTCACTCTCATCTATCTATCCTTTGTATTCATTAAACATTCTGTCGATATCACTTTGATCTACCTCTTTTTCCCATGCAAATTCGTCTAAAAATCTTTTATCTTTTTCCAGTTCAATGTTTTCATCTATCATAGTTAGAAAATCTGAAACTTTTTTTAATCTTTGAACGATGATATCCTCCAATTGCAAAACGGCAATAGTTTCATTAATCTTTTCATGCATTTGTGGATCTATTATCTGTTTTTGGATTTCCTGAAGGGTGTGCAATATGGAGTTGGAACACTTAGTAACTTCTTGTGAGGCAAGATCAAGATGTTGAATTGCTATATTTATATGTTCATTATGATATCTTTTTTTCATTAAAATAACCCTTTCTAGGAAATTTTATCCTGACTATGTATGTAAACATTATCGTTTAATTCATCTTAATTTTAAATAAAATGTACTAGAATAAGTAATAACAATTTATTTAAAAGTAAAATTAATGATAATGATAACAAGGATAAGATGTGTCCGAAGAAAAGAAAAAGGTGCATTTAACAAAACTGCAAAAAGCTGCTATTTTGATCTCTGCACTTCCCGAAGATATTAGTGTACAAATTTTTAAAAAATTGAAAGATTTTGAAGTAGAAAGGATTGTTAAAACAATTTTGATGCTTGAAACTCCATCAAAAGAATCAGTTTTAGAAGTCCTGAAAGAGGCCTACGATAATTTAAAAGAGGCTTCTCCAGTAAAAATAGCACCTGATCATCTCAAAAAGATTTTACAAAAGGCTCTTCCTCCTGAAGTTTTAGAAAAACTTTTAAATCAAACATTTGATGAGGAAGAGTTTAAAGCAATATTTAAAGAGTTGGAAAAACTCGATCCAAAAATGGTAGCAAATCTTATTAAAAATGAACATCCCCAGGTAATTGCTCTTATCCTCTCTCAACTTAAACCTTCCGTAGCAGCAGAGATATTACAGTATATTCCCAAAAGAGCGGGAGTAACCAATGTGCAAGAAGAAGTGATAAAAAGAATTGCATCTATAGAAAAAATCAATGCTCAGACACTAAAAATCGTAGCCAATACATTAGAAGAAGAGTTGCTAACCATTGGTGCAGGAACGGAAGAGACATTGAGTGGCATCGATATCGCAGCAGAAATAGTCAATGCTTTACCGAAAGAGGTACAAGTAGAGCTTCTTGAAGAAGTCCGTAAAGAGGATGAAATTTTGGCAGATAACATCGAAGAGAGAATGTTTAAGTTTGAAGATATTTTGAAGCTTGACAATAAAGCGATTATTGAAATTTTGAAAAATGTCGATAAAAACGTTTTGATGATGGCTCTCAAAGGTGCTCCTCAAGAGATATTGGACAAATTTTTATCCAATATGTCCAAGCGTGCGGCTGAAATGTTTTTGGAAGATATGGAAGTCTTGGGTCCAGTGAAGAAAAGTGATGTGGAAAAGGCTCAGAAGAAAATCATCGAAGAGATTAAAAATTTGATCAATAAAGGTGTGATCGAGTTCGGAAGTGGAGAAGAGTACGTGTAATATCGTCACAAATGTGAAAAAGTGACGAAATAGTGGCTTCATTTTTTTAAAAAACTTGAAATGATTATTAAAATGAAATATAATAGCTTAAAGTTCAAATAAGGACTGGAATGTCTGAACAGGATTTCTTGTCTCAAGAAGAGATAGATGCACTGCTTGGAGGCGGTGAGTCGGAAGCAGAAGAGGAGAGCAGTGTTGAAGAGCTTTCAGATATTCGACCCTTTGATTTTGATGAATTAGAGAGTATAAAAAAAGGGGGATTCCCAGGCCTTGAGCTCATTTATGAGCGATGGGTGAAGCTTTTTCGAGAAGAGGTTCGCAAAGTTCTTCCAAAAATCAACATGGTCTCCAAAGAATCCATCTATATCACCCGTTTCAATAACTTTATGTTCAATATTCCCATGCCGTCAAGCTATACCACATTTACGATGAGGCCTTTGAAAGAGACAGCTCTTTTGGTTATAGACTCAAGACTTGTTTTTACTGTTATCAGTGTTATGTTTGGAGGTCCCGCAAAACCGTTTAAAGTAGAAGGTAGAGAATTTACAAAACTGGAAACCTATGTGATCAAAGATTTTATCGATATAGCATTGGAGTCACTGCAAGATGTTTTCAGCGCAGTTTATCCAGTTGATGTTGAAAAAAAGTCGATAGAACTCAATCCCGCTTTGGCAAAGATAACTTCGGGAAATGAAAAGGTAATTATTTCGGAATGTATTGTGGATATCGACGGTTTTGAGGCCCCTATCTATTTCTGTTTTCCACACGGGATGTTTTTACCTATCAAAGAGATTATTTACAGTGAATTTCAAGGAGAGGTCGATCCTGTATGGAAAAAAAGAGTCCATGAGATTTTATTGCAAACCGATGTGAAAGTTGCTTTGGAACTTCCAAAACAGACCTATTTGATGAAGGATGTGCTACAATGGAAGGAAGGAATGGAACTTGTATTGGATATCGAAAAAGATGAGGATGCATATTTGCGAATTTCTGATAAATACAAGTTTCGTTGTAAAGTTGGAAAAATAAAAGAAAAATATGCGGCACTCCTAAAAACAGAGCATCAAGAAGAGGAAGCAGAGAATGAGTGAAGAGACAAATCCCTCATCTGAAGAGCAAAATAACGAAGAGCAAGAGCTCTCTCCTGATGAGTTGATGGCACAGCAGTTTGCACAGGAGAGTTACGGGAATGATGAAGATGAGGAATCTAATGTTGAAGGAAGTGAAGGCATTGAAAAAAGTAAATTTTCCATTCTTTTAGATGTTCCTTTAGACGTCATTGTAGAAATCGGATCGACACAGATGCCTCTTGAAGAAGTATTGAAGCTCAACCCAAACAGTGTAGTGGAGCTTAACCGTTTTATCCATGAACCGGTTGATTTGAAAGTGAACGGTAAAGTGATTGCAAAAGGGGAGCTCTATACAGTAAAAAATAATTTTGGGCTGAAAATTACTCATGTAGTCACTCCTGAAGAGCGACTGAAAATTTTGGAAGGATAAACAATGGCTCTTGATCTACAAGCAACATATGTATTGGCAAGCGGTGCATCCAGGGCGATGGAGCAGCTTGATACCATTACAAATAATCTTGCCAACGTCAATACAACCGGATTTAAAGAGATGGTTGTAAAAGAGATGAGTCAGCGCCTTTATGAAAATGGAGGGGATGCCAATCACCTTTTTGTGTTTCCAAGATTTAAAGAGAGTATATTGAATCTTACACAAGGCTCATTAAAACATACACAAAACAGACTCGACTTTGCATTGGAAGGAAAAGGTTTTTTCGTTGTACAAAAAGGGAATCAGAAACTACTGACAAGGAATGGCCATTTTTTCATCAATGGTGAAGGATTGCTGGTAGACCAAAACGGACATTACCTTTTGGATACGGAAGATAAACCGATTCGTTTAGAAGGCAAAAGTGAAATCAATGTCACTGAAGATGGATCTATTTATCAAGATGGCAAATTTGTCAGGCGATTGCAGATTAAAAATTATGATGCTTTGACAATTCTTGGTGATACCTACTATCAGTCGAAAGGGAACGAAGTAGAATCGGATGCCAAAGTGCGTCAGGGGTTTTTAGAATCAAGCAACATCAATCCTTTAATGGAGATGACGGAGATGATTATGGCGCAAAGACGTTTTGATATGTATGGTAATATGATAAAAAGTATAGATCAACTCAATCAAAAAACCAATGAAATCGGAAGAGCGTAAAGGATAGCAAATGATTCGAGCACTATGGACTTCAGCTTCGGGTATGCAGGCACAACAGACAAATCTTGATGTTGTCTCAAACAATATTGCAAACGTCAATACGACCGGATTCAAACAAAGCAGAGCCAATTTTGAAGATCTCATTTATCAAAATATCAAAGATCCCGGAGTAGAAAACGGTGATGGCAACAGACTTCCTACCGGTATTCAAATAGGCCTTGGTGTGCGAGTGGCAGATGTGGCGAAAATGTTCTCCCAAGGAAGCCTCAAACATACCGAAAGGGATCTGGATGTTGCTATTCAAGGGAGAGGTTTTTTCAAAATAGAGCTTCCCGGAGGAGGCGAAGCCTATACAAGAGCCGGCAATTTTCAAATCGATAATGAAGGCAATCTCGTAACCGACCAGGGATACAAGGTACTACCAAATATCCAGATCAATGCGCCAGAAACCCTTGTGGGTATCTCGATCAGTCCAAACGGGAAAATCGTTGCTGTACGAAATGAAGGTGCAGGTCAGACAACGGAAGAGCTTGGACAGCTCAAACTTTATCGTTTTATCAATCCGGCAGGGCTCAAAGCAATAGGCGGCAATCTTTTTGTTCAGTCGGATGCTTCTGGAGAAGCGATCGAGGGAGATCCTGATACAAATGGTTTTGGAAAACTCTCGCAAGGCTTTTTGGAGATGTCCAATGTCAATATCGTTGAGGAGATGGTGAACTTGATCGTTGCCCAGCGCGCATACGAGATGAACTCCAAAGGCATCACAACTGCTGATGAAATGCTACGAACCGTTGCCGGCCTTAAATCGTAAATTTGTCATTTTTCTTTTTTTCACGGCCATGTTGTTTGGTCGTGAAACAATTCTTTTAAAAAAACAGGTTCTTGTCAATACACCAAAGATAGAACTCTCCCAAATTGCGATAATAGATATCAACAATCAAAAACTAAAGAACTATCTTTCCCATCTTCTCATTGATCAAAAATATTACAAAAACGACTCAAAAATCACAAAAGAAGAGGTTCGACAACTCCTGCAAGAAAATTTCATAGACACTTCGCACATCTCCATCAAAGGGCAACAGACAACTGTTCGCTTTCAAAAAAACACTCTTTCAAAAGAGATGATAGAAGATATGATCAGAAAATATTTCAAAAAGAAATATCCAAATAAAAAGATTCGAAAAATCTCCCTTCGTATGAAACCTGTCGCAATAGTAGGACGTTATACAACAACAATAGAGCCCGAAACCGTATCGAGAAATTATGCTTATGTCAGAGTTCATATCCAACCAGCTGATGGAAAAGAGATCACTTATAGGGCATATTTGATGATTAAAACTCTTGCCAATGTTGTTGTTGCAGCACATGATATCCCCAAAGGCTCAGTGATACAAAACGAAGATGTAGAAGTTCAAAAAGCGGTAGTCCATGGCAGGAACTATCCAGATCTCCAAGAGATTATAGGATCTGTGGCAAAAGTGAATATCTATAAAAATCGAAAGATTACCCGGTATATGATAGAACCAAACTATGCAGTAAAAAAGCATCAAAATGTTCGCATCATCTATAAAAAAGGCCCGATTATGATAGAGCTTTTGGGACTTGCCCTCCAAAATGGGAAAAGGGGTGATATAATAAAAGTGAAAAACATATCTACGAACAAGGTTTTGGCATGCAAAGTTATATCCGATGGTGTTGTGCTGTTTCTGTATTGATATTGTTCTGCGGATGTATGGGCTCAGCACCGAAAGCTCCTATGAAGCCAAAGATTTTAAGCGAAAAAGAGGTGATGCAAGCTCCTAAACAGCAAGCACCAGGTTCACTCTATAGCGGATATGACAATCTTTTTAGCGATATGAAGGCCTATGAGGTCGGTGATGTGGTTACGATCAACATCAATGAAAATTTATCAGGAAAAGGCCAGAGCGATGTTCAGACTTCACGAAGCAATAGCGTAGGGCTAGGTGTTCCGACTCCGAAAATAAAAGGTCGATCGGTCATCAAAGGGGATGAGTTTTTAAGTCTTGACGGTAGTTCACAAAACAGTTTTTCAGGGAAAGGCGGAACAAAAAGAAGTGCGAAGTTGATTGCAAAAATCACTGCAAGAGTCGTAAAAGTCTATCCAAACGGCAATCTCTATATCGTAGGGAAAAAATATCTCAAAATCAATTCCGATACCCAGTACCTTAAAATCGCGGGCATTGTCAATCCAAAAGATATATTGCCAGACAACAGTATAGACTCGTCAAGAATATCGGATATGTATGTGGAGTATAATGGTCAAGGGTTTGTTACAGATGCGCAAGAGCCGGGCTGGCTCGCGAAATTTGTCATGAAAATATGGCCGTTTTGATATAATTAATGAAAATATTGAGGGTGTGAATGCGACTGTTTTTTTTACTGTTTTTTATACTGTTCGATGTTCTTTGGGCTGTCGAAATCAAGATTGGCGATCAAGTCAACGTTGTCGGTGTTCGTGAAAACTACTTGACAGGGTATGGCATCGTTGTAGGTTTAAATGGTACAGGAGACGGAACGACCACGAAATTTACACTATTGAGCATTGCCAATATGCTGAAGAAAATGGGGATCAATATCGATCCAAAAGATGTGAAAACAAAAAACGCGGCTGCAGTTATTGTGACGGCCAAGTTGCCACCGTTCGCGAAAAGCGGGATGACGGTGGATGTGACGGTGTCGAGTATGGGAGATGCGAAAGATATAGGCAATGGCGTGCTTATTCGTACCCCGCTTTTTGGACCGGACAAAAAAATATACGCTTTTGCCCAGGGCCCTACGTCAACGGGTGGGGGATTCAGTGAATCGAATAAAGGCGGCAAGGTACAAAAAAATTTCACTACCACAGCACTCATTCCGAATGGAGCGATCATAGAAAGGGATCTTCCCTACAGTTTTGACGAACAAAAAACGGTAACGCTTACGCTGAAACATCCAAGCTTTGAAATGGCCCGTCGTATTGTGGATGCAATCAACAAACATTTCAAAGAAGAGCTCGCCTTTGCATTGGATGCTTCAACCATTCGTGTGTTGTACCCGATGAAGAACCAGTACGACAAAGTACAGTTTCTCTCGCAACTTCTTGATCTCAAAGTGCAAAGCGAAAATGAGCCTACGATCGTTATTTATGAGCGGACAGGAACGGTCATTATGAGTGGCGATATCAAAATCGATACGCCTGTGTATATCTCCCATGGAAGTATCTATGTAACAGTTCAGAAAGAGCCTGTAATTTCCCAGCCAAACCCCCTTGCCGGAGGAAAAACCGTTCAAACCCAATCGACACAAACCACGGTTCAAGAAGCAAACGGAAGAATTTTTTCTATACGATCGCCTTCACTCAAAGATCTTGTCAAAGCACTGAACGATTTGGGGATTTCACCAAGAGATCTTATTGCTATAATACAGGCTATTAAAAACGCCGGTAAACTCCACGCAAAAATCGTCATAATGTAGGATGGATATGAAGATAGAAACATATTGGGATTTTGCACAGCTGAGCCAGATAAAAACGAAAGATTTGGCGGCGAAAGGTTTTGAAGAGGAGTTTATACGCCAGTTTTTAAAAGAGGTACGAAAATCTCTTGAGAGAACATCGCCGCTTTTGGATAACTCTTTTTCAGCAAAAATGTATTGGGATATGTTCGATATGCAGATCGCAAAAGTCTTAAGTGATAGTGACCAGTTTGGTTTGAAAGAGTATATTGCACATGCAGTTGAGACATACAAGAAGAATAGCCAATGACCTACGGAATTGAAAAGATTTTTTCAAAAGTGCATGAGCATTCCGATGCCATTATCATCGTTTTAATATTGGCCATTTTGGCCTCGATGATACTTCCTGTGCCTCCATTTTTTCTCGATCTTTTACTCACAGCGAGTATTACGTTCTCTTTGGTTATTCTTATGACTACTGTGTATGTGGGCAATCCTTTGGAGATCGCATCCTTCCCTTCACTGTTGCTTTTGGCGACACTTTTTCGTTTGGCTTTGAATATCGCTACAACAAGAAGAATACTTTTGCACGGCCATGAGGGGCCGGAGGCTGCTGGAAAACTGATCGAGAGTTTTGGTCAGTTTGTCGTGGGAGGAAACTATATTGTCGGTATCATCATTTTCATTATATTAGTGACGATCAATTTCATTGTGGTAACAAAAGGGACGGAAAGAATCAGTGAAGTGGGCGCACGTTTTACTCTCGATGCGATGCCTGGGAAACAGATGGCAATCGATGCAGACCTCAATGCCGGACTCATTGATGAACAAGAAGCCCGAAGACGCCGTGAAGCCATTGCAAAAGAGGCCGATTTTTATGGGGCAATGGATGGTGCAAGTAAATTTATACGCGGGGATGCAATTGCCGGTATTATCATCACTACTATCAATATCATAGGCGGTATCGCGATAGGAGTATTGCAGCATGGTATGGATCTTTCTACCGCTGTGGCAAACTTTACGCTATTGACTGTGGGTGATGGGTTGGTGAGTCAAATTCCATCCCTTATTACCTCTACTGCAGCCGGCTTGATGGTAACTCGTGCAGTTTCAGAAACAAATCTTGGAAAAGAGATCTTCTCTCAACTCACCAGTTATCCCAAGGCTTTATATATGACTGCGGGCGCTCTTTTCGTGATCGGTACGGTACCTGGCATGCCGTTTGTCCCTTTTACCATTCTGGCCGGTATGATTGCGTTGACGGCATATATGATGCAGCTTGAAATGAAGAGAGAAACGATCGAAAAAGAGGAGGAAGAGGTTAAAGAGATCCTACAGCAGCAAGAGGAGGAGAGAGAAGAGGAGTTTATTGCTCAGCCTGAGACCATAACCTTTGAGATCGGGTACGCCCTTATACCTTTAGTGGATGAAGACAAGGGTGGAGAACTGCTCAAACGGATCAAATCTTTGCGAAAGCAGCTCTCAAAAGAGCTTGGTCTGATGGTGCCGCTCATTCATATCAAGGACAATCTGGAACTTAAGTCCGGAGAGTATAGGATTTTGCTCAAAGGGGTGGAAGTAGCAAGATATGAAATACAACCAGGTAAGATGCTGGCCATCGATACTGGGCAGACCAATGGGAAACTTGAAGGGGTAGAGACGAAAGAGCCTACATTTGGACTCAAAGCCTACTGGATCGATGAGAGTCAAAAAGATAAAGCGAGAATGTTGGGCTTTACCGTCGTTGATATCCCTACGGTCATTATCACTCATCTTTCAGAAATTATCAAACAGAATGCTCATGAGATTTTGGGAAGAAGTGAAACGAAAGAGCTTGTGGACAAACTTGCCCAGAAATATCCGATTGTCAAAGAGATCGTGCCTGAGCAGGTACCATATTCTGTCTTGCATCGGGTATTGCAAAATCTTTTACGTGAGCATATTCCTATTAAAGATCTGCTTACTATCATCGAGTCGCTTTCTGACAATATCACAAAAACGGAAGATACCGATATCTTAACAGAACTTGTTCGAGAGTCTTTAGCAAGATTGATAACTTCTATCTATGCAAAAGATGGAGTGCTGTATGCTTTGACGCTAGATCCGGCGAGTGAAGAGAAACTCTATACAAAAATTAAAGAGTACAACGGCAATCTTCCTCCGATAGACCCTGCAAAACTGCAGAACTTTATCATGCAAATCAGTAAAAATATTGAAAAGTTTGTGATCGAACAAAGAACACCCGTGCTTCTTACATCTCCCAATGTCCGTAGGTATGTTCACAAAATAATAGAACCCTATTTGTCCAATGTGGCGGTTCTGTCCTACAATGAAGTTGATCCCAAAACGAAACTCAAAATCATAGACAAGGTCAGCCTCGATGGAAATAGTTAAGTACGAAGGATACGATCTGGAGGCTTTGATCGAACAAGCCAAAAAAGAGTATGGAGAAGATGTAAAAATTTTAAGTTATGAGACACAAACCCAGCGTCGCTTTTTTCTCTTTGCAAAAAAGAAATATACACTGTTTATCAAGATTGAAGACAAAAATGAAAACTTTTTGGATCTTTTATCAAAGGAGGAGAAAAATCAGGAGATTGATCAATTTCTTGCCAAAATAGAGGCGATGATCGATAAAAAGATTGAGCCTTTGAAGGAGGAGATCAAAAAAAGAGGTAGTGTCTCGTTTGAACCTGCAGAGCTTCCCTCTCATGCAAAAAATCCTCTTCTCAAAGAGGAGCAGTTTGACGAGTTTACTGGTGATGCAGTAGAGCTTATCAAACTACTAGTCGAAAACGATGTGGATCCAAAAGTTGCCAAGATGCTTGTCAAAGAGTCATGTGGACTTGATATTGATACCAATAAACTCGATCTCAATACCTCTTTTTTCAAAGAAGCTCTGACAACGGCGATAGAAAAGAAGATTAAATTTAGAGGTCCTTTGAAAATACAGAAAGGCAACTTCAAAGTAATAGCTTTTGTAGGTCCAACTGGTGTTGGAAAGACAACCAACCTCTTTAAAATTGCTTCAGAACTTGTGATCAACCAAAAATTGAAAATTGCGGTAATCAGCATCGATACCTTCAAAGTAGGTGCCGTACAGCAGGCAAGATCCTTTTCCAATATCCTCAATATTCCTTTTTACGCTATTACAGATTCGAAAAATCTTAAAAAGACGTTGCAAAATCTCAATGGTATCGATGTAGTACTGATAGATACCGTTGGAAGAAGCCATTACGATTACTGGAGATTAGGTGAAATGCGAGAAATCCTTGGCGGTGGTGCCGACTTTATGGATATCTCTTTGGTTCTTAGCTGTAACTATAAAAACAGCGAAGCCCTGGAAGTGGTAAATCGCTACCGAACCTTTTTCCCTATCCATAGTCTCTTTTTTACAAAAATAGATGAGACGTACAAACCTGGAATTTTACTCAATCTTCCGATCAAAACAGACATTCCTCTCTCTTTTATCAGTGTAGGACAGAAAGTGCCGGAAGATATCAGGCTTCTTAATCCTGAGCGGGTAGCACAATATGTATTAGGTGAACAGTTATGATGGATCAGGCAAGTGGTTTACGGGAACTTGTTTCAAAAAAGCAGAAACAAACAAGAGATTCCAATTTTATAACCATTGCAAGCGGCAAAGGCGGTGTGGGTAAAACAAATTTTGCTCTCAATTTTTCCTATTTGATGGCTAACCAGTATAATAAACGTGTATTGCTCATCGATGCGGATTTTGGCATGGCAAATATCCATCTTTTTGTAGAGGCGGATGCGAAAAGAAATATGAAAAATCTTTACAACGGGGCTTCTTTGGATGAGGTGATACAAAAAGCGGACGGTTTTGACGTTTTGCTTGGATTTTCTGGCATCGATGATATCTGGGAAATAGAAGACACCACTGCGCAGACCATTGTAGCGCAACTGGAACAGGTGAGTAGCCGATATGATTATATCATCATCGATAGCGGTGCGGGGATAGATGATAAAATTGCCGGCTTTTTAAGAGCCTCAGACAGATCCTATATCGTCACGACCCCGGAGCCTACTGCACTTATGGATGCATATGCACTCATAAAATCGATGTATAACATTTATGGATATGATCGGTTCAAAATAGTCGTGAATATGTCTAAAAACCGCGAAGATGGGAAAAATACCTACAACAAACTCCGTGTCTCTTTGAACAAATTTTTACAGATTGATGCTGAACTTTTGGGTATTTTGCCCTATACGAATAGTTTAAGACAATCTGTTCGTAAAAAAATGCTTGTATGCAAAAATTTTCCTAAGGATAGTTACACCATCAATATGAGGCGAATCTGTGAATCAGAGCTACGTATTCAAAAAACATCTTCGGAAAATTTTTGGCAAAAACTTTTTGATTTCATGGGAAAGAGTGAATGAGTCTAACGCCACAGGAGAAACAGCAGATTGTTCTGGACAATTTGGCTCTTGTCAAAAAGGTGGCATCAAAAATATATTTTAAACTTCCCAAAGATGCAAATATTGAATTTGACGAACTTGTTAGTACAGGTACCATAGGTTTGTATAAAGCGATAGAAAAATACAATCGCGACAAAGCCCAGTTTTCTACGTACGCCTATATAAAAATTCGTGGTGAAATACTTGACTACCTTCGTTCGTTACATATCGTTCCTCGTACCATGAGAGAAAAAATCAAAAAAGAGAAAGAGGAAGGGCAAAAAGATATTCCTCTGTCTAATCTTGCCATTATGATGAGTATGGAAAAGGCTCTTGGAGAGAGTGACAATGGTCTGAGACTGATGGATATTTTGATCAGTAATGAAAAAAGTCCAGAAGATTATGCCATTTCTTCAGAAATTCATGATAAAATAGTAGAAGCTTTGGCTGATCTTAGCGAAAGTGAGCGAAAAACGTTACAGATGCTCTATTTCGAAGAGCGTGAGCCTAAAGAGGTGTCGCAGGCACTTGGGATATCACAATCACGGGTATCGCAGATAAAATCGAAAGCGATAGCGAAGTTGAAATGTGTGTTTAAGAAAATGGAGATGTAATGAATCTATTGGACCTGCTTTTTCTTTCTCCAAAAGAGGTTAAGAAGAAAACAGCTATAAAAAATAGTTCTACCCCCTCAGGCCCTAAATTCGATTTTAAAACAGTACTTACATCGATACTTCAAGAAAAAACGAAAAAAAACGATATTCTTTTTGAACAGAAAAAGCTTGACTTAGTACCAAAACACTCCTTGCAAACTCTCATAGGCCAAATGCCCAAAGCTTCACAAGCCAATGTACAATCATCAGTACAAACAGCAGATGGGAAATCGATAAAAGATAATTTTTTTCAAAAAGATTCTGTTCGGTACAAACAGAAAACGCATATACCGCATAAGTTATTACAAATTTCTGCAAAGAAAAACTCTTTAAAAAAAGTGATTTTTCAATATGATAAAGATACAAGAGCGTTTGGTAAAAAACCTTTACAGAGTTTTACTATCGTTTCTGCAAAGAGTGTGGAAAAGCGGCAATATTTGCACAAAGCAGTCCAAATATCCAAAAAGAGTGTACAAACGCCATCTGTAATACAAAAAGAAGAAGTGAAAATTGGTGAAAATAAGAAAAATGATGTAAGAAATCAAAAAATTCATAAGAATATATTTGCTGCAAATACTGTTCCTACAAAGGATATCAACGAAAATCAAGAGTTAGAAAAAAAATCGAAAAAGCAAAAAGAGCATTGTACTGAATACAAAACCGAACAAACAATATATGCTTGGGCTCATTCTTACGGAAGTCAAAAAACCAAGAATCGTTTGAAAGCAGAGGATTTTATAAATGAAATGCGTCGTAACCCGATTCCACCAAAATCTCTAAAAGATTTTTCAAAACAAAATGAGATACAATTAAATAAGAAACAAAACCAGATAATCAGTAGAACCGTTTCGAACATTCATGCTCCTTTCCAACATACGACACTTCCAAAAAAAGAGAACTTACAAAATAATCGTACTCCGTTCTATGCATCAAAAAATTTCGAATCAAAAACTCCTTTTTTTACAAAACCTTTTATAAAAGAGGAATCGCAAAAAAGTGCACAAAAAATAAAGCATATTGCAGATCAAAGTAATGATTTGGAAATAGGACATATGCCTTTAAACAAGAAGAGGGTACATCAGCCGGATATCAAACAAATGTATATGATGAAAACATTCGATGGCAGTACGCAATATGTCGATGAAGACAAAAGTCAAAGTAAACACAGAAAAAGTACATTAAACAAGAGTGTTCAAGAGGCTTTTTTTGAAACTGAACGCCAGAATAAACCAAAACAGATTGTTGGTGAAAGAAACCATCTAGATGTATCACAAATTCATAGTCAATTGAAGCAAAAACAAATTTTTGAAAAAAACAGTGCAACGAAAGAAAAAGCATTAAAGCATTCTGAAGAGATTACCCAAAATCAAGAAATATCTACTTCACAAAATATAATTATTGGAAGTGAAAGGAAAGAGAGTCCTAAAAGAATCGCTCTTTCAAAGCAGATTGATTCGATTGAAAAAACCATTGAACAGCACATACTCAATACTCACAATGATCCATCGCAACAAAACGGTGACCATAATGCAAATTCAGATTCCTCTACAAAAAGTTTTGTTAGCAGGTCCGATGATCAAACCACTCTATTTAAAGAGAGCCACAAACAGCAGCAATTTATCATAACGCTTGATCAAACTCGAATCAGAATCAGTCTTCATCATCAATCTGTTCAGATGCAATTTGTGAGTATGACGCCTTTGATGATGGAGGATGGACTGCAGCACTACATCGATAAGGTAATGCAGCAGACCGGTTTTGACAAATACAGGATAACTTTAAAAGATAAAGAAAAAAGAAGAGATTTTTCAAACACTACCGTACTTCCCTCAACAAGAAGTGAGTCAAGTCTGGTAAATGTTAAGATATAGCCTTTTTCTATTTTGTTTCCTTACAGCCGTTTTTGCATCAACGAATGAGACTATACGCCAACATAGCGGACAAGATTTCAATGAAACGAATACCTCTTCGCACAAAGATAACAGCTACATAAAAATAGTATATGAAAATGCGCTACGTGACTTTCGGGTGGGTTCATATTATGATGCTTTAAATGAATTTTCTTACGTTGTTAAATTTCCCAATACACCCTATTTTTTGGACGCTTTGTACCAACTTGCAAAAACATATCTTGCAATCGGCAAACGCACAGGTGAAAAAAAGTTTTTTTGGAGTGCATTGAATTATCTCAATCTCTATTTGGGACGAGGTGGAGTAGATAATGCAAAGTACTATTATCTCAAAGCTCTTATTTTAGAAAATTTGGGATTCTATGAAAGAGCACTTGCGCTGTATCAGCTGGGTTTGGCTAAAGCAGATAATCAAATAAAAGAAGATATTTTGATTGGAATGTTGCGGACAGCAGCACTAGAAAAGAAAACCAATCTTTTTACAAAATATATGATCATGCTATCTATAGAAAACTTATCGAAAGAACAAAAAAAAGAGTATCGTTTTATTCAAGGGCTTTTCTATTTTTATCAAGACGAGTATGAAAAAGCCAGACGTTTGTTGCTGCAAACCTACAAAGAGTATGAAGAGTATCTCATAGACAATCCACAGTTTTATTATATTGTTGCAGAAAATGCATATCGATATGGAGAATATAAGACGGCAAAACAGCTTTTTAAACGAATACTAAAATATGTTAAAAATAGGGATGTTTTACAAAAGACTCTGTTACGGCTTGGTGATATAGCCTTTAATACCAACAATACCCATGAGAGTGTCGGATACTACTATCGTCTTATCAAAAAATTTCCCAAAAGCAAATACGCAACGATCGCAAAACTTAAACTCCTATACATCATGAAAAAAGATAAGAAGGTGCAACATTATCTAAAAAAATTTTTGCCTGATGCAATGTTTTTGAAAAATCCGCAAAAGTTTACTTTGGAAATATTGGTAAAAAACAGACAAAACTATCTCGGTTTTTTTGCATTGGCAAATTTTGGATTGAATGTTCTTGAACTCAGAAGCGAAAAACTCATGAAACGACTTGGCTGGGAGATCTCATTGGTTCCTGTGAAGAGTCTGAAATATGAACACAAAGAGTATTTCCGAAAACTTTGGGAACCGGAGTTGTACCATCTGAATGATCCGAAGCTCATGTGCATTCTATACAGATCCAATCCCCAGTTTTTTGTAGAAATTTTCACAAAGTCAGTTTTATTGCATATGGGCAAAGTTATATATCAATGCGAAAAAGGGAAAAAAACATATATCGATCTTTTGAAAAGAATGTATAAAAAGTTCAAAGATGATGCACTGTTGTATAAACTCGTTGATGTCCATTATGAACTTGGACAATACAGTGAAGCTATGAAATATCTCATGAAAGTGAAGAAGAGAGGTTGTACATATGCGATAGATTACAATAAATTATGCTTTTTAATACAGCGCCAATGCAGCAATAGATTTGAGATGTTGAAAAACAGATGCAAACAAAACAGTTTTTATAAATTGCTTTTTCTTTCTGCTTCCAAGCTGGAGCAAGGCATCATCGATACCTCTTTTGTCAAATCTCACAGGGATTTTTTTGTCAAAAATTACACAAAAGATCCTGTTGTGAGAAAATATGTAGAAATATTGGCGAAAAAAATGATAGAAAAAGAACTATATCAGCAAATCATAGACCTTCTTTCTCCCATTGCTTCCTATATCAAGGAGGACTGTTTTTTAAACAGTATATTATCTCTATCTTATGTTAGAATTGGTAAAATGCAATATGCTGGCAAGATATTAAATGAGATGAGTTCATGTGATAATGAGTGGTACCATATCGCAAAAGCTGCATATGATGATATACTGTTTAGTAAAGAAATAGAGGGTCAATAATGTGGGAGAAAATCGACGGATTGGAAAAAGCGGCTTCCTTCTTTTTTGAACGCTCCAAAGTTATTCAAGGAAATATTGCCAATGCCGATACCCCAAACTTTAAACCAAAAGAGCTTGTTTTTGAACAAGAGCTGAAAAACCAGATGGAGCTCAAAAAAACCGATCCGAAACATATCGATCCGCAAACGCCAAAAAGTGCGTTTAAAGAGGTGGAGTTGGGAGAGATTAGAGGATATGACAACAACAGAGTTGATATTCAAGAAGAACTTGCCAAATTGGCCGAAAGCTCTATCATGTATAAGTCGCTCTCTGAAACATTGAAAAAAGAGTTTACAAAACTTAAACTTGTTATAACAGGAAGATAGCCATGATTTTTAAAGGTCTAGAAGTTTCTCAAACCGGTCTTTCAGTGCAAAAGTATCGTATGGATATCGTTGCGAGTAATATGGCCAATGCGAACTCTATAGACGATAACGGCATCCCATATAGGCGTAAAGTTCCTATCTTTCAAGAGATTTTGGACAAAGAACAAAACAAAATTCCTCTTTCAAAAGTTGCAATCAAGCAGGTTGTCGAAGACCCATCTCCATTTAAACTCAAATATGATCCAAACAATCCTCTTGCCGATGCTAATGGATATGTACAGCTGCCAAATGTAGATCCTTTAAGGGAGATGGTGGATATGATCTCTGCGATGAGGACGTATGAAGCAAATCTGACCGCTTTTAATACGCATAAAGATATGCTATTAAAAACCATCGATATTTTGAAAGTGTAAAGGATAGGAAATGAAGATTGATGGCATAGGACAAATAGCTTCACAAAACAATGTATTGGGTGTCAACGAGATAAAAAACATCAAAAACAAAGAGGGGTTTTCTGATCTTTTGATGCATTTTATAGCTGATGTCAATCAAGATTTGACAAAAGCAAAAGAGGCGGAAAAACTTTTACAAAGCGGTAAAGTGGAAAACTTGATCGAAACAATGGCGACAATCGAAAAGGCGGATATCTCCTTACGTTTTGCTACAGAACTTCGTAATAAAGCGATAGAAGCATACCAAGAGATTATGCGTATGCAAGTATAAGAGGTGATATTTGGCTTTAGATATAGCAACGATCAAAGAAAAACTCAAACAGGCTTTTGAAAATAAAAACTTTATAAAAACACTCTTTTTGGCTCTCGGCATCGGAGCTTTGATTGTTCTGCTTTCTGCATTGCTAATCCGGGATATTTCGGCTGAAAAGTATGGTGTTTTATACGCAAATTTGACAGCAGATGATGCCGGAAATATTTTAACTATCCTCCAGGAAGAGAAAATCCCCTACAAAGTGGAAGGGAATGGAAAAATCATTCTTGTTCCAAAAGATAAGATTTATGATGTACGTCTGAAACTTGCAGCCAAGGGCCTGCCAAGATCGCAAAATGTGGGATTTGAAATTTTTGATGAGCCCAAAATGGGTATAACTCACTTTCAAGAAAATATCAACTATATACGGGCTTTAGAAGGAGAGCTTGCTAGAACAATCAAAAAAATAGATGCTGTACAAGATGCCAGGGTCAATATCGCTCTTTCTAAAGACAGTATTTTTGCAAGGGAAGAGGATGAGGCAAAAGCCTCTGTGATCATATCATTGCATCCTGGAATGAGTCTGACAAAAGAGCAGGTGAAAGCGATTGTTTTCTTGGTATCGCATGCTGTACCGAAACTAAAACCTCAAAACGTGACAGTTGTCGATAATACAGGACGTGTTCTTTCGGATATGCTTGAAGAAAATGAAGAAAAAGAGATCAATGATGTTGTTGATCTCAAACGAAAACTTCGTAGAGATATCGAGAAGAGTGTCGAGTCGATGTTGGCAAGAGCCCTTGGTGCTCAAAAAGTGGTCGTCCGGGCAAATGTAGAAATTGAAACTGCCAAAATAGATAAACGTGACGAGATATATGACCCTGATAAAACAGCGGTTGTAAGTGAGAGAAAGATTCAGGAGAAATCCAAAAGTGTTCCGCAACGCCCTGTCGGATCTCCTGGTACACCTACAAATGTTCCTGCAACGATCAATACCGGTCCCAATGGAAATATTTTGCAAGATAAGAGTAAAAAAGATATTACGACAAACTATGATGTGACGAAATCATTGATCGTGACCAAGCAAAATGTTTTTAAAGTCAAGAAGATTACTGTAGGCGTTCTTATTGATGGAAAATATATCAAAAAAATGGATAAAAACGGAACGATGCAAGTACAATTTGTTCCACGCAGCGAGCAAGAACTCAAATCATTTGAAAACTTGATCAAAAGTGCTATTGGATATGATCCAAAACGGGGAGATCAGGTTACGGTTGTCAGTGTTCCTTTTGAAAACCAAGCTCTTGCTGCACCGATACAACCAAGCAAAGGATTTGAGCGCTATATCATATATGCAGCTTTTGCATTGATTGCTATTATGGCACTTTTGCTGGTCTGGTTTATTCTCAAACAAAGAAAACAAAAAGTTCTATTGGAGCAAGAACTGGCAACCGTAGCACAACCTGGTACGACAACGCCACAAAGCTTAACGGAAAGTTCAAAAAAAGCTCTGCATGAACTGGAAGAGGAGATGAGCGCACTCTCTTTACAGGATGAACCGGTCTATCAAAAAATTCTTCATATTGCCCAAGAAAATCCTGATTTGATTGCAACACTGATCAGTAAATGGATCAAAGAAGAGGCTAGCAGCAAATGAAGCTTGATATAGATGATTTTTCAATTTTATTGAATGATCAAGAAGAGGGGACTCAGCAAAATCAACAAAAGGATCCCGAAGATATAGAGAGACAATATCAAGAGAAACTTTTACAGTTAGAAAAAGAGTATAAAAATCTGATCGAAAAAGCTTCTAAAGACTCCTATGAAAAGGGATTTCAGGAGGCCACGAAGCTTTACGAGCAAAAAATGCAAGAGAATCTTTCAAAATTGAAAAAAGAGTTTGAAGAACAATATAAACAAAAACAGCAACTAGATGCCAAAAATGTGGCTCATATGACAGAGGAGTTGAAAAAAGCCTATGAAATCACGATTGAAAAATTCTCAACGCAGATAAATGAATATATCACATCTATTTTAGAATATCTTTATATCGATCCGAACAATAGCCAGTATGTTGTAGAGAAAATAGAAGAGATTCTTGAGCAGTTCCACAACTATTTTCCGATCTCCATTGAAATTTCTTCTCGTTTAAAAGATCTTTTGCAAAACAAAATTGCATCTGGAGTGGAAATAAAAGTCAACGAACATATGAAAGAGAATGAATTTGTTATCCATTTTCATGATTTTTTGATACAGCCGGACCTAAAAAAGAAATTGGAACTCATTAAAGATGAACTTAGTCAAGAGATTGAAAACTCATCCAAAATATCTGATTAAAGGGAAGATTACAAGTATTAAAGGTCCGTTAATCGAAGCTGTTTTGCCCGATGTTTCCATAGGAGATTTATGTTATCTAGATAATGGGGTTGAAGCAGAAGTTGTCGGTTTTCGCGATGGAAAAACACTGTTGATGACCTATGATGATCTATTTGGGATTCGCATAGGCAGTTTCATCTCTTCATCTCTCTCTTCATCCAAAATCGGCGTAGGCGAAGATCTTTTAGGAACGGTTCTTGATCCCTTTGGCAATCCTTTGAATAAAGAAAAGGTGCAAATCGAAACAAAAGTCTCTTTAAAAAATGAAACGATCAATCCTCTTTTGAGAGAGCGTATCAAACTTCCTTTAGATGTAGGTGTACGAAGCATTAACGGACTCTTTACGATAGGAAAAGGTCAAAGAATAGGAATTTTTGCCAGTGCAGGGGTGGGGAAATCGACACTTCTTGGGATGGTTTCAAGATTTACGAGTGCCGATATCAATGTGATTGCACTTATTGGTGAGCGTGGTAGGGAAGTACGAGAATTTATAGAAGACAATCTGGGTCAAGATGGCTTGCAAAAATCTATAGTTGTCGTTGCTACTTCGGATCAACCACCTTTGGCAAAACTTCGAGCTGTCCATATCGCTATGGCATATGCAACATATTTTTCGAAAAGAGGCAAGGATGTCCTGTTCTTAGTTGATTCACTTACGAGACTAGCTATGGCGCAACGAGAGATCGGGCTGCTCGTGGGTGAACCGCCTACGTCCAAAGGGTATACGCCTTCTGTATTTACATTACTTCCTAAAATAATAGAGCGAGCCGGGACATTTCGCAATCAAGGAAGCATTACCGGTATCTATACCGTTTTATTTGAGGGAGAGGAGTTGTCAAGTGATCCTATAGCAGATGCGGCAGTCGGTTTTTTAGATGGTCATGTGGTCCTTTCAAAGGAGATGGCACAAAAAAGAGTGTTTCCTGCAGTTGATCCATTAAAAAGCATCAGCAGACTCGCGCCGCAACTTGTAACACCAGAAATTTCAGAATTTCAGGCCCAGTTTATTCAGATATACGCTTTGTACAAAGAGAACGAAGATATGATTAATATGGGGTTATATAAACCGGGCAGTTCACAAAAAATCGATCTTGCTATCAAATATTATCCGAAGTGCCTAGAATATTTGAGACAGTCTATCGATGAGCCTGTCAATTTGGAAAAAAGCTTTGAAGATTTGAAAAATCTAATATTATCGGCGAAAAGTGATGGATTTTTTAGTTATTAAAGAAAATTTTAATATTTCATCAGCTACAATCTAAAATAGACTCGGTATAAAGGACGTTTATGGCACTTGAACCAATCCAGACAATACAAGGGTATGCTGGAAAAGAGATCAATGTATACGATAAAAATGTTGATCAGTCCAAAATGGACAAAGAGGGTTTTTTGAAAGTGCTACTGGCAAACTTTCAATTCCAAGATCCTTTTGAAGCACAAGATATTGCAAAGTTTATCGACAATACCGTCAAACTCAGAGAGCTGGAAGTACTCAACAACTTCGAAACAAGTGTCAATACATTGGCAAACGGAACTGAACGACTTTTGAGTGCGGCAAATCTTATTGGCAAAAAAGTTGTGTATACCGGAAACGAAACATTCGTAGAAAATGGCAAAACGGATGTGAGCGTGAAACTGGATGAGGATGTGAACTACTTGGCTCTCTATCTTTATGATGAAAATGGGAATGTTGTATATCAAAAAGAGCTAACAGAGACTATACCTGCAGGTACATCGAAAAGATTTGAAATCAACGATGAGAGTATACCGGATGGTGTTTACAATGTAGGAGTGGTTGCAAAAAATGGGGAAGAAGAGATATCACAAGTTGAAATTCACTCTACTGGATTAGTCGACGGTGTGGAAAAAGAGGGGAGTGAAATTGTCTTGAGCGTGAACAGCGGTCAGAGTGTAAAACTGAATGATGTATACAGCATAGGAGGATAGGATGTTACAGTCGTTTTATACTGGAAACAGTGGATTAAATGCAAATAAAACGTGGCTAGGTGTGATAAGTGATAATATAGCAAATGTCAATACTAACGGCTTTAAACAAGAGAGGGTGAACTTCAGTGATCTTGTCGCAAGTTCACTCACTACATACTCTTCATCAGGTGCTCCAAGAAATAAAGAGATTGGTGGTGGTGCTTTTGTAGCCGGAACTATTAAAGATTTTTCTCAAGGATCATTTAAAAATACTAACCAACCTCTTTCTCTTGCTTTAGATGGAGAAGGTTTTTTTATGGTGAAAAACCCTTCAGCTGATCTAACCTACTACACAAGAGCTGGTGATTTTAGAGTAGATGCGAATGGAGATGTAATTAGTCCCGCAGGGTTAAAGCTTCAAGGCTGGATGTTAGATGAGACAGGAAATATTGCAGGAGCTATGGGAAGCATCAATATACCTAACAATCTTGACCCAAAAAATACGGATAAAGTGGCATTTGAGAATCCTGCGAATCTTGATGCTGGAGTCGATGCTATCACGAAAACTTTTGATCCAAGTGATGCTACTACTTACCATTATGTAAATACTATTACCACTTACGATAGTTTGGGTACAGCTCATGTTTTAAAACACTATTTTGTGAAAACGGATACAAATACATGGCGCGTATATACTCAATTGGATGATAGGGCCATTACATACACCGATGGTGCAAATGAGTATGCATCATTGGAATTGAAATTTAACGGTAAAGGCGAACTTACTTCTGCCTATTATATGAGAATACCTACACTTAATCAAAATGATACTGCATCAGAAATTTCAGATGATGGTGTTTTTACGTTAAATACTGTTCCTGTCTTACCCGGAACAGTATTTATAACAAAAGATCAAAATAATCAAGATGTCACATGGAATGATGATGGTTCAGGCAATATTGTTGATATTAAAACAGGAGAAATTAAAGGTTCCATTAGTTATGATGATGGAAAAATAACAATAATTGGTGCAGCAGGTGATGGCAATACAAATAGTATTACAGTTACATATAAAGATTATAAATATACATCCGCATTAGAAGCAAGTGATGACGGGACAAATTCTGTTTACAATACAGGTATTACAAATATTGCTCCAGGAACATTGGCTATTTATGTTTGGGATGATGGTACAGATGGTACAAATGATATATCAAATGGGCCATGGACTGATAAAAATGGCGATGGCAATATTTATGATTCGACAAATACGCAAGTGGGTACAATAGATTATCAAACAGGTACTATTACTTTAACAAATGGTGATGGTGATACGAATGACACTATTGAATTCGAATATGGGATTAAAGTTACAGATTTAGGTAATATTTCTACAACAACTATCAATTATTCAAATAATGAAAGTCGTTTTTTAAATAATGGTGCTACAGACTCCTCTATTTCTGAAGATTTTAAAAAGCTAACACAACTCGATAGCGAATTCATCTTCTACGCGCAGCAAAATGGTGCGAGTAAGGGTGATTTGATGAGTATCAGTGTAACAGAAGATGGTATCATTAAAGGAACTTATACAAATGGTCAAGTAAAAGATGTAGCAAGACTCGCAGTTGCAACTTTTAAGGATAAAGAGATCTTGGTTCGAAAAGGGGACAATCTGTACTTACCAAATCAACAGACTTTCACACCTATAATCGTTCCTGGTGGCGTCATCAGTAAGATACGAAGTGGTATGCTTGAGATGAGTAACGTGGATATCTCTCAAGAATTCATCAACCTCATTACTGCACAACGTGCATATCAGGCAAATGCAAAAACGATCACCACATCTGATCAGATACTCCAAACGACGATGGACATAAAGCGATAGGGATTTTCCCTGTCCGGCTTTCATTAACATAATATTTGTTTAATCATTAATTTACTATACTTGAATAACTTATTCATCATACAAGGGATCCATCTATGGCTGAAGAAGCAAAAGAACAGGAAGAGTCACAAGGTGGCGGGAAAAAAAAGCTCATAATCATTCTTTTGATTGTTCTTATCCTCTTGGGCGGGGGTGGTGCTGCTGCGTACAAATTTTTGGTATTGGACAAGCAGAAAAAAGAGGAAAATAAAAAAGAGAAAAAAGCAGAAAAAATAGCGGAAGATCTCAAGAATATTGAAGATCTCGGTATCACATACGATGTTGGAACATTTATTGTCAATTTGCAGGATAAAGATGCAGATCGTTATTTGAAAGTGACAATTGTTCTGGATGTGCAGGATGAGAAGGTAAAACAGGAGCTTGAAAAGAGACTGCCTCAGGTCAAGGATGCGATAACGACGCTCCTTTTTACCAAGTCGTCTTATGAACTTCGTACGGCCGAAGGAATCGAAGAGTTAAAAGAGCAAATCCTAAAAAGAGTCAATGCTATCTTACCGATAGGCGGTGTGAAGAATGTCTATTTTACCGATTTTGTGATTCAAACAGCATAGGAAAGATGATGGATAAAGAGATAGGTGAACAAAAAGATCTCTCTTTATTGGAAGATATTTCGTTAAAGATGAGCGTGCGGCTGGGGAGCACAAAAAAGATGATTATAGAGATACTCTCTCTCAAAGAGGGGGATGTGATTGAACTTGAAAAAAATACCGAAGACTACATTGACGTTATGCTCAACGACAAGAAAATGGCAATTGGGGAAATCGTCGTTATTAATGATAAGTATGGAGTGAGGATTGTAGATCTTGCTTGATACATATTTCCTTGTTAAATTCCTTGTAACTTTTCTTCTACTTATTTTTACTTTATATATAATCTACTATTATCTGAAAAAAAAAGCTCCAGCAATTAAGCAAAACGGAAAGATACATGTCGAAGAAATAAACTATATCGATCGGAACAGACAGATACTTCTTATACGTGTCAAGGACACAGAATTTCTCATACTCAATGATGAAAAAGGAGCTATAGTAATCAAAGAGTGGGAAAGAAGTGAACAATGAGAAAAATCTTTCTATTATTACTTTTTGTAGGAATGCCTCTTTTCGCGGCAAATGATATCAATGCTTTGCTGGATCAGTTAAAAAATGTCGATACGACACTAAAAATTCTTGCCCTTTTTACTATTTTAAGTCTCGCCCCTGCCATTTTGATCACGATGACATCTTTTACAAGAATTGTCATTGTTTTAGGACTTCTTCGCCAAGCTCTTGGTATTCCCCAGTCCCCTCCAAACCAGGTGATTATCGCGTTATCACTTTTTTTGACATTTTTTATCATGAAACCCGTGTTTGATCAAATTTATGTGGACGCAGTACAGCCGTATATGCAACATAAGATGAGTGATATGGAAGCTGTGGAAGCAGCGATGAAGCCAATAAAAAAGTTTTTGGTCAATAATACTCAAAAAGAGGAACTAAAGCTCTTTTTGGATATCAACAAAACTGCACCAAAAAATTACAATGATATCAGTTTGTCTGTTTTGTTACCGGCATTTTTAGTCAGTGAGATTAAGATCGCTTTTGAGATAGCCTTTGTTATTTTTTTACCCTTTTTGGTAATTGATATGTTGGTGGCAAGTATTTTAATGTCCATGGGTATGATGATGATTCCTCCTATGATGATCTCTCTTCCATTCAAACTGATACTTTTCATTCTTTCAGATGGATGGGAACTGCTGATTAAAGCGCTTATTAAAGGATATCAATGAATGTTGATCAAGCTATCACATTGGTAGAACAGATGCTAAAGATCACGGCACTGGTGAGTTTGCCTCCGTTAGCGACAGCTTTTGGTGTAGGTCTTATTATCAGCATTTTCCAAGCGGCGACCCAGATTCAGGAAATGACATTGACATTTATTCCAAAAATCATAGCGACGGTAGTTGCGTTAATTATATTTGGTTCATGGATGTTCATGACATTGATCGATTATTATAAATCAATATTTGATTCGATTTCTCATTTGGTTCAATGAGTATTTCACTTGATCAGATATATTTTGCTATATTGGTGTTTTTCAGAGTAGGAGCAATATTCCTCTCTTTGCCGGTACTGAATGCAAATTATATTCCGAACAATATAAAACTGCTTCTTGTGTTGGCATTTTCTTTTTATCTCCTGCAAAATCTCACAATTCATTACGACTTCTCCAAAGTGACGCTGATGCAATTTACATTGATGATATTAAAAGAGATTTTGCTGGGGTTTTCCATTGGTCTACTCGTTTCGATATTTGTTGCTGCATTTACCTATGCTGCCGAGATCATTAGTTATTTTATGGGTTTTACAATTGTTAACGTGTTTGATCCCACATATGGTCAGGTTTCCATTTTAAGTAGACTTTTTATAATGCTCTTTTTTATACTCTTTTTTGTAACAGATGTGTACCATATTTTTATCATATCAATTGTTAAGAGTTTTGAATATATTCCTCTCATTCAAACTTCATATCCGGACTCCTTTTTTACCTATCTGTTTCAAAAAAGCGGATTGATTTTTAGTCTCTCTTTTCAGCTTGCTTTTCCATTTGCTCTCATAGTCTATTTGATAAATTTGGCTTTAGCTTTGGTGAACAGGCTCATTCCACAGATAAATGTTTTTATTGTAGGTTTGCCGCTACAGATTTTTGTAGGAATAGTTGCTTTGATGATTGGAGCTGGGGTTTTGGTTTCCGTGGGAGTTACCTATGTACAGCAGATGGTGGAAAACTACTTTATATTTATAAAGCATTTAGGATAAAACGTGGCAAAAGATCCAAGTAAAACCGAAAAGGCCACCCCCCGTAGGCGGGAAAAAGCACGAGAAGAGGGACAGGTAGCAAAAAGTCAGGATATTCCCATATCAGCGACATTGATTATCGTCTTTTTGCTTTTTATTGCTTATATTCCTTTTGCATATAAAAAACTGTTTGAGCTTTTTACACTTATTTTTTCTGATCCAATGTACAATATTCCGCAATACAACTACTCGATACTCTATTTGGTCATGGAGTTTATGGGATATTTGATAATCCCCTTCTTTCTTGCACTTCTGATAACCGGTGTTGTATCGAATATAGCACAAATCGGCTTTCTTTTTACATTTAAAACTATGATTCCAAAACTGGAAAAAATTGATCCTATTTCAGGACTGAAACGGCTCTTTTCCTTGAAAACGCTTTTTGAGCTTGTCAAAAATATTTTAAAATTGATTGCCGCAACTGTCGTAAGTTATTTTTTAGTGCAATTTTTACTCCAAGACGTTTTCCAATATGCTTTGACTACACCGTATAAAGATGCCGTACTTTTGGTGAAATATACCCTTATCATGATTCTAGGATTTGCGATATTATCCATTCCGATCGCTGCTATTGACTTTTTCTTCAGAAAGTTTGAATTTGAAGAGAATATCAAAATGAGTAAACACGAAATCAAAGAAGAACACAAACAGATGGAAGGGAATCCTCAGATAAAATCTGAGATTCGGAAACGGATGCGAGAAATGAGCATGAATAGAATCATGGCCGAAGTTCCAAAAGCGGATGTGGTCATTACCAACCCGACGCATTTTGCTATTGCTTTGAAATATGAAAAAGAGAAAATGCATGCACCAAAAGTCGTTGCAAAAGGAAAAGACTATCTTGCATTAAAGATCAAAGAAGTAGCAAAGGAACACGGTGTTCCTATAGAAGAGAATCCACCTTTGGCAAGAGCAATTTATCAAGCCTGTGAAGTGGATGAGTATATCCCGGAAAATCTCTATAAAGCGATAGCGAAAATCTTTGCAAAAGTATTCAAAAAAAAGAGACAAAAGTTATAATGCAATTGTTGTTTTGTTTCTTCCGCCGAGTTTGGAGCTATAGAGTGCATTATCCGCTTTTTTGATGGCTTGATCGATACTTTCATTGGGATCTACACTGGCAACACCCAAACTGATAGTTACTTTTCCAACTTCAGGAAATGTGTGTGACTCGACTGCTTTTCTTAGTTTCTCAGCCATGGCGAAGGCTTGTTTTTCATCTGTTTCAGGAGCCAAAATCAAAAACTCTTCTCCTCCCCAACGAATTGCATAATCATATTTTCGAATATTTTTTTTGATGATTTTTGCCAGTTCTTGTAAAACTGCGTCTCCTATGTCGTGTCCGTAGGTATCGTTGATTTTTTTAAAATGGTCTATATCGAACAAAATTACGGATAAAGGTCGTTTATGTCGATGGCTTCTTTTGATCTCACTTTCTGCAATCTCTTGAAATTTATGTCTGTTGTAGAGACCAGTTAATTTATCTACTGTTGCCATCTCTTCAAATTTTATCCTTGACATTGCAAAATAAAAGAGCATCATAAATAAAAAGAGGATAAGTATAGAGCCTATGACAATATTTTGCCAAAAAATCGTATCAAATATCTTGATATTGTTATCTTGTTTGATAGAAACGATATAGCCGATATTAAAGCGGTCATTGTTGATTGCCAAAAATGTTGCCACGTAGTAGTTGCCATCAATATTTATGTATGTTGCAAAATCCTGATATTGTAATAATTGGTTGGCTATTTTGTTTCGTATTTTTAATTTGATTTTTTGTATGACTTGTGGATAACTATCATCGTTTTTGTCGGAAATTTTCTCATAGTAAAAAAATGGGCTGAAATCACTTTGAACAAACGAGTATATACCGTAACGAAATGCAAAGCCCTGAACCATTAGTTTATTGACGATAAACTCGTAATGAGCATGGAAAAGTTTTTGTAGTTCTTTCGTAAAAACATTATATGACAGCGCGAGATTGATTAATGCAACGAGATGATTATTGTAATAAATCGGTTTTTGAAAAGTGATCAAAAGCTTGTTTGCCATACTATTTTGGTTATTTAAAAACCGTTTTTTGGATGAGATTGTCAATTGCGGTTTGTTCATATTCAATAGAAGTGTTCCATCCGGTTTGTTCAGTGAGAGATAATGGATATGATATTTTTTTAGCTTTTTGTAGTATGGAAGAAGTTTTTGATAGAGTCTTTTTTTGTCTTTAGGTTGATTTATTAATCTCAAAAACTCTTGATCGTCATAGAGGGTATCGTAAAAGAATGATATCAAATGTTGGTACGAATATTTTGTTACACGATATTCTGAACGTAATTGATCAATTTTTTGGGAAAGATAGAGATCTATTCTGTTTTGCTTGTCTTGGGAAAAATAAAAATATATCCCAATAATCCCTATAATTGCGACAAAGAGAAGCGTTATAAAAAGAATGGTCGTTTTACTGTTTCTTGTCATTTTTGAGTTTTGTCAAAATTACTGTTATTTTGTTTAATGCTTCCGGATCGATAAAATTCAGGGCTTCCCCTGCTTTTTTTGACTTCATATTGTACAGAATGTATGCAGCAATTTTCGGATCTTTGATTTTTGAGAGTTTGTCTCCAGCATATTCAGGATCCATACTTTCGAAATCTTTTGCCAGTTTTTTGAAACGTTGAGATTGGATGGTTCTGAGTTGAGTATCCAATTCTTTTTTGAACTGCTGCAATTTTGCTTCTTCTTCTTTGATCTGTTTGAGTAATCTTTTTTTCTCCTCGATCTGTTTTTTTAAAATTTTTTGCATAGTTTTTAATTTGGTAAGTTCTTTTTGTATCTCTTTTTTTTCTGTCTGTCCAAAAAGAGTGCTACTGCTTATTAGTATGAAAACGATAAGATTCTTCTGCCATAATCTCTTCATGTTTCTCTTCTCTCTTTTGCTGCAGTTTTTTCATTTTTTCCTGCAATTTTTCATATGCTTTTTTTATAGCGCGTAGTTCTTTCATCTGCTGAAGAATATACTCTTTTTTCTGCTCAAGCTGTTCTATTTGAAAATCGATTTTGGAAATGTTGAGTTTGAGCTCTCGAATAAAGTTGATTGTATGAATCTGTTCGAAAAGCGTTTGGCATGTTTGCTTTTCAAGATCATCGATATTTTTAATTATTGATTGTTTATATGCAATAAGTTCATCAATTGAGACATCGAGTTCTCTCTTTTCATTGGAGAGTTTATCAAGCTGAATCTTGTTTTCTTTAATGAAAAGTTGCAGCGAATTTTTTTTCATGCGTTTTTCAATTGTGCCAATTTTTTCTGTTCTTTTTGGACATATTCATGAATTTTTTGCTCGATTTGTGCTGAGAGTTCTTCAAAGGTTCCCCGTATACAAAGATTATTTGCATACTCGATTTTATCAAGGAGCTTCAGATAGCTTTTGATTTTGATATCGAGTAGTGTAAATTCTATCTGTATGATATCGGCGTATTTGAATCTCTTTATAATATCAGGTTTGCCGTTGAAGCAGATTCTCGCCCCGCCTGCACTGATATCGACCATTTCACCGTGTAAGGTATACTGTTTATCCTCTTTTTCGTCATGGTAAAAAACTTTGACAGGGAGTTCTGTCCGGACTCTTGGATATTCCCTTCTTTGTGTTCGGCTCATTTCGAATGTATGTGGGGTTTGGATAACAATTTTTCCATTTTCATTGAGTATATTTTCGATTGGAACGATAACTGTATATATAGCATCATCTTTGCGTATAAAAATAATTTTGATAAGATCACCACTTTTTAGATCACTTGGTATAGCATCGGATAGCAACCAATACATATATCGTTCATCTTTGTCATAAAGCGTTGCATTATAGGATTTGTTTTGATGGATAAGTGTCGCGTTTTGAAAGAGTTCTATATCTTTCGTACTCACAAGCGGAATATAGGGCGAGAGGATCTCAAAGCCCAGTTTTTTTCGCATATCTTTGATGAGTCTCTCATCTGCGTTAGGATTTTCTTGCAAATAAAGATCAACAACTTTTTCAAAAGGTGCTTTAAATTCAAGGACTACCATCGGGTCACGTCCCATTTTTTGAGCATATGCCCAAAGAAGTTTTATCTCTTCTGGAGTTAGTTCCCTCTCGATAGCGTATCGTTTAAAATATTCAAAAACACTTTTTTCTTTTCTATATTTTTGAAAGAAAAAACCCGCAGTGAAAAAAATAATAAAGCCAATTATTGATAAAACAACAATGATCTTTGTCGTTTCGCTATCACTGTTCCAAAACTGCGTTGCGAGTTTGACCGTTTCGAAACGGTTTCCTTCCATAAAAATCCTTTTGTATAAATCACATTAATATGGTAGCAAAATTCTCGTAAAATGACACTTTTTCAGTATTTAAAGCATAGGTGCAAAAAAATTATTCAATATTCTCTGCTTAGGCTAAAAAATAATTTGGCATCACCGATAATGAGATTGTAAAAAAAAATAAGGAGGCGATCATGGCACTCAGAGTAAACTATAACTTTCAAGCTGACTTCGGACATGTCAACTTGAAAAAAACGGAAAACAGGCTCAATACATCGTTAGAGCGATTAGAAACAGGTCTTCGGATCAACAGCGCGAAAGACGATGCAGCAGGTCTATTTATAGCTGATCAGTTGAGTCTTGTGAGTAAGGCTCTTGATCAAGGCTCGAGAAATGCCAACGATGGTATAAGTGCAGCGCAAATTGCAGAATCTACACTCGGTCAAATTTATGACAAATTGACATCTATGTATACAAAAGCTTCTCAGGCTGCGAATGATACGAATGATGCAAATGCAAGAAATGCTCTTCAAAATGATATTAAAGCTATTACTGATGCAATTGATAGAATGGCAAAAGCGAGTGAATTTAACGGTATCAAGTTATTAGATGGTTCATTTACAGCTAAATCAGTACAATATGGTGCTAGAGCAGGACAGACTCTTGATATTTCAATTGCAAAATCAACTGCAGATGCATTAGGAACTAAAGTTTTGGAAGGTACAGGAAAAACGGCTGCCGGCAACTCTGGTGACGCAACTCCACATGGTAGTGTGGCTGATATTTTGAATGATACAACTAATTTTGATGATTTTGTTGTTGATAGTGATGATAAATTTATCGTTGCAGGGGTTGATCTTAAGAATAAGTTGACAGATGGTAATGCGACAGATGCTTATGACATTGCAACTGCGATAAATGGAGATTCATATTTGTCAGGACAAGGTATTACAGCATTAGCGAAGAATCAAAGTACTGCAGACGCTGCTTTTGGTACATTGGCTATTGCTTCGGGAGACGAAGTGGATCTGACTTTTTATGTAGGTAGTGATATGACAAGCGCAAATGCCCAAAAATTTACATTAAAATATACCAGCGATGTGACTTTGGATCAGCTTATTAGTGATATCAATGCACAAGGTCAAGATATTGGATTGAGTGCATCCAAAACTGGTGATGGTAAACTTGTTTTGGAAACAGCAAATGGTGAGACAATAGGATTGGATGTAGCCATTACTGATGGTGACGCTACTGCAAATACAAGCGTTGATTTAAGTACAATCATTCAGGGGGCAACAACAGTTGTTGATGATACTAATAATACTTCAGGGGCTGCAATAAAAGTTGGTGATCTAACAATTGCAGGTCTCCAAGATTCTGATACTTATGATTTTACAGGTTTGAGTACTACAACAACAGGTCTTGGCTTAACTGCTTCGGGTAGCGTTGCTGACTATGGAGCATTTAAAAACCTCAATGATATTGATGTAACCACACAGTTTGGTGCTGAATTAGGAATGGTAATTCTCAATAATGCTATTAAGACAATAGATACACAAAGAAGTGATCTTGGTTCCATTCAACAAAATTTGCAAGCTATCATTGACAACAATGATTTCGCTGCAACTCAGACAAGAGAAGCGGAGAGCCGTATTAGAAATGTGGACTTTGCAAAAGAGATGAGTGAATTTACAAGACAACAAACGCTTATGCAGTCTGGTATGGCGATGCTTGCACAGGCAAATCAGCTACCTCAGATGGTTCTACAACTTCTTAGATAATTTTTTCATAGGGCTTTTGCCCTATGGTATAATGAAATAAAAGTGCTTTTTGAAAAGGTTTTTAAAGAGCTTTTTCAAAAAGCATAAGGAGAGAGCGATGGATGTCAAAGCAATTATGAGCAATCAATCGATACAGCAACTCAATACACAAAACTCTTCGACACAACAGTTGAAAGAGACGCAAAAAACGCAAATACAAAATGACAATCAGAAAAAAATTGAACAAAATATTCAAAAAGATGAAGTTAGAAATCAGAAAAAAAATATTACGGAAAAAGATCTCAAAAACGCTCTTGATACAGTCCAAAAAAAGATATCTTTGCTTACAAACTCTCAGCTCAAAATCGAAGTCGACAAGGATACAGGCAAACAGATAGTCAAAATTGTAGATCAAGAATCAAAAGAAGTTATCAGACAGCTTCCTCCAGAAGCTCTTTTGAAAATTGCAAAATATATCGATGAAATAACTGGACTTTTATATAAAAACAAAGCCTAAAGGGTAGAAAATGGCAGGAGAGATGTCCATAACGGGCCTTACCAATACGGGTTTTGATTATAATGCATACCTTGATAAACTTGCCCAACTCAAATCCATTCCTTTGCAGCAAATGCAAGCTCAGCAACAAAAGATCATCGCGAAATCTACGGCTATTGTCCAGGTAAAAAGTGCACTGAGCGATTTTCTTTCTCCTTTGACCACTTTGCAAGATAGTTCTATTTATGACAAATTAGATGCAACACTTTCCAACGACAACATCGCATCGGTAAGTGTTGACGGTACTAAAGCCCAACCTGGCAGTTACGATTTGGAAGTAGTACAGCTTGCCAAGGCAAGTTCTTTTCTGATCTCTCCTGCACAAAATGTCTCAGACCCAAATGCAGCTTTTACGGATAGCGGCATATTGACGATCAATTATAAATTGGATGGAGCTGCAACCTCTTTAGATATTGACTATACAGGAAAATCTCTTGCTGACATTGTGAATGAGATCAATAAGTCTGCAGATCTGGAAGCGACAATGATTAATAGTGGGAGCTCCACATCCCCTGATTATCGTATTTTAGTCACCTCGAAAAAAACCGGCATTGACAATGAAATAACAGGAATTTCCGATAGCGATGGTGATGATACAACAGGTTTTGATACCAATAGCGATCCTACTACTGACCCTAGAGCGTCCTATACCACACAAGCAGCACAAAACGCCCAGATAAAACTCAATGGCATCATCATAGAAAATGCTACCAATACCTTTAGTGATGTATTAAGTGGTGTGGAAATCACCGCTCAAGAGGTGGGCACCAGTTCCCTTACTATCGCAAAAGATTTTTCAGATATTGAAAATTCTCTCGATACAATTGTTTCATCTTACAATACACTCAAAGATACGATCAATGAAGTCACTGCAAAGGGGCAGCCACTCCAGGGAGAAGGAAGTTTGTCTCGCATCACTACCACAATTTTCAATAAACTCAATAGTGTCCTTGGCCAATATGGTCTTTTGGATACGACGGGTGATGGTGAGGCGGCCACTGGAAAACTCGTACTGAAAAAAGATGCTTTGGGATCCCTTTTAAATGATCCAAATTTTGATGCGAAAACGATATTCACCGATATGACTAGAGATCTGGAGTCGTATGTCAATAATTATACAGACAATATGATCTTGATGAATGAACGCTATCTTGAGCGAAGTGATAGAATTCAAAAAGAGATAGAGGAGAAAAGCGAGAGAATACAAAAAGAGATCGACGCTCTTCGGACTCGCTATGCAAAAATAAATGTCTATCTTTCTCAGCTCCAAGATACGAGATTAAGAATAGAGAACTTTACAAAAGCCTTGCTCAATGGTGGAGATAAATAGAAAGGATAGGGAATGAGTCCATATAACGTATATGAGAAAAATATGACGCAAATAGAAAGTAAAGAGGATTTACTACTTGCGACGTTTGATGAACTACTTTCCAAGCTCAATATGGTGAAGATAGCTATAACGGAAGGACTTATAGAAGCAAAAATCAAAGAACTCGATAAGGCTATCTTGGGACTAGAAGTGTTAAGAAGCTCTTTGGATTTCGAAAAAGGCGGGGAGATTGCCAAAAATTTAGATGCAATTTACGCTTTTTGTATAGATGAGATCATAAAAGCAAACGCTACAAATAAAGTAGAATATATCAATAATGCATTGGAAGTACTCAAACCTATCGCCGAAGGTTTTAAAGAGAGTCTGAAAAATCCTATAGCTTCCGCATCATGAGCTGCCAAAAGTCGATCGATTTTCTTCGCAGTTTGTTGAACAATTTCCGCAGCGAAGAAATTGATTGTTATATCGCATTTTTGAATGATCTACCCAATTCCTTAAAGGAATGTGAAGAAACAGAACTTTATCAAATCATCGAACTTATCAAAGAACTTGAAGAACAAGCTGTAACATTGCAACAAGATATTGCTCAAAAACTTCAATCCCAAGAGAGTGAGAAAAAGATTCTCGAAGTCTATAAAAAATATTAAGATGGAGTGAAATATTTTAGAAGAGACAACTCTTTGTTCTGCATAAAGCTCGCTAAAGTGGCCTGATAGGTTGTTTTGGCTTTTTCTAGATTGACTATAGCTTCTGCATAGTCACTATCTTCAAATTTTGATGCGAGTTCATTGTAATTTACTTTGAAATTGTCATGCTGCTCTTTGAGATTATCTATGAGTTGTTCTTGTACACCTATCATACCTCGATGTCTATCTACTCCATCAAACCCTTCATCAAATTCATTAAGAACATGTTTGAAGCTGCCCAGGTGATTTTGAAGATCACCGGTGATTGTTACTTTGATATCTTTATTTGTCTCTTTTCCTGTAAAACCTAATCGTTCGATACCGTCTTTGTCAGTGAATGTATACGCTATTATATTTCCATTGTTTGCGGGATCGTTATTGATTGCATCCACAAGCTCTTGTAATGTAGATGGATTTATGGCATCGGCTGTATCGCTGTCATAGTTCACACTGATAGTGGTACCGTTATAGTTAATGGTTACTGTACCATTCGTTTCAGCGGAAGATATGAGAGCATCATTTACAGAAGCATATCCGAGTTCGGAGTTCTTCCCATGAAGTTTGTAGATCTCTCCGTCTTCGATAATGGCAATAATATCATCGATCGCTTTCACAAGTCCAATTTTTTGTTTTTCATTTCCTAAAATACCACTTTGAGTAGTTGAGAGATAATTTTTTCCATTGAATTTAGTAACAACTTCTGTCGCTTTCGCAACTGGAACACTTACTTCCACACTGCTTCCTCGGTAAAAACCATTTTTATCAAAAGGGACAGTTTTGCTATCTTCTCCACCAAAGAGATAGTTGCTGCCTATTCTCACATTTGACTGAGAGATGATGTAGTCTCTGACATTTTGTAGGTAGTCTTTGAACATATTGGCATCTTCACTATCAAGAATACCCGTATTGAGGAGTTGTACGATATCTACTCGAGCATCCAGAGCCGCTTCTGAGACATTTTTCAAACTTGTCTCGGCTATAGACATGCTGTTGGAAGCAAGATCAATATTGTGCATATAGCCATCAATTTCTTTTGCCAAAGATTTAAGTTGAAGCGCTCTGCTGTTATCTACAGGTGCATCGGAAGGTTGGAATATCTTTTTTCCGCTGCTGAGTTCATTTGAGTAGCGCTCAATCTTGTTTTGGTATTTGGTAATGTTGCTTAGATATCTGTTAAAGACACCTAAGGTGCTTATACGCATCTGTTTCTCCTCATGGTAATTCTTTTGTCATTATCGGTCATTCCTTAATATTTTTTTAGCGCGTCATTTCGATGAGTGTCTTAAAAAGTTCATCTGTAACCATCATGACTCTTGCAGTGGCTTGATAGCTGCGTTGAAGTTGCGTCAGTTTAACGAGCTCTTCATCGAGGTTGACCCCGCTTATATCTTCTATTTTTTCATTTAATGTATTAAATAATAAGGTCGTGTCATCCAATCTATCTTTTGTATACTTAGTTTCAAAAGCGATATCGGAAACGATTTTACTGTTATAAAAATCGTTATATGTCAAACCATCGAGAAAGTCTGGCTGTTCGTACTCTTGTAAACTTTTTATAGTCGAATCAAAATAGGAGATGGTTCCATCTTTCGTTTTTTCGATGGCTTTTGCTAGTGTATTATCCGCTGGCATATTCTGTGCTATTCCGGCAGCCAGCTTTTTGGGATCTTCAAAATTGAGCTTTATATTCGTTGCATCGACTCCCAAACCGTTCCCGCTTTGTTCACTGATAAAAAGATCCAATCCTGTTTCATTATTAAGATTGTATCCGTTTCTGTGAATAGAGTTTATTTGATAGGCAAAATCTTGTGCAAAACGATTGACGTTGTATAAAGCTTGATTGATGAGAGATTGTGATTTGATCAAAGAGGCTATTTTTCCAAACTGGAAAAGATTAGTCAAATCCACAGAGCCTGACAAAACTCGAAGTTTTGCATAGTTTTGTTTGTATATTTCACTGGAATTGCTTGTATCAAAACCTGTTGTATCATCAGCATCGCTGTCTTCTATGGAAACGATCTCGTTTTGGACATTTTTCATTTTTGTTGAAACTGTTAGACGATAGTCTGGATTTGTTTGATCTCCGACATTGACTACATCTGCTTTTAAATCACTGCTTTGGGCATTGATTTCAGATGCGATATCCAAGAGTGATTTGTTTTGATAATCGATACTAAAACTTTGGTCCTCTCCATTAAGTTTATAGTTGATCGTAAGTGTTCCAGAATCCGTAATGATATCTTTCGGTGAGGAGAGTGTATTGGCAGGTGTTACAATATAACTATTAACCATGGTGACTTTGTTTGTGCGAGTCTGTATTGGAGTAGCTTTATCTTGCAATACAAGCATATGGCCTTTTGCCGTGGTTATATCTACCGTATTGTTTTGATGATAGATAACCTTGATATCTATCAAAGAGCTCAGCTTTTTTATGGCCTGGTCTCTTTGATCAAGATAACTGTTGAGCTTTGTCTGGTCATTTGCGAAATATTTTATATTTTTATTAAGATCGGTAATTCTTTTTGCAAGGTTGTTGATCTGCATCACAGTTTCTCGAAAAGAGTTTTTTATAAGCCCGCTTAGATCATCCATTCCCTCACCTACGCTTCGGACTCTTCCTACAAGCATTTTTGTCTTTGTAAGAAACGATTTTCGAGCCACCAAATCGTCTGGAGATGAGATCACATCATTTAAAGAGTTGTAAAATTCGTCGATCTGTTTGGAGAAACCGCCGCCTAAAGAGTCTTTAAAAAGAGCTTCAAGTTGGCTTAAGGTGCTGTCTAAATTTTCATAATAGCTTTTTTCTTGATTTGTGTTGATCATCCGTAAAAAATAGTTTTTATCAAAGACTCTTTTTGCCTCACTCAACAGTGTTCCACCAGTAGGGAGTGAAGAAAAACCTGCCTCAACCCTGCTGTATCCTTCTGTATTGAGGTTTGCGATGTTGTTGTTGACAATATCGATAGCTCTTTGATTTTGCAAAAGAGTTTGAGAGATATTGTTCAAAGCGTTTGCCATAGCTGATTGCAATACAGAAGTGTTTGCCATGATCGTTCCTTTTGATGAGGCTTTTTATATTATCGGAAAAAACTTATGCTTTTTTATTGACCAATCCCTCTTTTTGGGATGTTAACTCTCCATTTGGGGTGTACTGTTTTGCTTCATCGCAAAATATCGCTTCAAACATTGAATCAATGAAATTGAGATTGTTTTTTGCAAGTTCAATATTTCGTTCATTGAGAAGCTTTATTGTTTCCAACTCTTTTTTATTTTGCAAAATATCTTCCTCGTTCTGTTCAGATAGTTTCGAAAGTGCACTCTTTTTTTGTTCTATAATCTCTTCAAGTTGTTTACTGACATCATGATTTTTGATCGATAAAACAAGTAGCTCTTTCTCTTTTTCCAACAGTTGTATAATTTCTTGCAAAATAGTTTGAATCTCTTGGTTCATTTTTTATTCCACGGTTACAGATTTGGCCAAATTACGTGGCATATCCACATCATTGCCAAGACGAATGGCTATCTCCATTGCCAAAAGTTGTAATACAACAACCATTTCATAATATTCTAACATAAAATGGTTCCATTCATTGATCTTTATAAAATCGTCTGCTAGATCAAATTCCTGGAATGAAATGGCACAGATTGTCGAATCCCTTGCGCTGAGTTCTTCAACATTGCTCTTTGTTTTTTCATAGAGTCTGTTTTTGGGCATAAGGGCAATTGTGAAGAGTTCTGGATCCGCCAATGCAATGGGACCATGTTTCATCTCTCCAGCTGGATATCCTTCTGCATGAAGATAGCTGATCTCTTTGAGTTTGAGGGCACCTTCGAGTGCCAACGGATAGAAGATATCTCTACCGATATAGAAAAATCCATGTCCATGCAGATATCTTTTGGAAAGCCTTTTGATACGTTCATGCATCTCTTGACGAACCTTGAGTGCTTTAGGAGTCGTACTCATGGCATGGATTTCTTGTTCTATCTCATTTTTTGTTAAAGTCGATTTTTGCTGTGCAAGATACACCGAAAGCATCCATAAAACCATAAGTTGTGTCGTAAAAGCTTTTGTGCTGGCTACACCTTTTTCGATGCCAGCACGAGTGAGAATGGATCTATCCGCAAGTCTTACGATGGAGGAGTTGTCCACATTGCATATAGCAACTGTTTTCAATCCTGCATTTTTTGCCATCTTCAATGCTTCCAAAGTGTCTGCAGTTTCACCACTTTGGCTGACAACGATAAAAAGCGTATTTTTTTGTAAGATCGGGTTTTTGTATCGAAATTCACTGGCGATCTCTGTACGTACAGGTATTTTGGCCAATTGTTCGATAAGATAGCTTCCACTGAGCCCCGCGTGATAACTTGTGCCACAAGCGCATATGGTTATATTGGATATGTTTTGCAAAAAATCATCATCAATCTCATCAAAATGGATTCCCTCATCATGGATACGTCCCATCATTGTTTCGGTTATCACATCGCTTTGTTCGTAAATCTCTTTCTCCATAAAAAATCGAAAACCGCCCTTTTGAGCATACTCCTTATTGATAGTGAGCTTTTGAAACGAAGGCGAGAGTCGGGTATCGTCTTGGAATAGTTCTATCTTTCTGGCTTCTGCTACGCCCCACTCATTATCTTCTAAATAGTGTACCTCTTTAGCATTGCCAATGAGCGGTGCATCACTGGATGCAAAATAGATCTCGTTGCCATTTTTGCCAATGATTAAGGGAGAGCCTTTTTTTGCAAAGAATATCTTTTGCGGTTCGGCCTTAGTGATCAGCAGTACGGCATAGGCTCCTTGAAGCCGTTTGATTGTTTTTCGGAACGCTTCCTTCGGATTTTCGGATTTTTTCAGATTTTCTTCAAAAAGGTGAACGATAGTCTCTGTATCTGTTTGGCTGACAAAATTTCTGTTTTTGAGTTCTTCTTTGATCTCTTTAAAATTTTCGATGATTCCGTTATGAACCACATAACTGTACTCACCCATATGGGGATGTGCGTTGAGTTCCGTTGGTTTTCCATGTGTTGCCCATCTGGTGTGACCGATACCGATGCCAAAACCTTCTGGCTCAAACTGCTTTGTTTTTTCTTTTAAATTATCCAGTTTACCGACTGCTTTGAATATATATAGATTTTTATCTTGCATGATAGCGATCCCGGCACTGTCATATCCGCGATATTCAAGCTCCCTAAGCCCATCTAACAAAATTTTCTTAACATTTTTAGAGCCGATATACCCAACTATTCCACACACAATGTACTCCGAAAGTTTTTTTGTTATTGTAACAATTCTTTTTGTATAATTCTTCAAAATTATTTGAGGACTGTTATGGAGTTGATCGAAAAACTTGAAACCGGTGCGAGATTGGGTTTTGAAGATGGCGTAAAATTATACGATCTGGATCTTTTTACATTGGCAAAATATGCTGATCGAAAGAGAAAAAGTTTATATGGGAAAAAGAGTTTTTTTAATATCAATCGCCACATCAATCCCACAAATATCTGTAAAGATATCTGCAAATTTTGTGCATTCAGCGCAAACAGGAAAAATCCAAATCCTTATACACTGAGCCATGATGAGATACTTGCAATTGTTGAAGAGGCAACCCAACGAGGAATCAAAGAGGTCCATATCGTCTCAGCGCATAATGATCAAGTAGGATTAGATTGGTATCTTGGCATTTTTAAAAAGATAAAAGAGCAGTTTCCTCAAATTCATATCAAAGCTTTAACGGCGGCTGAGGTAAACTTTTTGGCCAAAGAGCATGGGATGAGCTATGACGAAATGATAGAGCTCATGATAGAAAATGGTGTGGATAGTATGCCAGGCGGGGGAGCCGAGATTTTTGATGAAGAGGTGCGAGATTATATTTGCAAAGGAAAAGTGAGCAGTGATGAGTGGCTGCAGATCCATAAGCTTTGGCATCAAAAAGGAAGAAAAAGTAACGCCACGATGCTTTTTGGCCATATAGAAAACAGAGCCCATAGAATAGATCATATGCTCAGGCTGCGAAATCTTCAGGATGAAACAGGGGGATTTAACTGTTTTATTCCCCTTGTGTATCAAAAAGAGAACAACTACTTGAAAGTCGAAAATTTTGTAACTGGTCAGGAGTATCTCAAAACGATAGCCATTGCACGATTGATACTGGATAACATTCCCCATATCAAAGCTTATTGGGCTACATCAACACTCAATCTTGCTCTGGTTGCACAAGAATTTGGCGCAGACGATCTGGATGGAACGATTGAAAAAGAGGCGATTCAAAGTGCAGCAGGCGCACCGAGTAAAAATGGAATTCCTTTAGAAGAGTTTGTCCATCTGATTAAAGATAGTGGTTTTATTCCGGTTGAGCGAGACAGTCTCTATAACGAACTGAAAGTCTGGTAATGCGATACTACTCGTGTGATGAATTGATCAAAGATGCAAAGATGCTTTGTCAAATGATTGATGAACCCTTTGATGCGATTTTGGCAGTTGCAAGAGGCGGACTCACCCTAGCTCATCTTTTGGCGGAGTGTTTGGAAATACGAGATGTTTTTACAGTGACCTCTCAAGGGTATGAAGGCTATAAGAAACTCTCTTGCATTCAACTTGGAACTTTGCCGGATTTAGGGAAAAGAAAAAATATTTTGATAGTAGATGATATAATTGATTCAGGAGATACGATAGCACATCTTTTAAAAACGATAAAAGAGTGCTATCCAAAGAAAAATTTCAAAGTTGCATCGCTTTTTTTTAAAAAAGATGCATCTGTGCAGCCAGACTTTTCAATACATGAAGCAAAAGAGTGGATAGACTTTTTTTGGACGAGGGATATGCATGATTTTAATGATAGATAACTATGACAGCTTTACCTACAATGTTGTGCAATACTGCTTGGAACTTGGGGCCAATCTCAAGGTTATTCGTAATGATGAATTAACTATTGAAGAGATAGAAAAACTCAATCCTGAAAAGATTATCATTTCACCAGGTCCTGCTACACCCAATGAAGCGGGTGTAAGTTTGGAAGTGGTTAAACGGTTTCAAGACAGAAAACCGATTTTTGGCATTTGTCTTGGACACCAAACGATTGCTCAAGCGTTTGGAGGCGAGATTGTCCAAGCAAAAAATATGATGCACGGGAAAACTTCTCAAATCGATGTGACAAACCCAACACCAATTTTTAAAAATCTTCCCGAAAAGTTTCGAGCAACACGGTACCATTCTCTTGTTGTGAACCAAAAAAGTCTTCCTAAAATTATTAAACCTACTGCATACAGTGACGATGATAAAGAGATAATGGCACTGGAAGTGGAAGGTAAACCGATTTATGGTGTTCAGTTTCACCCAGAATCAATTATGAGCGAACATGGATATGAAATACTGGATAATTTTTTGAAACTTTAGATGACTCTTTATTTTCTTTTTTATGCCCTGTTTTTGATTATTGGTGCATCAACACTTGGAATAGGTCCGAAAGAAGCCGAGTATATCTATACCGCCCACCATTGGCTGCATTACATCGTTGCTCCTTTTGTTTCGAAAAATCCCAATGAATTTATCGTGCGATTGCCTATTGTTTGTATATCATTGCTGAATTTGGCTCTGTATGCAAAGATAGCACCTTATTATCTTAAAAGAAAAGAGGATAGGTTTTTAGCACTTTTTATTTATTCTATGCTGCCAGGGGTCATAGCGACTTCGGTTTTAATCAACAAAGCACCTATTATCATTTTTTTGACATTAATTTTTATCTATATGTACCATAAATATGTAAAATGGTTGCCATATTTTTCTCTTGTTTTACTCTTGTTTGATCAATCTTTTGCGATTCTATTTTTAGCTGTTTCAACGTTTTATTGGTATAAAAAAGAGAAAATTGCGCTCTATTATTTTCTCCTTTTCGTTATGTCATTATGGATATATGGTTTCGATGTGGGTGGAAAACCTAAAAACTATTTTTTGGATACGATTGCAGTATTGGCGGCTATTTTTTCTCCTTTGGTTTTTTTATACTATTTTTATACTGTTTATCGAATTCTTGTCAAAGAGAAGAAAAATCTCCTTTGGTTTTTGAGCGGAGTTAGTTTTCTTTTTGCACTTGTTCTTTCATTCAGACAAAAAATCGATTTGATCAATTTTGCTCCTTTTATGGTTGTAGGTGCTGTGTTGATGGTAAGGACATTTTATGCAAGTTACAGGGTTCGTCTTGAAAAATATAGGAAGCGGTTAAAAATTGCCTTTTTTATTGTTATATTTTCTTTGATACTCAATGATTTTTTTCTCATTTTCAATCAAACACTTTTTATATTTGAAGAACCAAAGCACCATTTTGCATATAAGTACTATTTTGCAAAATCTTTGGCGAACGCACTCTATCAAAACAATATCTCGTGTATTGATGCGAAAGACGAGGATTTACAATTACAGCTACGTTTTTATGGAATACAACATTGTAGGCAATATTCGCTCAGTCCATTCAAATCAGGAATATCTATAGAATTGGATTTTCCTTTTGGAAAAAAGGAAGTCGAATTCGTTACAAATAGTTACAAAAAAACTGTTGAGCAAATAGAAATGTAACGAAATTTAACAATATCTCTAATTGAATTATGTTTTGCTTCTTTTATGTTTTTCAAAACTTTGTTTAATGTTACAATATCAAATATCATATTTTCTAAGGAGTAGGAATGGCCCAAAGAGCGATACGTGAATATGACGGCAAAAAACTTTTTGCCCAAAACTGGGACAAATATTTCAAAGGTCTGAAATATCCTTTTGAAAGTGTTCTTGTTACAAGCGGAGAAGAACTAAAGAAAAAAGCCGAAGAACCAGGATATGAATGGCTCAAGGAAAAGCCTCTTGTAGCGAAACCAGATATGCTTTTTGGTAAACGAGGAAAAAACAATTTAGTTCTTTTTAAAGTAAACAAACCCGGTGATGTTACTCTTGAAGATGCCGCAAAATGGATCGATGAAAAAAGAAACCAAGAAACCACGCTTCTCAGTGGGCAAAAAGGGGTTTTAACACATTTTATTGTTGAGCCTTTCACACCGCATACAGAAGATGAAGAGTATTATATTGCAGCAACAACACTTGATGAAAATTATGATGTACTGTATATGAGTGCTCATGGTGGTATGGAAGTTGAAGAGAACTGGGATAAAGTGACTGAGGTTAAAATTCCTATCGATGCGAGTGATGAAGAGATAGAAAAACTTATTAAAGAACATATTCCAGCTGATATTCCTGAGGATAAAAAAGAGGTTTATGCAAATTTTGCAGTAAATTTTTATAAATTTTTCAGAGATCTCAACTTTGCATATCTTGAAATCAACCCTGTTGTTATCGTTGGAGACAATGTATATCTGCTCGATCTCGTTGCGCGACTTGACGATACTGCCGGATTTTTGATGAAAGATGTATGGGGTGATATTGAGTTCCCAACACCTTTTGGAATGCCAGAAAAGAGTCCAGAAGAAAAAGCAATAGCAGAAGCTGACGCAAAAAGTGGTGCTTCTTTGAAACTGACAGTTCTCAATCCTAAAGGAAGAATTTGGACACTCGTAGCAGGTGGTGGTGCTTCTGTTGTGTATGCAGATACCATTGCAGATTTGGCTGGTGGGGTTGCCGAGCTTGCGAACCATGGTGAATACTCTGGGGGACCAACAACAGATGAAACACGGTTTTACACTGAAACTGTTTTAGATCTTATGACAAGAGAAAAAGATCCGCAAGGAAGAGATAAAATCTTAATCATTGGTGGTGCGATTGCTAACTTTACTGACGTTGCAAAAACGTTTACAGGAATCATCCAAGCATTCGAAAAATATGCGGACAAAATGAAAGATGTTGGTGTAAGAATTTACGTTCGACGCGGTGGTCCAAATTATGAAAAAGGACTCAAAGACATTAAAGAAGCAGCTGAGAGACTGGGACTTCCGATTAAAGTTTTTGGACCAGAAACGCACATAACTGATATCGTTCGAATGGCAATCGAAGAAGATAAAGCAAAAGCATAAGGAGAGAATGAATGGGACTTTTTACAAGAGATACACAAGCAATTTTTTGGAATAACAACAGAAGCGCAATCCAGCGAATGCTTGATTACGATTATGTGATTAAACGAGAAAAACCATCTGTTGCAGCAATTGTTGCACCGACAAGCTCCAATAAATTTGATAAATTTTTCTTTGGTACTGATGAGGTAATGATTCCAATTTACAGAAGCACTGAAGAGGCAGCTGCAGCACATCCGAATGCTGATGTACTTTTGAACTTTGCTTCTTTTCGAACGGCATACGATGTAACGATGGATGCTTTGAGATTTGATCAATTTAAAACGATTATGATTACAGCTGAAGGGATTCCTGAACGACTTGCCAGGATTATGAACAAAACGGCACGAGACAAAGGTGTGCTTATCATTGGTCCTGCAACTGTTGGTGCGATCACACCAGGTGCATTCAAAGTTGCAAATATTGGTGGTACTATTGAAAATATCGTAAAAAGCAAACTTCATCGGCCAGGAAGCTGTGGTTTGGTAACGAGAAGTGGAGGTCTGTTTAACGAACTTTGTAACATAATCGCTCTTAATGCAGATGGTGTTGCAGATGGTGTTGCGATTGGTGGAGACAGATTTGTTGGATCTGTATTTATCGATCACCTCCTTCGAATGGAAAAAGATCCGAATGTAAAATATATGCTTTTGCTTGGTGAAGTTGGTGGACGAGAAGAGTATAAAGTAATCGAAGCAGTAAAAAGCGGAAAGATCACTAAGCCAGTTATTGGATGGTGTATCGGAACGATTGCACAACATTTTAGCAGTGGTGTGCAGTTTGGACATGCAGGAGCTAGCGCAAATGCAGATGAAGAGACAGCAGTAGCAAAAAATCAGGCGATGAGAGAAGCGGGTATTCATGTACCTGATAGCTTTAACGATCTCCCTCATGTAATCAAAGGGGTTTATGAAGAGCTAAAAGGCAAAGGAATCATCAAAGATATCGAAGAGCCAGAAGTTCCACAAATTCCAGAAGATTATGCAAAAGCGCTTAAAGCTGGAAAAATCAGAAAACCGAAAAACTTTATCTGTACAATTAGTGATGACAGAGGCGAAGAGGCTACATACGCAGGTTATCCAATCAGCAGCGTAGCAACACCAGATACTGGAAAAACAATCGGTGATGTTGTAAGCCTCCTTTGGTTTAAAAAGGTATATCCACGATGGGCAGTTGATTTTATTGAAACTGTGATCAAAACAGTTGCAGACCATGGTCCGGCAGTAAGTGGTGCACACAATGCGAAAGTAACGGCTCGGGCTGGAAAATCTGTTGTTGAAAGCCTTGTAACAGGACTTCTTACGATTGGTCCAAGATTTGGTGGGGCAATTGATGGGGCAGCATACTACTTCAAATATGCACACGACAACAACATGAGTCCAGCAGAGTTTATCAACTATATGAAAAAACAAGGTATCCCGATTCCAGGAATTGGTCACAGAATCAAATCTGTACGAAACCCAGATAAGCGGGTAGAGGGTCTTAAAAAGTTTGCAGCAGAGCATTTTCCAAAAACATCACTGCTCGATTACGCATTGGAAGTTGAAAAACTTACTACTTCTAAAAAAGATAATCTTATTTTGAATGTGGATGGTACAATTGGTATCTTGATGGTAGATATGTGGAGAGCATTGGGGTACACTGAAGAAGAGATCGATGAGTTTATCAGCAGCGGTACACTCAACTCTTTCTTTATCCTTGGTCGAACCATAGGATTTATCGGACATATTTTGGATGAAAAACGACTTGGTATGCCAATGTACCGCCATCCATTTGATGATATTCTCTACGACGTACAAAAAGCCGAAGAGATTAAATAACTTTATATGCGGCTAGTGCCGCATATAAAGAACAGAAAATGCGAAAATCCTTCACTCTTTATGAACTTATTCTTGTCATCGTCATAATAGGTATATTATCCTCATTCATTATTCCAAGATTACAGACCAATCCAGTTGTTTCACTTGCCAATCAACTTATCGAACATATTCGATATACCCAGCATCTTGCTATGGCAGACCAAAAATTTGATCCATATAATCCAGAGTGGTATAAAGAGCGTTGGCAGATACGATTCTTTAAGAAAAAGTATGCCAGTCGTGATCATCAAACATCACAATTTGCATATGCGATATTTAGTGATCATGATGTTGGGAGTGGCTATGATGGCAATCCGAATGCTACAACAGGAGAGGTGGTAAAAGATCCAATAACACATAAGCTTATTAGTGGAGGATTCACTATATATTATGATGATCCTAAAACCTATAAAAAAGCAGCTATTGGAGAGGAGTATGGTGTAGTTGATGTAAAATTGTTTGGTGGATGTTCAGGCAAAAGAATTTCCTTCGATGCATTGGGAAGGCCTTACAAAGGCTCTCCTGCAACAATGACTCAAGCATATCAAAAAAACAGACTTATCCATTCTGAATGTAAAATTAAAGTCTGTTTCGATGACAAAGATGCCTGTCCCAGATATTTCATTATCGCAATAGAGCCTGAGACAGGCTTTTCTTACATAAAAACAGTTGTTCAATAGTTCTTTACCCTTGACAACAGGAGAGAAACTTCATATAATTTCGGCCTCAAACAGGGGAGAGTGGACGAGTAGTTCACGAGAGGCTGAGGGGGTTTGGAGAGGCTCTTGACAAGCCTGAAAGATTTTGGCATAATTTCAGTCCTCGAAACGCGGGGAGCTAAAGAGAAAGAATTCAAATGGCTCATCTTGAGTGGAAGATGGGCGAGAGAGTTCTTTAGGGAATTTGATCTTTGACAACTAGACAGAATGAAGAGTCCTTTGAGTTTTAAAGTAGGATTTTAAAACTTCATAAAAGTATTTTTATGGAGAGTTTGATCCTGGCTCAGAGTGAACGCTGGCGGCGTGCCTAACACATGCAAGTCGAGCGAGAACGGCTCAATGATCCCTTCGGGGTGAATTGAGTGTCAGCTAAGCGGCGCACGGGTGAGTAACACGTAGCTAACCTGCCCCATAGCGGGGGATAACAGCCCGAAAGGGCTGCTAATACCCTATACTCCTTCCTGGCACAAGTCAGGTTGTGGAAAGCGTTATGTAGCGCTATGGGATGGGGCTGCGGCCTATCAGCTAGTTGGTGGGGTAACGGCCTACCAAGGCTATGACGGGTAGCTGGTCTGAGAGGATGATCAGCCACACTGGAACTGAGACACGGTCCAGACTCCTACGGGAGGCAGCAGTGGGGAATATTGCGCAATGGGGGCAACCCTGACGCAGCAACGCCGCGTGGAGGATGACGCCCTTCGGGGTGTAAACTCCTTTTGCAGGGGAAGATAATGACGGTACCCTGCGAATAAGCACCGGCTAACTCCGTGCCAGCAGCCGCGGTAATACGGAGGGTGCAAGCGTTACTCGGAATCACTGGGCGTAAAGGGCGCGTAGGCGGCTTAGTAAGTTGGATGTGAAAGCCCACGGCTCAACCGTGGAACTGCGTCCAAAACTGCTAGGCTAGAGTCCGGGAGAGGCAGATGGAATTGGTGGTGTAGGGGTAAAATCCGTAGAGATCACCAGGAATACCCATTGCGAAGGCGATCTGCTGGAACGGTACTGACGCTGAGGCGCGAAAGCGTGGGGAGCAAACAGGATTAGATACCCTGGTAGTCCACGCCCTAAACGATGGATGCTAGTCGTTGTGGTGCTAGTCACTGCAGTGATGCAGCTAACGCATTAAGCATCCCGCCTGGGGAGTACGGCCGCAAGGCTAAAACTCAAAGGAATAGACGGGGACCCGCACAAGCGGTGGAGCATGTGGTTTAATTCGAAGATACGCGAAGAACCTTACCTGGGCTTGACATCCCGAGAACCCTCCAGAGATGGAGGGGTGCCTCCTTTTGGAGGAGCTCGGTGACAGGTGCTGCACGGCTGTCGTCAGCTCGTGTCGTGAGATGTTGGGTTAAGTCCCGCAACGAGCGCAACCCTCGTCCTTAGTTGCCAGCACTTAGGGTGGGCACTCTAAGGAGACTGCCCGGGTAACCGGGAGGAAGGTGAGGATGACGTCAAGTCATCATGGCCCTTATGCCCAGGGCGACACACGTGCTACAATGGCGCGTACAGAGAGAGGCGATACCGCGAGGTGGAGCAAATCTCTAAAGCGCGTCCCAGTTCGGATTGCAGTCTGCAACTCGACTGCATGAAGTCGGAATCGCTAGTAATCGCGGATCAGCCATGCCGCGGTGAATACGTTCCCGGGTCTTGTACTCACCGCCCGTCACACCATGGGAGTTGAGCTCACCCGAAGCCGGGGGACCGACCCGTAAGGGAGGACCCTCGTCGACGGTGGGCTCAGCGACTGGGGTGAAGTCGTAACAAGGTAACCGTAGGAGAACCTGCGGTTGGATCACCTCCTTTCTAGAGTGATGATCCAAAGATTCAATTCTTTGGATGGAAGCCGATGAGACTCACACTCATTGGCTTGAGGGGACTCTTCATTTCTGTCTAGTTGTGAGAGATCGGGTGTTCTTTGAAAGAGAAGGTGGAGAAGAAGAGCTAAGGAGCCCTTATCAGGGGCGAGCTTTAATAATGGGCCTGTAGCTCAGGTGGTTAGAGCGCACCCCTGATAAGGGTGAGGTCAGAGGTTCAAGTCCTCTCAGGCCCACCAGTTTAGTGGATGGGGTCTTAGCTCAGCTGGGAGAGCGCCTGCCTTGCACGCAGGAGGTCACCGGTTCGATCCCGGTAGACTCCACCAGGTTTGGATGAAGTTTAAAATAAGCTCTAAAGGTATTTAGGGTTTATTTTAGACTTTATGGTCTAAGAGATATTTGACAACTCATTGTTCGTAGTAAAAGAGGTAAATACAATAGGCAAGCTGTTTTACTTGACAAAGGTAGTTGAGTAAGGCGGCGGTGCGCTTTAGAAGTAGGTGTAAGCTACAAAGGGCGTACGGTGGATGCCTAGGGTGATGGAGGCGATGAAGGACGTGCTAGGCTGCGAAAAGCCTCGGGGAGCTGCCAAGAAGCGTTGATCCGGGGATTTCCGAATGGGGCAACCCGGCTGGTGGAGACACCAGTCACCTGACTTTGTCAGGGGCGAACCTGGGGAAGTGAAACATCTCAGTACCCAGAGGAAAAGAAATCAACCGAGATTCTCCTAGTAGCGGCGAGCGAACGGGGAGTAGCCCGTCTCTGTGTAGCCTACATTATAGCTGAAGTGTCTGGAAAGGCACACCATAGAGGGTGACAGTCCCGTAAGCGAAATAGTGTAGGTGGGACTAGGCAGAGACCTTGCGAGTAGGTCGGGACACGTGTTATCCTGACTGAAGACGGGGGGACCACCCTCCAAGGCTAAATACTACCATCACACCGATAGTGCACAAGTACCGTGAGGGAAAGGTGAAAAGAACCCCAGTGAGGGGAGTGAAATAGAACCTGAAACCGTATGCCTACAATCATTCGGAGCCCTATGTTCTTCGGAACAGGGTGACGGACTGCCTTTTGCATAATGAGCCTGCGAGTTGTGGTCAGTGGCGAGGTTAAGCGAACGCGAAGCCGTAGCGAAAGCGAGTCTGAACAGGGCGAAATAGTCACTGGCTGCAGACCCGAAGCCGGGTGATCTATCCATGGCCAGGCTGAAGTGGGGGTAAGACCCCATGGAGGGCCGAACCAGTGGAGGTTGAAAACTCCTTGGATGAGCTGTGGATAGGGGTGAAAGGCCAAACAAACTCGGTGATAGCTGGTTCTCTGCGAAATATATTTAGGTATAGCCTCAGGACGTAGCACTAGGGGGTAGAGCACTGATAGGGCTAGGGCCCCACACAGGGGTACCAAACCCTGTCAAACTCCGAATACCTAGTGTGGAATCCTGGGAGTCAGGCGTAGGGTGATAAAATCCTATGTCGAGAGGGGAACAACCCAGACTGCCGACTAAGGTCCCAAAGTTGTGACTAAGTGGAAAACGATGTGGGGCTGCTTAGACAACCAGGAGGTTGGCTTAGAAGCAGCCATCCTTTAAAGAAAGCGTAACAGCTCACTGGTCTAGCGGCCCTGCGCGGAAAATATAACGGGGCTAAGTCACACACCGAAGTCGCAGGTGCATACTGGTGTATGCGCGGTAGCAGAGCGTTCCAGTCAGCGGTGAAGCTGTACCGGTGAGGAGCAGTGGAGCGGCTGGAAGTGAGCATGCAGGCATGAGTAGCGATAAAAGTGGTGAGAATCCACTTCGCCGAAAGCCCAAGGTTTCCTACGCGATGCTCGTCAACGTAGGGTTAGTCGGGTCCTAAGCCGAGTCCGAGAGGGGTAGGCGATGGGAAATCGGTTAATATTCCGATACCTACTTACTACAAGGCGAAGGAGGGACGCTTAGGGCTAGCCGGGGTCACTGATGGAATAGTGGCTCGAAGGGTGTAGGCTGCTGGGTAGGCAAATCCGCCCAGCGATAGGCCGAGACCTGACAGGCCCCCAAAGCCCTTCGGGGCGGCGGGGGAACCGGTGATGCCGTCGAGCCGAGAAAAGCTTCTAAGCTGTTTGAGTAGTAAGTAGCCCGTACCGTAAACCGACACAGGTGGGCGGGATGAGTATTCTAAGGCGCGCGGAAGAACCCTGGTCAAGGAACTCTGCAAACTGGCACCGTATCTTCGGTATAAGGTGTGCCCGTAGTAGGTGAAGGCCCTTGCGGCTGGAGCCGAGGCGGGTCGCAGCGAAGCGCTCCATCCGACTGTTTATCAAAAACACAGCACTATGCTAACTCGTAAGAGGATGTATATGGTGTGACGCCTGCCCGGTGCCGGAAGGTTAAGGGGATTGGTTAGCCCTTTAGGGCGAAGCCATGAACCGAAGCCCCGGTAAACGGCGGCCGTAACTATAACGGTCCTAAGGTAGCGAAATTCCTTGTCGGTTAAATACCGACCTGCATGAATGGCGTAACGAGATGGGGGCTGTCTCGACCAGGGATCCGGTGAAATTGTAGTGGAGGTGAAAATTCCTCCTACCCGCGGAAAGACGGAAAGACCCCGTGGACCTTTACTACAGCTTGGTACTGCCATCGGGATGGGGATGTGCAGGATAGGTGGGAGGCTGAGAAGCCCGGGCGCCAGCTCGGGTGGAGCCGTCCTTGAGATACCACCCTTCCTCATTCTGGTGGCTAACTCGCGTGTGTTATCCACACGGAGGACAATGCCTGGCGGGTAGTTTGACTGGGGCGGTCGCCTCCTAAAGAGTAACGGAGGCTTACAAAGGTTGGCTCAAAGCGGTTGGAAATCGCTTGGAGAGTATAAAGGCATAAGCCAGCCTGACTGCGAGAGAGACAACTCGAGCAGAGACGAAAGTCGGTCTTAGTGATCCGGTGGTTCTGAGTGGAAGGGCCATCGCTCAAAGGATAAAAGGTACCCCGGGGATAACAGGCTGATCTCCCCCAAGAGCTCACATCGACGGGGAGGTTTGGCACCTCGATGTCGGCTCATCGCATCCTGGGGCTGGAGCAGGTCCCAAGGGTATGGCTGTTCGCCATTTAAAGCGGTACGCGAGCTGGGTTCAGAACGTCGTGAGACAGTTCGGTCCCTATCTTCCGTGGGCGTAGGAAGGCTGAGGAGAGCTGACCCTAGTACGAGAGGACCGGGTTGGACGTGCCACTGGTGTACCAGTTGTCCTGCCAAGGGCACCGCTGGGTAGCTATGCACGGAACGGATAACCGCTGAAGGCATCTAAGCGGGAAGCCGACTCCAAGATGAGCCTTCCCTGAAGGACGGTGGAAGACTACCACCTTGATAGGCTGGGTGTGTAAGCGCAGCAATGCGTTTAGCTGACCAGTACTAATAGTCCGTTTGGCTTACACGTTTTATATGCACCGCCGCCTTACTGAGCTACCACTCTTTTGCTGCGAACAATGAGTGATCTTTCAAACAAAACTTGTCAAGAGACAAGAGAATAGAGTCTTTTAACCCCAAAAGCCTCTCTTCTCTTGTCCTGGTGCCTATGGAGCGGAGGAAACGCCCAGATCCATTCCGAACCTGGAAGCTAAGCTCCGCATCGCTGATGATACTGCACCCCTCGGGTGTGGAAAAGTAGGTCGGCGCCAGGCAGAGATTTTTTATTCTCCTTTTTTCTTCTGATGTAATACTTCCAATTTCAACATGTACTATCGGCGAAATATTATAAATATTAATACGAAATTAAGTGAAGCTGCATTATTATAATCATATATTCAATTGCAAGGAATCTACTATGAGAAGAATCACTCTTTTGATTGCAGTATCGCTTTGTCTCTCTTTTTCATATGCATCTGTATACAAAGGTCAAAAGGAATATATGAAAAAGTGTAAAAAATGTCATGGAAATGGTGGAAAACTCGCTGAAACACATACAACAGATGAATGGGTGAAGCTTTTTCAAAATAAAGGAGCTGTGCTTATCGTAAAACATGATAATAATGCAACCGCATCAAAATATTTTCATAGCAAACGCTTTAAGAAAAAAGCGAAACATCTGCTCCAATTTTTCAAAAAATATGCATCTGATAGTGGAAACGTTCCTGCATGCAGTGATTAATAGTATAATTGCGTTTAAAAAAGAAGGAACAGTATATGAGTAAAATGTGGTCAGGACGTTTCAATGCACAATCAAGTTCACTTTTAGATGAGTTTAATGCTTCACTTCCCTTCGATAAAGAATTGTACCTTCAAGATATACAAGGATCCATTACTCATGCAAAGATGCTTGCGAAGCAAGGTATTTTAAGTGAAAATGAAGTAAATGCCATTATACAAGGTCTTGGAAAAATAAAAGATATGATTGAAAATGGTCAGTTTGAATGGAATATCGAAGATGAAGATATTCATATGGCTATAGAGAAAGCATTAACAAATCTGGTTGGTGATGCAGGTAAGAAACTCCATACTGCGCGAAGTCGAAATGATCAAGTGGCTTTAGATTTTCGTCTATATGTCCAGCAATCAAATAAGGATCTTATAGAACTATTAAAAAGTCTCATACAAACTCTAGTAACAATTGCTAAGCATCATACACAAACACTTATCCCTGGTATGACGCACTTGCAACATGCGCAGCCAATAAGTTTTGCTTACCATCTTTTAGCGTATGCAAGTATGTTTAAAAGAGATATAGAAAGATTTCAAAGTAGTTTTGAAAGAAACAACTACTCTCCTTTAGGATGTGCAGCACTTGCTGGGACTCCCCATCCAATCGACAGAGAGATGACAGCTCAGGAATTAGGATTTAATGCACCAACAATCAATTGCCTCGATACTGTAAGTGATCGAGATTTTGCTTTAGAAATACTTTTTAATATAGCAACGATGTTTATGCATATCTCTCGCTTTGCTGAAGAGTTGATTCTTTGGAGCAGTTACGAATTTGGTTTTGTGACTTTAAGTGATGAATATTCTACTGGAAGCTCCATTATGCCACAAAAGAAAAACCCAGATGTCCCAGAACTTTTGCGAGGTAAAACAGGAAGGGCTTACGGGAATCTCATGGCCTTGTTAACCGTTATGAAAGGGTTGCCGTTAGCTTATAACAAGGATATGCAAGAGGATAAAGAGGGAGTGTTTGATAGCGTTAAAAATGCGAAAATTTCACTCAAAATTCTCAACGAAACACTTAAAACGATGAGTATCAACAAAGAAAAAATGGAAGCTGCCACAAAAATAGGGCATTTAACAGCTACGGATTTGGCAGATTATCTGGTGGAAAAGATTGGCATACCATTTAGAGAAGCGCATTTTATTACTGGCAAAGCCGTTGCATTGGCTGAACAAAAGCAAAAAGACCTGAGTGAACTGAGTTTAGAGGAACTTCAAAGTATCGATCCGAGGATTCAATCTGACGTTTTGCAATATCTTGATCTCAAGCACTCAATGAATGCGAGAAACTCTTATGGAGGAACTGCAACAGAGCAAGTTGAAAAACAGATAGATTATTTTGAAAAATTTTTAAAGCAATTGGAGGGATAGCCTCCAATTACAAATTTTTCTTTGCAACATCTTCAATCGCTTGATATGGCCATTTTAAAGGAGCTCCGCCTAACATGTGAAAATGCAGATGCATAACCTCCTGGCCACCATCTTTTCCGTTATTGGTTATGAGTCTGTATCCAGTTTTATCAAGTTCTAGTACTTTCGCGACTTCTTGAATAAAAGGAGTCATTTTTGCCATAAGCTCAGGTGTTGCTGACTGAAAATTTTCCACATGATGTTTTGGAATGATGAGAATATGAATAGGTGCTTTAGGATTGATATCATGAAAGGCAAGAAACTCCTCATTTTCCAAGACTTTGTTTGATGGAATCTCTCCAGCTACGATTTTGCAAAATATACACATATAGATGCCTCCCTTATCTTTTTATAAATATTATTATATTATTATACTCGAAAAAATCGGAACGAGGTGATGATTGAAGGATTGGTTGGATAGAATTGAAAAAACCCTCTCTTTGGATGAGCTTGAGGAGTTGAGAGTAGAGCTTTTTGGTAAAAAAGGCTATTTTGCCAAAGAGTTTGAAAAACTTAAAACCCTCTCAAAAGAGGAGAAACCAAAGGTTGCCAAAACCTTGAATGAAGCGAAAAATTTTCTCTTTCAGGCATTGCAGTCCAAAAAAGATGATCTTTTAGCAAAGGCAATTGAAGAAGAGCTGGAAAAAGAGAAAATCGATGTATCGTTGTATGCGCCAAGAGGTCAAAAAGGAGCGCTTCATCCAGTACAATATACACTTGATCAAATTATTGACTATTTTGTTTCATTGAACTATGCAGTAGAAACAGGACCTCTTGTAGAGGAAGATTTTTACAATTTCGAAGCACTCAATCTTCCAAAATATCATCCGGCACGTGATATGCAAGATACGTTCTATTTCGCCGATGGAAAACTTTTGCGAACCCACACTTCGCCTGTTCAGATTCGAACTATGCAGGTGCAAAAACCTCCGATTCGTATGATTAGTCCGGGATCTGTTTTTCGTAGAGATTTTGATTTGACCCATACACCTATGTTTCATCAGGTCGAAGGCTTGGTTGTTGATGAAGAGAGTAGAGTCAGTTTTGCCAATTTAAAATTTATTTTAGAAGATTTTTTACGTTATATGTTTGGCGAAGTCAACATTCGATTTCGTCCTAGTTTCTTTCCCTTTACAGAGCCTAGTGCAGAAGTGGATATAAGCTGTATTTTTTGTGAGGGAGAGGGATGCCGTGTCTGCTCGCATACGGGATGGTTGGAAGTCTTAGGATGTGGGATGGTAGATCCAAATGTATTTAAAGCGGTGGGCTATGAAAATGTGAGCGGATATGCGTTTGGACTCGGTGTGGAGCGATTTGCGATGCTTATACATCGTATAGGTGATCTTAGAAGTCTTTTTGAAGGCGATTTACGTTTATTGGAGCAGTTTCGATGATAGTTACAAGAGAGTGGTTGCAGGAGTGGATCGATATCAAAGATGTTTCTACACAGGATCTGATTTCTATTTTTAACAGCATTGGTTTGGAAGTTGCGGAATATAAAAAAATTGAGATTCCCCAAAATGTTGTAGTAGGAAAAGTTGTTTCATGTCAAAAACATCCCAATGCTGACAAACTCAATCTTTGTGAAGTAGATGTGGGTAATGAAAAACTGCAAATAGTTTGTGGCGCGAAAAATGTAGTTCATGCCGAATATGTTGCTGTAGCGAAAATTGATGCGGTATTACCTGATGACTTTCATATCAAGCCGGCGAAATTGAGAGGTGTTGAAAGTTTTGGAATGATCTGTTCTGCAAGCGAACTTGGTTTGCCAAAATTTGAAGAAGGTATTATGATTTTTGATCATTCCATTGGTACATTGGAAATTGGAAAGGAGCTTCGAGAATACCCTCTTTTAAATGATGAAATCATTGAAATTGAGTTAACCGCCAATCGAGGAGATTGTCTCAGTATTCTTGGGATTGCAAGAGAATTGAGTGTCGTTCTTGGCAGATCAATCAAAGAGGTCAATTATCAAAAACCGGATCAAATGCAAATAGGTATTGGGCGTATAGCACAGTTTCAACCAGAAAGTGATATTGAATCGAATGTGGCCTATAAGGCTTTTACTCTTGAAACGCAAAAAAATCCTTTGCTTATTCGATATCGTTCCGCTTTGGCAGGTGAGATTTTTGACAATTTTGCCGATACGCTTGGGTTTTATATTACACATGCAACAGGTGTCATTACACGGTTATACGGTTTACATTTTTTTACGGATAGCGATGGCTATACTATCCGTATCCGACAAGATGAAAACGGGTACGATGCTGTGTATGGCATGAAAAAGGGAAGTATCATCGGTGTGATTCAGTTTGATGAAGCGAAGCCTGCTCAAAATGATTCTACGTATATTTTGGAGACAAGTTTTATTGATCCTGATTCAATATCAAAAAAGATGTATGAACATCCAATAAAGTCGGATTGGGTTTATTACAGAAGCTCAAGAGGCAGTGATCCTAGACTCGGTATAGGTTTGGAGTATGCAAAAAAATGCATCAATGAGTATTATGAAAACCCTCAGTTTTATGCAGGAAGACATGAAGCTGAGAAAGAGATCGTAAAAGAAGCTTTGAAAATCCCTTTTGAACAGTTGAATCAAATCATTGGGCAAGAGATCGAAAAGAACAAAATCGTCGATATTTTGAAAAATTTAGGATTTGAGATCATTTCGGTTTCAGAAGACTCACTGATAGTCAAGCCACCTATTTTTCGTCATGATATTGCGAATATCCAAGATATTGCTGAAGAGATAGTTCGAATCTATGGAATAGATAGAATCACTTCACAGCCTTTATATTTTGTAGAACAAAACAGAATTACAAAAGCCTATCAAAAATATAAAGCAAAGAAGAGCTTACGCGAAAGAGCAGTTGCTCAAGGTTATATTGAGACTATTAGTTATATTTTTGCCAACAAAGAAGAGTTGGAAGCGTATGGATTTGTAACAGTACAGAAAAATTTTGATCTGATCAATCCCATTACAAACGAGATGAATACATTAAGAACTTCACTTGTACCAAATCTCTTGGGGCAATTGCAAAACAATATCAAAAATGGTTACAAAAGAGTGAAACTTTTTGAGATAGGAACTATTTTTGATCAAACAAGGGAAGAACACGAAGAATTTGTCTTGGTTTTCAGTGGTCAAAAAGAGCCTGAAAGCGTTGTGAATCACGGAAAAGCTCCAATGGTTGATTTTCCTGCTTTTCTCAATGAACTTTCAGCAATCATAGGTGATTTTGATGTGTGTGAAGGAGATGTAAGACATAAACTTATTCACCCATATCAAGTGGCAAAAATTATAAAAAACAATGAATGTGTAGGGCAGGCATATAAACTGCATCTTGAAGTTCAAAAAGAGCTTGATATTCCGACTACATATATTGCACAAATCGATTTTGACAAACTTTCCATGAGCTATCCAAAAGCAAAACCTTATTCCATTTACCAACGTTCACTGAAAGATTTAAGTATTGTAGTAGATCGATCATTACCGTATGAAAATATCAAGAAAGTATTAGAAAAGAATCTACCACAGGAGGTTCGAAATTTCTATCCTGTGGATATCTATGAGGATAAATCGTTAGGAGACAAAAAAAGTGTGACTATACGATTTTCCATTCAGTCTTTTGAAAAGACGTTGACAGAAGAGGAGATTTCTAAAATTTTGGAAAACATTTTACAGATTTTACAAGAAGAACTTGGAGCGACGCTACGATGAGTTATATGAAAGTTAAAAAAGCCTCCTCTTTTGAATTGAGTATTTCAGATATTGCTCCAGACAAATCAATATCTCACAGAAGTGCGATGTTTTCACTTTTAAGCAATGAGCCTTCTTTTATTGAAAATTTTTTACGAGCAGAAGATACACTCAATACGCTCAAAATCATTCAAGCCCTTGGTGCTGAAGTGGAAGATGACGGTCAAAAAATTGTGATACGGCCTCCTAAGCAGATCCAAGAGCCAAGGGATGTGCTTGACTGTGGGAACAGTGGAACAGGTATGCGTCTATTTTGTGGTTTGCTAGCCGGAGTCGACGGTTTTTTTGTATTGACAGGAGACAAGTATCTGCGTGAGCGTCCTATGGCACGTGTTGCCAATCCTCTTCGATCCATTGGGGCCAAAATAGATGGTCGAGAAAATGGAAATAAAGCTCCATTAGCGTTGCGAGGAAATATCGCATTAGAGCCTTTTGATTATGAAAGCCCTATAGCTTCAGCTCAAGTCAAAAGTGCCCTTATTTTAGCAGCTCTTCGAGCAAAGGGAGAGTGTTCAATAAGTGAGCCAGAACTCAGTCGTGATCATACTGAGCGTATGCTCAAAGGGATGGGGGCAAAGATCCAGACATATTGGAGTCATGGCAGATACAGAGTCGATGTCACTCCATTGCAAAAACCTTTGGAGCCTTTGAAAATCCGTATTCCAGCAGATCCTTCAAGTGCCTTTTTCTTTGCAGTTGCAGCGGCAATCGTTCCAGGAAGCAAGGTGATTCTTGAAAATATTACACTCAATCCTACCCGCATAGAGGCATTTAAAATTTTGCAAAAAATGGGTGCCGACGTTGTCTTTTTGGAAAAAGAGAACAAATATGAACCAATTGGTGACATTATTGTTACTCATGATACTCTACACGGTGTCGAAGTGTCTGAAAACATCCCCTGGCTTATTGATGAATTGCCGGCTCTTGCCATCGCTATGGCAGTGGCTGATGGAAAAAGTATTGTTCGCAATGCTAAAGAACTGAGAGTAAAAGAGAGCGATCGGATTACGTGTGTTGTAGAAAATCTCAAAAAATGTGGCATAGAAGTACAAGAATTGGAAGATGGGTATGAGATCACAGGAGGAAAACTTCATGCAGCTGTGATTGATAGCTGTGGTGATCATAGGATTGCTATGAGTTTTTTGATAGCAGGGCTTGTTAGTGGCATGGAAGTGCATGATATTGAGTGTATTCAGACCTCATTTCCTAACTTTTTGGATCTTTTATCTCACATTGCAAAGGTAGAGCGTGGAAATTAGACTAGCAAAAAGCTATGGATTTTGTTTTGGAGTAAAACGGGCAATCAAAATAGCAGAAGAGAGTCCAAACAGTGTCACTTTTGGTCCGCTTATCCACAACAAAAACGAAATAGACAGGCTTAAAGAAAAATATAATGTGGGGTTGGTGGAAGAGATTGAGGAGATTGAGGAAAACAGCAGAGTTGTTATTCGAACGCATGGGATCCCGAAAGATAAATTGGCTCAACTCAGAGATAAAAATGTTGAAGTGATCGATGCCACTTGTCCTTTTGTAACGAAGCCTCAAGAAATTGTTGCGAAAATGAGCGAAGAAGGGTACAGTATCGTTATATTTGGTGATATTAACCACCCTGAAATAAAGGGTGTTATGAGTTATGCGAAAGATCCAATAGTAGTTCTCAGTGTCGAAGAGTTAAAGGGTAAACCCTTAAAAGAAAAAGTGGCAACCGTTGCCCAGACCACGAGGAAATTCGAAGAGTATCAAAAAATTGTCAATTATTTAATGGAACATAAAAAAGAGGTACGAGTTTTTAATACCATATGTAATGCAACCTTTGAAAACCAGGACGCCGCAAGAGAATTGAGCAAAGAAGCGGATGTGATGATTATTATTGGCGGTAAGAACTCTTCCAATACAAAACAGCTTTATAAGATATGTCAAGAAAACTGTCCAGACAGCTATTTAGTAGAGAATGCAAAGGAACTCCAAAAGGATTGGTTTAAAGGGAAAAAAGTGTGTGGTATCACAGCCGGTGCCTCCACACCGAACTGGATAATAGAAGAAGTTATAGAAAATATAAAGAAATTTCAAGTATAATACACAAAATTTAGTCAAGGAAAAAGCAAAGATGGAAAAAGAGGTTCAGATGAATACGCAAAACAGCGAGAATGCAAACGAAGATTTTGCAAAGATGCTAGAAGAGCATGAAAATCAGCGAAATGAATCAAAAATCATTGATGGAGTCATTGTCGAAATACAAGATAATGAGCGTGTACTTGTGGATGTGGGTGAAAAGCAAGAGGGTATTCTCAATATAAAAGAGATTAGCGATGAAGAGGGCAATCTCAAATATCAACCTGGCGATACGATCAAAGTAATGGTTTCTGGACATAGAAATGAGCGACCGGTAATTTCCCATAGAAAAGCTTTAGCAAAAGAGAAAGTGAAAGCGTTTATTGAACAACATAAAGATGATTTCGATGGCCTCATTGTTGAAGGTGTTATTAAAGGGAAAAATAGAGGAGGTTATATTGTAGAAAATGAAGAAGGTGTCCAGTTCTTTTTGCCAAATTCACAAAGCTTTTTTAAAAATAAACCAGAAATTGGAAGAAAAGTTACTGCAAAAGTTATTAAAATCGATCCAGAAAGCGACTCTATCGTCATATCTCGAAAATCCTATTTACAAGATATTTTCAAAAAAAGAGAAGAGATTATCAACCAGCTTTTGAACGAAGGGACAATTGTAGAAGGAACCGTTAAAAAGATTACTAATTATGGAATGTTTGTAGAAGTGGCTCCACAAGTGGAAGGTCTCGTTCATTATAATGAGATTAGCTATAAAGGTCCTGTCAATCCTGCAAAATACTTTCAAGAGGGTGATAAAGTCAACGTTAAAGCCATCGATTTTAATAAAGAGAAACGAAGATTGCTTTTGTCCATCAAGGCAACGCAACCAGATCCTTGGGAAGAGATCCAAGGTGAGCTTGAACCGGGTGATGTAATCAATGTGACGATCAGCAATATTGAGCCATATGGTGCATTTGTGGATCTTGGCAATGATATAGAAGGACTCCTTCATATCTCTGAAATGAGCTGGGATAAAAGGCCGAAACATCCAAAAGAGTATGTCCAAGAGGGTCAGCAATTGGATGTTGAAGTTATAGAGATTGATACAGAAAATAGAAAACTCCGTGTATCTTTGAAAAACCTTTTACCGAAGCCTTTTGAAGAGTTTCTATCCAATTATAAAGAGGGCGATATAGTTGAAGGTGAAGTCACTTCATTGACCGATTTTGGTGCATTTGTGCGTATAGGCAGTGTAGAAGGACTTTTGCACAATCAAGATATCAGCTGGGAAAAAGGTCAGAAAGCAAAAGAACTTTTCAATGTTGGTGACAAAGTTGAAGTAAAAATTGCCAAAATAGACAAAGATAACGAGAAAATCTCTCTTGATAGAAAATCTTTGTTGGAGAGCCCTCTTGAAAAATTTGCAAAAGAGCATAAAGTAGGGGATATTGTAAAAGGAACAGTCAAAGATATCAAAGAGTTTGGAGTATTTGTTGCGTTGGATGAGAATGTGGACGGTTTAATCCGCAATGAGGATCTTTATCCATTGAAAAAAGAGGAGATACAGCCAGGCGACGAGATTGAAGCAGTTATTTCTCATCTTGATACAAAAAACAATCGCTTGCGACTTTCAGTCAGAAGACTTCAGAAAATGAAAGAGAAAGAGGATTTGAAAAAAATCAATAGTGATGAAAAAACTACGCTTGGTGAAATTATCAAAGAAAAACTTGAAAAGTAAGGGTGATAATGGAAAAGAAAAAGATTGTCGTTTGTGACCATCTTCATAAAAAAGCTGAAGAGATTCTTTCAAAAGAACAAGATATTATTTATGTCAATGCTGCAGATGTGCCAAAAGGTGAACCACTGTATAAAGAGATTGCTGATGCGGATGTGATCATCACAAGAAGTTCCACGCCTGTAGATAAAGAATTATTGGAACATGCGAAAAAACTCAAAGCAATTGTACGAGCCGGTGTCGGTGTTGACAATGTTGATATGGAGGAGTGCAGTCGGCGTGGTATTATCGTTATGAACGTACCAACTGCCAATACCATTGCAGCAGTTGAGCTGACTTTTGCACATATGCTGGCATGTATGAGAGCGTTTCCCTATGCACACAATCAACTAAAGCTTGAAAGAATTTGGAAAAGAGAAGCCTGGATAGGAAATGAACTTAAGGGCAAAAAACTAGGGATTATCGGTTTTGGAAATATTGGAAGCCGAGTAGGAAAAAGAGCCCTTGCATTTGAGATGGACGTAGTTACATATGACCCTTACATCTCACCAGAAAAAGCGACCAATTTGGGTGTAAAATATACAACCGATTTTGATGAAATTCTCAAATGTGACATTATCACTATTCATACGCCAAAAACAAAAGAAACGATCAATATGATCGATCGAGAAGAGATCGCGAAGATGAAAGATGGTGTTGTTTTGATCAACTGTGCTAGAGGCGGGTTATACAATGAAGATGCTCTTTACGAAGGTCTAAAAAGTGGCAAAATAAAATTTGCAGGAATAGATGTTTTTGCCAAAGAGCCGGCAGCGGACAACAAGTTATTAGAGCTTGACAATGTGACTGTTACTCCGCATCTTGGGGCAAACACAGAAGAATCCCAAGAAAAAATTGCCGAAGGTGCCGCTTCACAAGCCCTTGAAGCAGCAAGAGGAATCAGCTATCCAAATGCACTCAATCTTCCTATAAAAGAAGACGAGATGCCTCCATTTGTCAAGCCATATCTTGAATTGACGCAGAAAATGGGCTTTTTGGCAGCACAAGTCAACAAAGGTGCATATAAGTCGATAAAAGTGATTGCTGAAGGTGAGATTGCAGAATATCTCAAATCATTGATAACGTTTGCAGTTGTAGGAGTCTTGAAAGAGTCACTTGGTGAGTCGATCAACTATGTGAATGCAGAGTTTGTTGCAAAAGAGCGAGGAATTGATATTTTAAGTAAAAAGAGCCCTGAAGTGAGTGGTTATAAAAATAAAATCACCGTGAAACTGACAACGGATAAAGATATTATTGAAATCAGCGGAACCATTTTTGAAGAGAGTGTTCAACGCATTGTTGATATCAATAACTTTGCTTTGGATGTTGAGCCAAAAGGAAAGATGATTCTTTTCAAAAATACCGATGTCCCAGGTGTCATTGGCGAAGTAGGGATGATATTGGCTAAACACAATATCAACATTGCTGATTTTCGACTAGGTAGAGACAATCACGGGCATGCACTTGCGGTGATTATTGTCGATGACGATGTAAGCAAAGAGGTCCTCAAAGAATTGGCAAATTTAAAAGCTTGTATCTCCGTTTCTTACGCTATTCTCTAATGTGGAGCAGATAAGTCTGCTCCATTAATCTCTTACTAAGTTATAACTATATATAATCTCAACTATCACTTTAACTGATTAATGGAGGGTGTAATGCGCATTGTTTTATTGACGCTGCTCTTATGGGTAATGGCGTTTGCTAAGATTGAAAACCTCTCACTCAATGAGGCTTTAAAAATATTGAAAAAAAATAACAGTAATATCAAAATTGCCAAATTACAAGAGAGAATGGCAGCTTTTGATACAAAAATTGCCAAAAGCTACAATTATGGCTCACTTAATCTTATTTTCAACGCCCTTCGAAGTAATGACGCAGGGAACGTTTTTGGATTTAAACTCCAAAGTAGAGAAGCTACATTCAGAGATTTTGGTTTTAAGGATTTTTTAGGCGGTGTTTCATATGTTCTACAAAATTCTCCAGATTTTGATACATTTAAAGCATATATGACAAATCCCAAAATGCAGAACCAATTATTAAGTACTGCGCCACATGATCTTAATTATCCTGAAGCCCGGAACCATTTTCAGACAAAACTCCAGTACCAAGTTCCTCTTTTTACCGGTTTCAAACTCAGTATGTATGAGAAGATTTCCAAATCGATGGAGAAGATGAAGCATCTGGAAGCGAAAAAAGTTATCAATGAGATGATTTTTCAGACGAAAAAGACATTTTCAGATATTACTCTTGTAGAAAACTACATAAAAAATCTTGAAGTGTTAAAATCGAATATGGACAAGCTTGAAAATATTATCAAAACTTTCAAACAGGTAGGGTATGCAAAAGAGACTGATGTTTTGGAAGTTGAAGCAAAGAAAGCGGAAGTTCTCAGTTATCTCAATCAGGCAAAACTCAATCGTGATTTAGCATATCAATACCTCTCATTTTTGCTCAACGAAGATGTGGGAAGTATTCAGCATGTTCAAGAAGTTTTACCATTACCGAAAGAGTCTACACAAAAACTTGTTGAAAAAACCGTCGATATAAAAAGAGTTCGACTGGGTAAAAAAATCACACAAATGAACATCAAACTACAAAAAAGCGATTTTTATCCAATGATCGGAGCTTTTGGAGAGTATGGAAGCAGTGATGACAAACCGTTTAACGATTTTTTTGACAAAGATGCTTATACAATCGGGGCACAGCTTAAATGGAATCTTTTTAGCGGCGGAAAAACTTCTGATGAAGTGCAAAAAGCGAAATTACAATATATGAAGATGAATGAGCAAGAGATTTTAGCCAAACGAGGACTGGCTTTGAAAATCAATCAGATCAAAACGGAAGTGGTTAGTAAGGATTTTGATATCAAGGCGCAAAGCAAAGAATTTGAGCTTTCGAAAAAAATCTATGAGATGTATGTGGAGCGATATAAAGTCGGTCTTTCCAATATCACCGATGTTTTGATTAAGCACTCTCAAGAGATTAAAGCATTGTTGAAACTGCTGAAAACAAAAACACTTCGAAATGAAAAAGTACTTGAACTAGAAAGCCTACTCGATAAGGAGACTCGATGAAGAAAATAATACTGTTTTGCTTGATGAGTATTGCACTCTTGGCAAAAGGTCTGGAACTTTCCGGATATGTGAAAAGCGATGATACGAAAATGATAGGGACCCGTTTTATGGGATATGTGGAAAAGGTCTATGTGAGTGAAGGGGATTGGGTCAAGAAAGGACAAATTCTTTATAAGATCGATTCAAAAGAGATCGATCTTGCCAAATCTCAAGTAGAGTTGATGATTTCCCAGGCAAGACTTGCAATTGCTATGAATGAAAACATGTATGAGTTTGCAAAAGTCAACTATATGAGACATCAAAAACTCTATAAAAAAGGGATGGTTTCCAAGTTTGAACTTGAACAGATGGAGTTGATGTATAAGAATACAAAAAATATGGTGGAGATAGCAAAAAAGCAACTTGCTCAAGCAAAAGCGAAACTAGCAGAAGTATTGCATCAATATGAATATCTCAAAATCAAAGCACCAAATGATGGCGTTATCATACAAAAAATGGTAAAAGAGGGTCAGTTGACGGTTCCCGGATATCCTGGTATGGTTCTTACGACACTTGACAATCTTAAAATTGAAGCTGAAATTAGTGAAAGCAATCTAAAAAACATCCACATTGGGCAAAAAGTAACTGTTGAAGTGCCATCAGTAGGATTTGAAACAGTAGGAAAGGTGAGTGCTATTATCCCAGCTGCAAATCCTATGACACATAAATTCAAAATAAAAGTCTCTTTTGACAAAAAGGGTGCAAAGCTCATTCCCGGTATGTATGCAAAACTTATTTGGAAATAGAGGTGCATGATGAAATGTGCATATAAACCAAAAGATATAGCCGGAAAACTAGCTCTTACCTTTTTACACAACCCTTTAACTGCTTTGTTGGCAATTTTTATTTTGGCAATAGGCTATCTTTCACTTGAAGTGATGCCACGTGAAGAGGATCCTCAAATAGCGATCAGTGGCGGTACTATCATCGTACCTATGCCTGGTGCTACACCTAAAGAGATAGAAAATGTTATTGTCAAACCTTTGGAAGAGAAGATTCGAGAGATCAAAGGGGTGGAGCATATCTACGGAATTGCGATGGAAAATGTAGGTATTGTTAATGTGCAATACTATATTGGACAAAATAGAGAAATTTCCAATTTGAAACTGTATGACAAAGTAATGCAAAACATGGATATGCTTCCTAAAAATGCGATGCAGCCTTTAGTGAAACCGTTTGATATCGATATCGATATTCCTATACTTACTTTTGCTTTTTACAAGAAAAATCCAAATTTGAGCAATGGAGAGTTTTATAAAATTATTCGAGATATCAAATATCGCGTAAACGGTGTCAAAGATGTCTCCAAAACAAATCTCAAAGGTGCCCATAAACGCCAATTCAATATTTTGGTGGATTTAGGAAAGCTCTCTGGATACCACCTCTCACTTGGCCAAATCATGCAAGCGATCAGTTCAGTTGCCAAAGAGGTTCCTGAAGTAAAAAACAGAACAAAGAACAGTAAAATCGTTATTTTTGGTGTACCAAATGCGATAGAGAGTGTTGAAGATGTCAAAAACATTATGGTGGCTAACTACATGGGCTCACCTATCTATGTGAAAGATATAGCAAAAGTTGAAGACGGGATAAACATCCAAGATTTCAAACAGGCCCAAATTTGGACAAAAAAACTTGATACGAAACCTCAGTACACCCTTGAAGTGAGTAAACTCAAAGGGACAAATGCCGTTTTTGTTGCAAACGATGTATTGGCGCTTATCAATGACCTGAAGCCTTATCTTGAAAAGAAAGGCATAGGATATTTATTGACAAGAAACTATGGAAAAAGAGCAAATGATGCTGTAAATGAACTCGTTGATCACCTGCTCATTACGATCGCTATCATAGCGGTTATGCTCGTATTTTTCTTGGGATTCAAAGAGGCCCTCATCGTTACTTTTACAGTACCGGCCATTTTGGCTTTGACTCTCTTTGTAGCATATATTACAGGTCAGACAATCAACCGGATAACGCTCTTTGCCTTTTTGCTTTCTCTTGGTCTTTTGGTGGATGCGGCAATTATCGTTATCGAAAATATACATAGACACCTTCATGAACACGATGCTGTTCATAAAGATATGGATACGATATTGGTCGAAGCGACTGATGAGATTGGTGCACCTACCAATGTTGCAACTGTTGCTATCATTCTAACAATGGTGCCAATGGCATTTGTTGGTGGTATGATGGGTGAATTTATGAAGCCAATACCTTATAATGTGCCTGTAGCCCTTTTGGCTTCACTGTTGATAGCCTATATTTTTACACCATATTTAGCGAAGAAGCTTTTGAAAAAACCCCATATGCATCATCACCATCACCATTTCCAAAAACATGAAAAGTTACCAAGTGAATGTGATATAGATGGAGGCAAATCGTGAAAAAATTTGAAAAGTTCATATATAAGATTCTTGATAGCAAACCGAAAAAAGCATTGGTGATTACTCTGATCCTTGCATCACTGGTTGCTTCAGTGATGATGATACCTACAAAAGTTGTGTGGGTAAAGATGCTACCTGGAAAGAGTGCCAATACTTTCAGTGTCTATCTTGATTTGCCAACAGGAAGTTCTATAGAAGAGACAAAAAAAGTCAACGAGTGTGTACTGGATGTTTTGAAAAAAGAGAAAGAGGTCACTGACATAGAAAGCTATCTTGGTATGGGTGCGCCGCTTGATTATGCAGGACTTGTCAAAGGGAGTGCATTCAAAAACAGTGAAAATGTAGCAGAAATTGTTGTCAATCTTACCGATAAACACGAGCGAGAAGAGCGAAGCTACAATATGGTGCATAGGTTGCGACCGATCATCCAAAAGAAATGTGAACCTTTGGTACAAGGCACTTCAATCAAAATGATCGAACAGCCTGCAGGTCCTCCAACCTTGGCTGCAGTTGTAGCAGAAATTTATGGACAAAACAACGAAGAGCGAAGAGCAATAGCAAAAAAAGTAGCTTCTATTTTCAAAAAAACTCCTGGTCTTGTCGATGTAGATATTATGGAAGATGAACTTTTTCGAAAATATCTGCTCAAACCAAATATCGATAAGATACAAAAGAGCGGTTTGGCAGTTGAACAGGTACAAAAGATACTCTATCTTGCTTTTGAGGGAATGGGAGTTGGAGTAAAAAACAGTGAAGATTACCCTTCACAAATAGAGCTCTTTTTGAGACTCTCTGATGAGACAAGACGGTTTGACGATAAAACGTTGGAGTCTGTGAAAAAGAAACTTGCTTCATTCCAGCTTATGAACCAAAAGGGGATGCTTGTGCCACTTCTTGAAGTGGTCGATCTCGTTCCAGCGACGAATGAGCCAAAAATCATGCACAAGAATCTTCGAAGATATACCAATGTGATTGCGGAAACCGATCTTGTTTCACAAGTTTATCCACTGCTCGATGCACGAGAAAAAATCATGAAAGAGTTCAGTAAAGACTATAAAATAGAAAAAACTGATTATCTTTTTAATCTTCGCTTAATCAATAAAAAAACAGGTGCAGCATACGATCTCAAATGGGATGGGGAGATGAAAGTTACGCTTGATACCTTTAGAGATTTGGGTCTTGCGTTTATTGCTGCACTTATTTTGATCTACCTTTTGATCGTTGTTTACTACAAAAGTTATACACTTTCCAATATTGTAATGGCGGGAAGTTTTCTCTCCATCATTGGTGTAATAGTTGGGCACTGGGTCGCAGATCTTGTAACTGCCGATACATTCTTTCTGACAGCTACCTCAATGATCGGTTTTATCGCCCTTATGGGGATCAGTTCACGAAACTCCATATTGCTTATTGATTTTGCAAAAGCATTGATGATCGAAAAGCATATCCCAAAAAGAAGATCGATTGCGATAGCTACTGCTACAAGGGCACGACCGATTATGCTTACGGCAATCGCTATCATTTTGGGTTCTGCTCTTCTTGCGAGTGATCCAATTTTTGGAGGGCTTGGAGTTGCATTGATTGGTGGTACTGTCGCGGCTGTGATTGTATCACTCATCTTTATTCCTGTTTTGATGGATAATGCCAAAGCGATGGATTTTACAGATGAACATACGAAAAGCGAAGAGGAGTTTAAGTAGTGGATTTTGGTAAGATACTCGTTTTTTTGGGTATCTTTTTAGTAATAATTGGACTTTTTATCCACTTTATCGGGCGTCTGCCCGGTGATATCTATATCAAGAAAGATGGATTCACTTTCTATTTTCCTATAACAACTTCGATAGTTTTGAGTATCATACTTTCAGTACTTTTATATATCTTTTCAAGATTTTTTCGATAAAATTGCAAAAACATTTTAGGAGCAGTTATGGCATATAGTATGAATGACCTGAAAAAGGGCCTACGGATAGAACTGGGTGGTGTACCATATAGAATCGTTGAATATCAGCATGTAAAACCTGGAAAAGGTGCAGCGTACGTTCGAACGAAAATCAAATCTTTGATTGACGGACGTGTTTTGGAGAAAACATTCCACGCAGGTGACAAAGCAGAGAAACCTGATCTTGAGCAAAAAACGATGCAGTATCTGTATGATGACGGTGAAAATATGCATTTTATGGATACGACAACGTATGATCAGATTACATTGACACACGAACAAGTGGGCGATGACAATATCAAATATATGAAAGATGGAATGACTGTCGATATACTTTTTCATAACGGCAAAGCGATCTCTGTCGAAATCCCACCAGTTGTAGAACTAGAAGTGACTGAAACAGCACCTGCTTTCAAAGGTGATACGGCTACTGGTGGTAGAAAGCCTGCAACCCTTGAAACAGGTGCAGTGGTGCAAGTTCCTTTTCATATCCTAACTGGTGATGTGATCAAAGTCGATACAGTCGAAGGGAAATATCTCGAAAAAGTAAAATAAAACTTTTAACATATTTGTGATAGTATAGATTTAGCTTCGAAAAAGGAGGCACTATGCTATCACGATACTTCAATTTTTATATCTTCATATCCTTACTATTTGTATCAGTTTGGTTATTGGCAAAGGAACCGGGCAAAGATCATCCTTTGATTTCTAGATTTCCTGGTTCTCAAATGAAATACTATGAAGAGAAAAAATTTGATCAATTTCCAGTTTTACATTGTGGTTCTTCAAAGTTGCTTCATAATATTCAAAAATGTCAAATAACATAATATTCAAAAATGTCAAATAAAACGTGTGGATGGAAAAGTAACGAGAATTAAATATCTCTACCCATCACGGCGAACACCCTATGAAATATACAGGAATTATTTGGAAGCATTATCCAATGGCGGATATAAAATCATTGCCAATCTTCAAACGAAACAAGTGCGAAATTTTACAAGGACAAAAGCCGGATTTGATAAAGGATATCCGGATTTACGAGATCTTGGGGAGAGTGAGAGAGGTCATTTTTATATTGCTGCCAAAAACAAAGATGGCAGTGTCTATATCAGTGTGTATGTTGGTGAAGGTTATAATGGGCGAAAAGGTTGTATAGCGATTGGTGTTGTGGAAAAATCTTCCATGCAACATGGGCTTGTGACGGCGAAGTCGATTTTCAATAGGCTACAAGCACAAGGACATATACCAATATATGGAATATATTTTGATTTTGATAAAGCGGTCATTAAGCCAGAGTCTGAGCCTACAATGAAAGAGATTGCTACCTTTTTGCGTACTCATCCAAAAATTAAAATATATATTGTCGGTCATACCGATAATCAAGGAAAATTTACTTATAATATGAAACTATCTCAAAGAAGAGCCGATGCCGTTCGAAATAGATTGATTGAAAAATACCATATAGATCCTAAACGAATACGATCTTATGGTGTTGGACCTTTATGTCCTGTTGCTACGAATCAAACAGAAATAGGACGAGCGAAAAACAGACGTGTAGAATTAGTAGAACAATAAACTTACTCGATATTAAAAAAAGGAGGCAATATGGCAAATGTCCTAGTACCACTTGCTGATGGTTTTGAGGAGATTGAAGCGATGGCTATCATCGATGTTTTGAGTCGTGCCGGCAATAATGTAACTGTTGCTGGACTGTTTGATAATGAGGTAGAAGGAGCCAATACAGGATTAAAAGTTCTTGTCCATACTCTTTTGAAAGATGTCGAAATCGATGAGTATGATTTGATGGTGTTGCCTGGAGGGCTTCCTGGAGCAGAGCACTTGGCAAAAAGTGAACTTGTCCAAGAGATGATTCGAAAAATGAATGAAAAAGGAAAGTATGTAGGTGCGATTTGTGCAGCACCGTGGGCTTTAAAAGAAGCTGGAGTGCTAGAAGGCAAAAAACATACCAACTACCCTGGATTTGAAGAAAAAACAGGTGAAGAGGGATATGTAGCCGATCAAAAAGTTGTCATTGATGGCAATGTTGTTACATCAAGAGGTCCGGGGACTGCGATCTGCTTTGGGTTGGAGCTTGTACGACTTCTCAATGGTGAAGAGACATATAAACAGCTTAAAGCCGGACTTTTGGCAGACTACTGCTAACAAAAAAAGAGCTCTCTCCAGCATTTTTTGGGCAGTATAGGCACCTTTTGCCTATACCCTTCATATTTTTGCCCAAATTTTCTTTTAGCATCCATCTCATCGAATATTATCATCAGTAAAAAAATAAGAATTGCCTCGGTTGGAGCAATGAAAAATATAAAAGTTGGCAAACCCAATATAAGTGCAATGGCAAGCGGTAATAGTATAAGTCCAAAAAGCATAGGATGTCTTGTGCATCCATAGATGCCATCTGTGACGAGTCTATTTGTCTCAAGTCTTGGAATATTGCCTTGTCTGCCTTTTTGCTTGAGCTCTTTTCCTCCTTTGGATGCTGCACAAGATGATATTTTCAAAAGTGCTAGACCAAAAAGCAAAGTTATTAGATGAAAAAGAGGAGAGAAAAGTAGATCTCTGAAATAGAGTGTATCAAAGTAGATTGAAACAATGATTCCGCCAAATAAAAAGAGAAGCCACAGAAAAATTCTAACGATAGTTTGAGAAGAGAGTTTCATTTCATTGCTTTTAATTGTTCGAAAATTGGTTCAAACTCTTGCAAGATTTGCTTATTGCGATGTTTTTTTGCACCATTGATCAAAATGGTACATTTTTGTAGTGCTATTTTTCGCACCTTTGGATCCTTGCAAAAGGGTAGCATTGCTTTGATTCTCCACCGATCCATTCCAAAGTATTTTTGGGAGAGCTGATCTTCATGTCCTCCATATTTTATGACTGTTTGTATGGGGCTAAAGCCAACGGGATATTTTTTTGTGATACGCAGCCACAGCTCATAATCCTCACATACCTCAAAATCTTCTCGAAAAAGGCCAACTTCGTCAAAAAGTTCCTTTTTAATAGCAACAGCTGAAGGGGAGATGAGACAAAGGTGTAAAGAGTCGTAAAAGATATAGCCACTCTTTTTTTGATGAATCTTTTTTTTGTTTAAAAATTTTCCATTGCGTATCCATATCTCATCGGTTTGATGGATTGTATAGTCTGGATTTTTTTCAAAAAACTCTGCATGTGTCTCTAAATGGTTCTTTTTCCACTCATCATCGCTGTCAAGAAAAGCAATAATCTTTCCTTTTGCCGCTTTGATACCGCTGTTTCGTGCCGCGCTGACTCCTCTATTTTCTTGCCTGATGACTTGTATGGGGTACTGCTCTAAAATTTTTGGAGTCTCATCTGTCGATCCATCATCGACAACGATAAGCTCAAAATCCTTATATGTTTGATGAAGGACCGACTCAATGGCTCTTTTGATAACATTTGCTCTGTTGTAAACAGGGATGATGACGCTAAAGAGAGGAGAGATATTTTGCAACTGCATCTTCGTCATTGCTCCATGGCAATATTTCATCGGCAACTTTTTTGACTTGCGGTAAAGCATTTTTGACTGCTATCGATTTTCCGGCCCACTGAAACATGCCGATATCGTTGTGACTGTCACCAAAAACGCTTACCTCTTTTGCATCCACTCCTTGAATCGCTTCCAATTCTTTTAAAGCATGAGCCTTATCGCCTAAGGGGTGTAAAAAGGTTAAAAAGTGGCAGTCTTGATAAGGGTCTTTCGATAACTTCGATTCTACATTGTATAAAGATTTAACATAAGACTCAATCGATTGAAGAAGTTTTTCATCACCAAGATAGACCACTTTGAGATTTTTCGGCAATGCCCTTAGTTTTTCAATATTGAGTACACGGTTGTCATTTTTGTAGTTTTGCAAAAGCTCTTTTTGATGGATATTGAGTTTTTTGGGATAAAGAAATCGTTCTTGCATCTTTTCATCGAGTCCAACAATCAAAGGCCGCTCGTCAAACTCTTTTTTTATGAGATCTATAAAATCATCCACAATCTCTTTTTCAAGAGCGTTTATTTTTATCGGTGTGCCATCAGGGGCACAGATCATCGCTCCATCCAGTAAAATCATGGGGTATTGAAGTTTTAAGTCCTTGAGTAGTTTTGTAGCGCCAGTATAGCTCCTTGCTGTAGCAATAGTAAGTGGTTTTTTAAAATTGTTCCAAACTTCTTTGCTAAACTTTGAAAGTGTCAGATCGCTTCGCAAAAATGTTTTATCGAGATCCGTAACAAAGAACTCCACCAAATCCCTTTTTTTGTTACAATTGTAGCAAAAAAGGTGTTGTGTGAACCAAAAAATTTTTGAAGAGCGCATTTTAAAAATAGAACCTTCCATTCTTGATATGTTGCGCTCAAAAGAGTCTTTTAGTTTTCGTATCAATCATCATAGAGCATCAACACAAGAAGCTATAGAACTCCTGAAAAAAGATGGTTTCCATCCAAAAAGAGTTGATTGGGCTGACGATGTTTTTGAGTTACCGATGGATCAAAGAAAAGCCATTGTCAAAAGTAGTGCCTATACGCAGAATATGATCTATATTCAAAATCTCTCTTCTATTTTTTCAGCATACTCCCTTGATATCGAATCTGAGGACTGGGTGTTGGATTTGGCGGCAGCACCTGGTGGCAAAAGCCTCATTTTTAGTGAACGAGCGAAAAAAGTGAGTGCTGTTGAACCTGATAAAGGGCGTTTTTTTCGTATGAAGAGAAATTTCAAAGAGCATCTGGCAAAAAATATACAGACCTACAACAAAGATGGCCGATTTATCTATAAAAGCTGTCCCGGATGGTTTGACAAGGTCTTTTTGGACGCACCCTGCAGCAGCGAAGCCCATATTGATGGGGAGGTGACATGGTGGAGTTTACGAAGAGTTCGAAAATTTGCAAAATTGCAAAAGGAGCTGATTATAAGTGCTTATGAAAGCTTGAAGCCTGGCGGAGAAATGATCTATTCTACATGTACCTTTGCACCGGAAGAGAATGAGGCAGTAGTCGATTTTTTGATCAAAAAATATCCTGAGGCTCACGTTGTAGAAGTTGAAGTTCCATTTTCAAACTGGATGAGAGGTCTTATGGAGTGGGAAGGCAAGAGATTTCATCCAGATATTGAAAAAGCTGTACGGATATTGCCCAAAGGGGCCTATAGCGGTTTTTTTATGGCTAAAATTGCGAAAAATTTATAACGCGATATCAGGTAGGTCTTTGACCTTAGTCAAGATCTCTTCAATGAGTTCTTCGGTTGATCTGTTTTGAACATTGACGATGATATCAGCGACTTTTTCATACTCTTTTACTCTTTGTTTATAGAGTTTTTTCGCATCTTCATACGATTTAAACAGAGGTCTTTTTTTGATCTTTTTTTTGGCATTTTTGCTCTTTGTGATGCGTTCATAGATCCAATCAAAGTCTGCTTGAAGGTATACGACGATACCGATATCTTTGATGTTTTTGACTTTATAAAATCCACCACCTGTTGATATGATGGAGTTTTTTACACTGCTTGCAAGCCAGTCGGCTGTCTTTTGTTCAAGTTTTCGAAAATATTTTTCACCCTTTTTTTTGAATATCTTTTTGATTTTTGTGTTGGTCAGGCTTTCGATCAGATCATCTGTATCGATAGCGTAAATATCTGTTTTTCCAGCCATTGCTCTTGCAAGCGTACCTTTTCCGACACCCATGAAACCGATAAGTAAAATATTCTTCATAGCCCCTCTTTAGTAACATTTCTATATAATTTTATCAAAACTCATAAAGTGGAGTATCCATGAAGCCAAACTTCACCCATCTGCATCTACATACAGAGTATTCCCTTTTAGATGGTGCCAATAAAATAAAAGCCCTTGCGAAAAAGGCAAAAGAACTCGGTATGAGTGCCGTTGCCATGACAGATCACGGCAATATGTTTGGAGCCATCGATTTTTACAAAACGATGAAGGCTGAAGGCCTCAAACCAATTATCGGAATGGAAGCCTATTTGCACAACTCCGATGATCTTGGTGACAAATCCACAAGACAGCGGTTTCATTTGTGTCTTTTTGCCAAAAACGAGATTGGTTATAAAAATTTGATGTTTTTAAGCTCCATGAGCTATATCAAGGGATTTTACTACTATCCAAGAATCAACAAAAAACTTTTGGCTGAGCACAGCGAAGGGCTTATCTGTACCAGCGCATGTTTGCAGGGTGAAGTGAACTGGCATCTCAATACAAATGAGCGAAATACGAAATTTGGTGCAAAAGGGTATGAAGAGGCCAAAAAAGTGGCTTTATGGTACAAAGAGGTTTTTGGAGATGATTTTTATCTAGAACTTATGCGTCATGGTATTCACGATCAGTTGGCTATTGATGAGCAGATTATCGAGCTGAGCCTTGAAACCGGGATCAAAATAGTAGCGACAAACGATACCCACTACTTGGAAAAAAAGGATGCAGAACCGCATGAAGCGTTTATGTGCATCGCTATGAACAAACTCTATGACGATCCAAACAGACTTAGACACAGTGTGCATGAGTTTTATTTGAAGTCTCCTGAAGAGATTGCAAGGCTCTATGCCGATATTCCGGAAGCTCTTGAAAATACGCAGGAGATTGTGGATAAGTGTAATCTTGAGTTGAATCTTGGAAACCCGACTCCGCCAAATTTTAAATTTACTGTTGAATATGCAAAAGAGTATGGTTTAGAGGTGCCAACTGAGGAGCGATACAGTTTCGAAAACGATGAGGTGCTGTTTGAGTATATCTGTAAAGAGGGTCTGCAAAAAAGACTTGAGTATATTCCCAAAGAGCTTCATCAAAAGTACTGGGATAGACTTCAGCATGAGATCGATATCATCAAAAAGATGAAGTTTCCGGGATATATGATCATTGTTTGGGACTTTGTACGAGAAGCGAAAAAAAGAGGTATTCCGGTGGGGCCCGGACGAGGGAGTGCAGCGGGAAGCCTTGTAGCATACGCTATGGGGATTACCGATATCGATCCACTCAAATACAATCTTCTTTTTGAGCGGTTTTTGAATCCTGAACGGGTAAGTATGCCCGATATCGATATGGACTTTTGCCAGGAGCGAAGAGGCGAAATCATCGATTATGTGGTTCAAAAGTATGGGCGATACAATGTGGCTCAAGTTATCACTTTTGGTACGCTTCTTGCAAAGGGGGTGATCCGTGATGTTGCAAGGGTTTTGGGATTAAGCTACAACGATGGCGATCGCATGGCAAAACTGATTCCAGACAAACTTGGTATCACACTCAAAGAAGCCTATGATCAAGAGCCAAAAATCAAAGAGCTGATCGAAAGTGATCCAAAGTTTGAGCGAGTGTGGCGATTCGCATTGGCTTTGGAAGGGCTCAAAAGAAATGCCGGGATGCATGCGGCCGGTGTTGTTATCAGCAACGAGGAGCTTTGGCACAAAACTCCGCTGTATAAACCGAGCGGGGAAGAGACGATAGTGACACAATATTCGCTCAACTTTTTGGAAGATGTGGATTTGATCAAGTTTGACTTTTTGGGACTCAAAACATTAACCGTAATCGACAATGCTGTAAAACTTGTGGAAAAACGGTACAACACGAAGATCGATTGGAACAGAATCAATCTCAATGATAAAAAAGTGTACGATCTCATCCAAAGCGGGCATACATTGGGCCTGTTTCAGATAGAATCTGATGGTATGCAGCGGCTCAATGCAAGACTCAAACCAACCACCTTCGAAGATATTATCGCAGTACTCGCTCTCTATCGGCCAGGGCCTATGGAATCAGGGATGCTTGATGATTTCATCGAAAGAAAGCATGGAAGAAAACAGGTCTACTATCCTTTTGAAGAGGTAAGTTTTGATGAACTCAAAGAGGCTCTGGAACCTACCTATGGGATGATCGTCTACCAAGAGCAGGTTATGCAGATCGTTCAGATTATTGGTGGATTCAGTCTTGGCGAAGCCGATATCATCCGGCGCGCCATGGGGAAAAAGAAACGGGATTTGATGGAAGAGTATAAACGCGAATTTGTCAAGCGTGCAAGTGAGAGGGGATTTGATCCCAAAAAGAGTGAGACGCTCTTTGAACTGATTGAAAAGTTTGCCGGATATGGATTTAACAAATCCCACTCTGCAGCCTATGCGATGATTACATTCCAAACTGCTTATCTCAAAGCCTACTATCCGCAAGAGTTCATGGCGGCACTTCTAACGAGTGAACAGGATAATACCGATAAAATCGTTAAATATGTGGATGAGGTTAAACGATTGGGAATCAAACTCTTACCACCGGATGTCAATCTCTCATCTTTGGAATTTAACGCGACAACGATTGAAGGCGAGGATGTTATCCTTTTTGGGCTTGGAGCGATCAAAGGAGTTGGAAAAAGTGCCGTTTTAAGTATTTTGGAAGCAAGAAGTGAAGGACCGTTTAAGGATCTCAACGACTTTTTGCAACGAATCGATCCAAATAAAGTGAATAAAAAAGTGTTGGAAGCATTGATCAAATCTGGTGCGATGGATTCTTTTGGATACAGTAGAAGAACGATGCTTCTTGGAATCGAAAAGATAGTTACTGCCAGCCATGAGATAGCACGAGCAAAGAAGATGGCTGAAAATTCGCTTTTTGGAGATGCTCAGGAGTTGATCGATATCAAAGTGGAGCTGGAAGATCTGGGCGAATATGAGATGAAACAGATTTTGGAGTTTGAAAAAGAGACGTTGGGATTTTATGTTTCCGGTCATCCGCTTGATCCATTTAGAAGTGAACTCGAACAGATTCACTATACGCTTTCAAGCGATCTAGAAAATATCGCCGATTCATCCGAAGCACTGTTTGTTGGGAAAGTGGAAGAGATCAAGACAAAAATCAGTAATAAAGGCAACAAATTTGGCATTGTCAATATTATGGATTTGCATGGCAATATCGAAATGATGCTTTTTAGTGATAAACTGGAAGAGCTTGAGCAGCTCGATCTTGAAAAACCGGTAGCTTTCAAGGTTTATGTGACAAAAAACGATAATTTTACCAGAATTCGTTGCGACAAGATTATGAGCTTAGAAGAAGCGAAAAATGAACATATTACCACAAAGATAGAGGAAAAGTATGAGGAGCCTCTTGTCGTGCGGCTTGATCTGACGCATGAAATTGCGCGCCTAGAAGAGCTCTACCATTTGGCGATGCGCTATCCTGGCAAAAAACCTTTAAAACTTGTGATTGTCTCAAAACTGCAAGAAGTGGAGATTGAATCCCAAGTCTATGTCAATAGCGATTTTGCAAAAGAGGTGCAAAGTTTGGGAGTTCAGGTGGCTTAAAATTCGAAAGAGTATGGCTTTTTCTCCCTTTTTTTATAAGCTTCCTCTTCGCTCCACTCCTTAAAATCTTCCAGATCAAAAAGAAGTATTGTTTTTTCTTGTGATTTGAGCAGTTCATTGGAAAAACTGCTTTTTGAAAAAAGAGCGTAATATGTTGGAGAAAATCCGGCGATTTGGCTCTTTTTTTGTAGGGAAGTGAGGGTTTTTTTACAGATTTTGCTGTTTTTCCATTTGCATTCACCAATGATGATATCGCCATTTTTTAGTTCCATCATCAGATCGATTTCCACTTTTCTGTCCCAATAGCTTCCGCTACGGATGTGTTCAGGAAACCGTTCTTTCAATAGTTCATTGGAGAGCTCTTCAAAGGTAAAACTGACGAAGTTATCGAGGTCTGTAAGTATGAAATTTTGTACTTGTTCAAACTCTTTGTTGTAAAGCTGTTCTAATGATGGATAGATGTAGCGAAACCAAAATCTGTAGAAAGGCCTGGAAAATTTTGCCTTATGCTGAATCCTATATCGTCGAAGCTCTTTTTTGAGTTTCTGTTTTGGTTTTTTTTGCGGAAGGACCTCTCTGCTATACTCTTTTTCAATGATATTTTGATCAATATAGTATTGAAGACTCTCGTATCCCTCATGCTCTTTAGCAAAGCTTTTTTTGATGGCTGTTTCGATTTTTCTATCGCCGGTTGCCAAAGCGGAGAGGAAGAAATTGTTTTGTTGGGAAAATGGTTCGATGAATTGCTCAAAATTTTGTAAAACCACTAAAATGTTATCTTCAATACTATTATCAAAATCAAGTGTAAAATACTGTTCCAATCCATCAAAAAGTGAAAAAGAGATTATTGCTTTTTCAATTTCACAACGTTTGAAATTTTTATAGAGTTTTATAAAACGTTTTTTAATTTTTCCTCCTTCCTTTTTGCTATAATCAATTATACTAAAAAGGACATCAATGAGGAAATTAGCATTACTTTTTCTTTGCAGTCTGTATATTTTTGCCAATGAAAATAGTACGCTCATTGCGGCCGTCAATGCTTTAGATCGATTTATGGCGCTTCCAGAAGAAAGAATCCCGCCAAGGCTTCTGAGAAGAGCCGCAGCTATTGCCATCGTACCAAATCTGATTCGTGGTGGATTTGTTGTGGGGGCCCGTTTTGGTAAAGGAGTGTTGCTTATTAAAAATAGGAATGGATGGAGTGATCCTGTATTTATAAAATTGTATGGGGGGAGTCTTGGGTGGCAGATAGGTTTAGAAAGTATTGATGTGATTTTGATATTTAAAAACAGGCAAAATGCTCTTCGCCTTTTAAGCAACTCTTTGACACTAGGAGGGGATCTTTCTATTGCTTTAGGGCCAGTAGGCAGGGCTGGACAAAAAGCGACCGATCTCGGATTTCGTGCGCAGATTCTCTCATATTCAAGAAGTATGGGGGCTTTTGCCGGATTGGCGCTTGCCGGATCCAGACTAGAGGTGGATTATGAAGCGAATGCGCATTTTTATCACTGTGATCCTTATAAAATCTATCAGATTATTCAAGGAAAATGTCACGTAACCAATACATATGTACAGGTACTCAAAGAGAAGCTGGGGGAGTATGCTGCATGGCAAGAGTAAATAGAAGAAAACCTTTTCGTCCGCGATGCAGATATTGCAGAACGAACAGACATATCATACCAATTATATATGGGGTGCACTGTGATGAGAAAATGCTTGAAAAAGAGAGACAAGGTGAAGTGAAACTTGGTGGAATAGCCAGGAGTATCGATGTGCCGAACTGGTACTGCAAAGAGTGCGGAAACGAGTTTTTGCGCTGATGTGTTATAAAAGAGTCTTGTTTGTCGGATTTTCTTGGTATGAGCCAACAACAATAGCCTTTTTGCAAGATGCCATACAAGAAGTTTTAGGTATCGAATCAGAGTTTGTCTCCAAAGTTTCTTTGCCGCAAAAAGCGTATCATTTATTGCGTCGACAGTATTTGGCCTCTGCTTTTTTGGAACAACTTCTTTTTTTTAAAACAAACCCTTCTGATATCGTACTAGGTATTACGGGTGAAGATCTGTATGAGCCAAATCTCAATTTTGTTTTTGGTATCGCTACACCACTTTATGGCGTAGCTATCATCGGAACGAAGAGACTCCATAACAGTTTTTACGGTCTACATGAGGATGCAGCACTTTACTATAGAAGGGTTGCAATAGAGGCGATTCATGAGATAGGTCATGTCTTGGGGCTATCACATTGTGAGAATCCTCACTGCGTAATGCATTTTTCCAATACATTAGCCGAGGCAGATACAAAAGGATACCGATTTTGCCCTAATTGTGAAGAAAAAGCAAAAAAAGCGATATGCACAGATAAGATATAATATCGAAAAAAATTGGAGAGGCGATGCCAGTAAAGAGAGTAGAAGAGGCTCTTGAAGAGATTAAAAAAGGCAATATGGTTGTTTTGATTGACGATGAAGATAGAGAGAACGAGGGGGATCTCGTTTATGCTGCTACTTTTAGTACTCCAGAAAAAGTCAATTTTTTAGCAAGTGAGGCACGAGGTCTTATATGTGTAACAGTGACCAAAGATATAGCGAATAGGTTAGAGCTTACTCCCATGGTACAAAAGAATGATTCGGCTCATGAAACTGCTTTTACCGTCAGTGTGGATGCAAAAGAGGCTACAACGGGAATTTCTGCATTTGAGAGGGATCTTACTATCAAGCTGTTAGCAAACCCTACCTCTACGCCGAGTGACTTTGTCAAGCCTGGCCACATTTTCCCGCTCATTGCAAAAGAGGGGGGTGTGCTTGTTCGTACAGGACATACTGAAGGCTCTGTCGATCTTTGTAAACTCGCCGGTCTTCAACCAGCAGCTGTTATATGCGAGATTATGAATCCAGACGGAACGATGGCCAGACGAGACAGTTTAGAGAAGTTTGCCAAAGAGCATAATCTAAAAATTTTGTATATCTCAGATATCGTAGAGTATAGACTGCAAAACGAGCGGCTCATAAAAAAGATCAATGAAGAGGAGATAGAGTTTTTTGGTGTAAAGGTCAACCGGATTGATTTTCAAGATCATTTGGGGAATATCCATACAGCTATCGTTTTCTATTCAGCCAATGGTCAGGCAAATGTACGCTTTCATAATGTATCGAAAGATAAAGAGCTTTTACTTGATCAAAAAAAGTATCAAACATTAATCCGCTCAATTGATTATTTGAAAAAAAACAGCGGTGTTCTTGTCTTTTTGGAAAATGAAAAAGTGGGGGACCAGACGAAAGAGTATGGTATAGGGGCGCAGATTCTAAAAGAGCTTGGTGTCAAAGAGATCAGACTTCTTACATCGCATAAAGGAAAAGAGTTTGTAGGACTCAGCGGATTTGGGCTCGATATAGTCGAAGAGATAGAAATCGCTAAAAATTTTTAAATTTTCATCTACATAATTTAATCCATATTAAGTTATAATGATTGTATTCACAAAAAGGATGAAAATGCTCACATTTGCTCTATGTCCTCATGATTCTGAGGATGAGAGAGAGCTAAAGAAGTGGAAACATTTAGCAAACTCACTTTCTCAAAAGCTGCATAAAACCATAAAGTTGGTTACGTTTGCAAATTACATCGAAGAGAAAATAAAACTCCCTGAAGCAAATTATGATCTTTATTATGCGAATCCCGTGGCTTCGTATTTTTTATATAAAAATGGCTATAAACCGGCTGCACGCTTGAAGGATAAAAAAGACACATTTGTTGTCATCGGATATAAAAACAATACAATCCATCATACCACATTAACGACGACTTATATAGAAACACATATGCTGCCTATGCTTATAGAAGAGGAGTTTGATTTTGTTACAACGGATGTTGTACTGGTTCCAACCCAAAAAGAGATTTATGAACGTGTGAAAGCAAAAAAAGTTGAATATGGAATTATGTATGAAGATAGTTACGATGCTATAAAGGATTCAGATAAACCTCCCATTGTTGCTCGTGTACCATCAAATTTTCATCATACCTTAATGGTAAAGCCAAATCTTTATAAAAATATTCAAAAGATATTACAAACGTACAAAGAATTTGAGCTTATAGACGAGGAAGAGTTTTTAGATGGAATTACAGAGAAACTGCCGATTATCTCTTTTTTAAAAACGAAGGAGTTTTTTGATGTCTCTAAGGCTCTTTACAACAACCCTTTTGTAGGAGTACTCATTTATAAAAATAAAATCGAATATGCCAACGAGGCGCTCCAGGAAAAATTTGGTTATACGTTACAAGAGTTGGAATATATGAGTCCTGAAGAGATGGTGTGTGATGAGCAAAAAGCAATGGTCAAAGAAGCTATTCAAAGAAGAATAAACGGGGAGTTTTTCTCAAAAGGATATGAAAAGCTTATAATAAAAACAAAAGATGAACAAAGAATCTATACTCTTGCGTTTGCAAACACCATTCTTTATAAAAACTCCTATGCAGGACTCGTTTTTTTGGTCGATATTACAAAAGAGGTGCTGTATCAAAAACTCTATAAGGCTCTTCGAAATGTCAACAGAGCCATAACCACCGTTTTAACGGAAGAAGAGCTTGCCAAAATAGTATGTGAAACACTTGTGAGTGAACTGGACATTAAATTCGTATGGATCGGTGTTCCGGATCCAAAGGGTCAAACTTTTCAAGCAATATATAAATGTGGGGAAGAACAAGACTATCTTGATCATATAAAAGTGTTTGTTGGAGGTGATCTCCCTCAAGCAAAAGGTCCCACGGGCAGAGCGTATAAAGAACGTGCAATTGTCATCAATCCTGACACAAAAGAAAATCCGGTGATAAAACCATGGCGTACTGAGATGTTAAAGAGAGGTTTCTTGTCTTCTGCCGCAGTGCCGATTTTGAAAAATGGGAAAGTACACGCTGTCTTAAATATCTACTCACCGATCCCACATTTCTTTGACGATCTCAATCAAACTCTTTTGGAAGAACTCCAACACGATTTAAGTTTTGCAGTCCAAAAAATTGAAACAATCAAAAAATCGATCATTTTAGAAAAAGCAGTTGAGAAAGGTTCCGAATTTTTAGTGATTGCTAACTACGACGGTTATATCGAATATGTCAATGAGTATGCGTGTAAGATTTCAGGCTATCAAAAAGAGGATCTGCTAAACAAACATATAAGTTTTTTATATAAGCAATTTCATTCGAAAAGCTTCAGTGATACTGTATGGCAAACGATTGTTTCTGGAAATGAGTTCAGTGCAATTTTTGTGAATAGAAGTAAAAATGGGACGCTTTTTTATCTAGATCTCAAAATCATACCGGTAACACTTCCAAATGGTGAAAAGAAATTCGTCGCTCTTGGCAGAGATATTACCAAAGAAAAAGAGCTTTTAAAGGAGAACGAGCAACTCAGATTTTATGATGCTTTGACAGGATTATACAATTATAACGGCTTTGCTGTTCAGGTTGAAAAATATCTTCAAAATCAACCTCAAACTATTTGTGCGTTCTTACTGATCGATATTGCTAATTTTTCTTTTATTAATAAAACGTATGGTGTTGTGGTAGGAGACAAAATCCTCATTGAAATAGCCAGTAGACTCAAGCAGTATTTGAAAAAGAGTGATATTATAGCAAGAGTAGGAGGAGATGAATTTAGTATATGCTTTAAAAATATAAAAGAGAAGGAAGATCTCTTTTTGCTTATTGAACGGGTAAAAAACATTCTTGATCGAAGTTCTGTTTTCACTATAAATGGTATGAACTTAACCCTTACCATCCATGGAGGTATTTCTATCTATCCCGATGACGGAACAACATTTCAAAAACTTTTGGAAAACGCAAGTGTGGCACTACAGTCTGCAAAAAAAGAGGGCGATAATATTATAAAAATTTACAATAAATCAATAGAAAAAAATATCGAGTTTTTCTTTGTTGCAGAGCAGCTATTGAACAAGGCGGTGCAGAATGATCTCTTCGTATTTCACTACCAGCCTTATATTGATGTGAAAACTCAAGAGATAGTCGGTTTTGAAGCCCTTGCAAGGATCAAGGATGAAGATGGAACGCTGCACTATCCAAATGAGTTTATCGATCTATTGGAAAATTCACATTTTTTGGGCAGATTTAGAAAATGGGCTCTCAATGAAGTATCGCAAAAAATAAGGGATTGGAAAAAACCAATTAGTATAAATATTTCGGCAAAATCTTTTAAAAATCAGAGTTTAACTGAAGAGGTTTTGTCTTATGCAAAAAACCTACCGGCTCCCTTGACGATAGAGATTACAGAGAGACTCTATATGAATGATCCACAACGTTCCAAAAAAATGATAGAAAGACTCAAAGAGTGTAAAAATATACGGATATCCATCGATGATTTTGGTACTGGATACTCATCCTTGTCGTATCTGAAAGATATGCATGCAGACATTTTAAAAATTGATATCTCTTTTGTACGAGCAATGATGGAAAATGAAAAATCCCAAGCGATTGTTAAAGCTATTATCACTTTAGCACAAGCTCTCAATATGAAAACGGTTGCTGAAGGGGTGGAAACAAAAGAGCAGTATGTAATGCTCAAAGAGTTTGGAGTTGATTATATACAAGGGTATTATTTTTTCAAACCTTTACCAGAAGAAGAGATAGAAAAATTATTAAAATGGAAAAAGAAATGAAAATAAGAGTCTATTACGAAGACTTTCTTATTCTATAAAATATAGAAAAATCCCGTAAATTAGGGAAAGTATAGAAAATAGATTTTTATAAAATTTGCTAATTAAGTGAAAAAATGGGCACAATTTTAGGCACGAAATAAAATCAAAAGGTTTAAAATATCGTATTCAAGGGGATAAAAGAGTGAAAATAAGAGTCTATTACGAAGATGTGGATATAGGTGGTATAGTCTATCACTCCAAATATCTCAATTTTTGTGAGAGGGCGAGGAGTGAGCTCTTTTTTGAAAAGAAAAAAAGTCCTGTATACGAAGAGTACCATTTTGTTGTCAAAGAACTGAGAGCTTCTTATCTCAAACCTGCTTTTTTTGGTGATCTTTTGAAAGTAAAGACTAAGCTATTACAGACAAAGGGTGCAAGAATAAAACTGCTGCAGAATGTGTATAAAGAAGAAGATATAGTTTTTGCAATGGAGATTGAACTTGTCTGCATGAAAGGTCTCAAACCTTCTAAAATTCCAAGTTATTTTCTTGAAGCGTTTGATCGATAAAACGATACTTTGTTGTTTGGAGTATGCGAATTGGATAGAGGATCTGGTTGTCTAAAATCTGAAAATCGCTTTTCATGCCTTCTTGTGTATTGGTTAGAGCTTCTATGCCAGCAAAACATGCATAGCCTAACCAGTCATAATTGATGTTGCTATCAATAAGAGCATTGTATGCTTCCAATGTTGGCTGTATTGGGGCAAAAGAGATTGCAATATATAAATTTTCTCTATCCTTTGGTTGCGTAAGGGAAAAGAGTCTAGGGTTATAATTGATCTGTGTTGAAATCTTTATTTTTGGTTCGATGTCATAGTAGGTCATTTGTGAAAGTGCTAGTGCGGTTTTCACAAGTGGTGTATTAAAAAGAACAGAACTTTCATTCAAATCCTCGTTCTCATACAAGATCTGCTTCATATTTTGGATCTTTTCATCGATTGGATAGAGCTTACTGTTTACGGATGCATATAAAATAGCAAAATCAGTGAGTTCTTTTGAAAGGGGAGATTTGTCCAAATAAAATATAGACAAATTTTCATCAATAAATGATAAGAGAGTATCCAGTTGAGTATAATAGTCCGGACCGCCAAAAAAGATATTTTCATTTTCTGACTCTACCATGGATCTATGAATTGTTGGGATAAAAATTGGTGTATTGGTTTGCAATCTAGCGATAATATCTTTTTGTGCATACGGTAATGGAACTATGATAAGATCGTAAGAGGTATTTGTTTCATTAATATATGTAATCAGTGTATCGCTATTTTGAAAAAGCTTTGTTGTAACATCAAAATCGAAGCCATTTTTCAAAAAATAGGCTAAGAGCGATTTATTGATACTGTTTCCGAAAGGTGCCAATCTCTTTTGTAGGGCGATAAGGATGTTGTATGCACCTATACTTCTTTTTTGGGACATATGGAATAACAAAGCATATTTTTTGTACTCTTTTTGAATATCTGGATCGTTGCTCTCTTTTGCTTTTGCTAAAAAAGAGAATATCTCTCCATTGTTGAGCAGGCTTTGCAAACAGTAGTCGTCACACCTATTGATATCCAGATCGATAAAATATGTTTTGGGCAATGGGAGAGGGGAAAGGAACTTGCCGGATGCAAAAAGAGAGAGTGTTAAGAGCATTAATGCAATGATTTTTTTCATAGCATCTCTTTGATCTTTAATAGGTCCTCATAAGCCTCTTTTTTCTTAGATGGATTGCGCAAAAGATAACTTGGATGAAATGTTGGAATAAGTTTTTTCCCCCGAAAGGATATGATTTGGCCTCGTACCTTGGAAATAGGCGTATTGTCTCCTGTGAGCCAACGATAGCTTGTGGTGCCAAGGGCAACAAGAATTTCAGGATCGATAATCTCTATCTGTTTGAATAGATAAGGAATGCATGTCTGAGCTTCTTGAGGTGTGGGAACTCTGTTGTTTGGTGGCCGGCACTTGACTATGTTTGCAATATATACTTCACTTCTTGGAATTTCCAAAACATTTTCAATCATTTTTGTTAAGAGCTGTCCCGCTCTACCCACAAAAGGTCTGCCTGTTTCATCTTCTGTAGCTCCAGGACCTTCCCCGATAAACATCAGTTTTGCATGAGGATTCCCTTCTCCAAAAACCACATTTTTTCGTGTTTTGCTTAAATCACACAAGTGGCATTCCAAAACTATCGCACGAAGAGCTTCCAGATCGTTGGGTAGAGTAAGAGGTGCATTCGTTTCTAAATCGATAGGATTCATATATTCACTGCCTAGCCATTGATTTTGATATAGAGTGTAAAGAATTTTAAGTTGTTTATAGTGCATACAAGATTATACAAGCGGAGGAGTTAAAATTAGGTTAAAGGGGCAAAAGCCCCAAGGATTATTCAGTAACTTCTACTTCTACTGGAGTAGATTCCCAAAGGCCATGTTTTGTACAGTAGCTCATTGCAGTAAGTTTGAGTTTTTTTGTTGGAATGATGTAAAAATCAACTTCTACTTGGCTTTTTTCGTTTGCAAGTGTTCCTGGTGTGAATGTTGCTTGTCCGAGAAGTCTTTCTCCATCCCAAAGTTGAACATATGCAATGTAATGATCAAAATCATCTGGGTGTGTGTACTCGTTTCCGACTCGTACTTTAACTTTGAATTTTTCTCCTTTTTTTGCACTGCTGTCACAGATGACAAATGGAGAGTGTCGGTCGATATAATCTTTTTTTGCTTCTCTATCGATTTCGCTGATATCTACATATCTGTTAATTGTTGGCATAGTTGCCTCCTTTTTTTGATTTTTTCATTCTATATTGTACATGAAAAAAATTAAAATAGGATAAAATATCTCTTATTTATTTGATATCAAGAATTGGATAAAATAGTGTTATGAAAAAAGCACTCAGATATATTACAAGAAAATGGCGAAAATTTCTCCTTCTTCTCATACGAGAGTATCGTGAGACAAGACGGATGGTTGAGATCTATCTTACGCAAAGAGACAATGAAAAATTGAGACGGGAAGCAAATAAGCAGTTTGTGGATATATTAAAAATTCTTTTTTTGTTTCCTATATCGTTACTGCCGGGATCTGTTATTATCATTACTGTACTGGAACTTATTGCCAAGGCGTTTAAATGTACGATTTTTCCAACGAAACAAAAATTGTAAGAAGTCCCCAGCTTAGGCTGGAACTTCTGTGACATGGTGTTTAAGGCCTAGCTCTTCAGGCGTACATCCAAGAGCGAGTCCGATAAGTTGAGGAAGATGAAGAACAGGAAGTTTGAGTTCCCTTCCTACTGCTTTTGTTGCAGCCTTTTGTTTTACATCCAAATTGAGATGACAAAGAGGACATGGTGTGACCATCACATCAGCATTGTTGTCATATGCATCGGCCAGTGCGTTACCGGTCAGAATATTGGATGTTTTTGGTGCTTGCAAGTCAACATGGAAGCCACAGCATTTGTTTTTATGCCAGTAATCTACTGAGTTTCCTTCTAGAGCTTCGATAAGCTCTTCCAATGAAGTAGGATTATATGGGTTCTCTTTTGTTCTGTTGAAATGGTGATGGAGTTCACTAGGCCGTATATTGTGACATCCGTAAAATGGCGCAATGTTAAGTTCGCTCAATGGTTTTACAACTTTGTCTCTTAAGTTATCGAGGCCATAATCTTCTATAAGGGCATAGAGAAAATGTCGTACATTGCTAGTCCCTTTATAAACAAGACCTACCTCTTCAAGTTTTTCGTTTACTTTTGCTTTAAGCTCAGGATTTGAGTCGAGTCTATGCTTTGTCATTGCTGTGTTGAGCTGACATGTATTACAGATTGTAACCATGTCAAGACCACGTTTTTCCGCATAGCATATGTTTCTGGCATTGAGAACGAGACTCAAAAAATCGTCAAAATCTTGCAAATGGCTTGCACCACAGCAGCTCGCTTCATCCAGTAAAACCAATTCAATATCGAGTTTTTTTGCAACCGCCAATGTGGATTTAAGCAGTTCTGGTGTACTTTCTCTCGCTGTACAGCCTGTATAAAGTGCATATCGTAGCTTACTCATGGACCATCCTTTAAAATTTTACCGTTGAGGAACTTTTGATAAGTTTTTGAATCTCATCAAGATTTTTGGATTTTGGCATATTCCAAGGAAGAACAATTTTTCCTTTTTTAAACATCTCAAATGCTTCGTGCATATGTTTGACTACACCAAAACCTTCACTGTAAAGTACGAGATCTCCTTCATCCAAAATACCATGTTTTTTGATAGATCGCTTAAAGCCTACGGCATGTCTTGTAGCAACATTGCTTTTTGCTACACCCTCTTCAAATATCTGGTTATGGAGTTTTGTGATTTTTCCGATAGGATCGATCTCTTTCGGACACGCTTCGGCACACTCATAACATTTCACGCAGTCCCAGACCCCTTGTCCAAGAATATCGACAATTTCGAGTCTCTCTTTCTTTGCATGGTCTCTGACATCTGCGGTAAATCGGTACGCCTTTTCAAAAGCGGCTGGTCCAAGATAGTCTTCGTTCACTTCTACAACAGGACAGGCGTAGTAGCAGCAGCCACACTGGATACAATAATCCGCTTCTTCCAGTTTTTCCGCTTCTTCAGGTGGAATGATATTTTCCATACTTGGATGTTCGTCAATTTCGGCTTCAAGCCAAGGTTTGACGGTTTCGTATTTCTTCCAAAAGTCGGCTTTATCGACAACCATATCTTTTACGGCTCGCTTTTTGCTGACAGGCTCAATTATCAGTTCATTTCCAAAAAGCTCGATCATATCAACCATTCGTTCTTTACAGGCGAGGGTGCTTCTGCCGTTTACTTTAACTGCACAGCTTCCACAAATCCCGTGACGGCAGCTTCTACGATAGCTAAAACTTCCGTCATGTTCCCATTTTATTCTGTTAAGGATATCTAGAACAACCTCGTCCTCTTTTACATCCATCTCAATAGTGTCATAATGAGGCAGATAATCAGTTTCAGCGTTGAATCGAAATACTTTAAATGTCACTTTCATCTCTAGCCCCTATCAATATTTTCTTTCTTGCGGTTCAAATTTGCCTAGTACTACGTCACCATATTCTAAAGAGATATTTCCCTCTTCATCCATATAGGCATATGTATGTTTGAGAAAGTTTTCATCGTCTCTATTTGGATAGTCTTCTCGGTAGTGCGCACCTCTTGACTCTTTTCTTGCAATTGCTCCTTCAACGATGAAGCTCGCATAATCGAGCATATGTCCTAGCTCTATCGCTTCTTGCAAGTCTGTGTTGAAAGTTTTTGATTTGTCATCGATTCTGATATTTTTAAATCTGTTTCTGAGCTCTTTTAAAATCTCTTTTTGTTTTTTGAGTGATTCTTCCGTTCTAAAGACCCCACAGTTTTCAAACATTGTGTCTTGTAGTTCTTGTCGAAGCTTTGCTGTTTTTTCTGTACCGTTGTTTGTCATGATAAAATCGATCTCTTCGAGCATCGTGTTGGCTTCTGAGCCGGCAGCCGGTTGAAAATCGATCCCTTTTTCAAGATCATTTACGATACTTTGTCCCACATGTCTACCAAAGAAAAGAGCTTCAAGAAGTGAATTTGCACCAAGTCTGTTTGCACCATGTACACTCACACAAGCACACTCACCGGCAGCATACAGTCCTTCTGTGAGTTTATCTGGACTCTGTTTCACATGGCCATTGATATCTACCGGAATTCCACCCATAGAGTAGTGTGCAGTTACAGTGATCATAATAGGTTCTTTTACCATGTCTTGACCGAGGAATGTAATGGCAAGATCCCGAAGTTCTGGAAGTCTTTCCATAATTTTGGCTTCGCCAAGATGGGTGAGATCAAGATAAACTGCCATTTTGTCCGGCCCTACACCTCGACCTTCTCGAATTTCGTTCATAATAGCACGTGCAACAACATCACGAGGTGCAAGCTCCATCTTCTCAGGTGCATATTTTTCCATAAACCGTTCACCCAATGAGTTGTAAAGGCGTCCTCCCTCACCGCGAGCCGCTTCAGAGATCAAAATACCACTTCCTGCAAGGCCCGATGGGTGAAACTGTACAAACTCCATATCTTCAAGCGGAAGGCCATGCCGTGCAAAGATACTGAGGCCATCTCCCGTGTTGGCGTGGGCGTTAGAGTTGATTTTAAAAGCTCTTGCGTAACCACCTGTAGCAAACATAACGGCTTTTGCATTGAAGATGGTGGGTTTTAGATCTCTTAGATTAAATGCGACAACGCCATAAGCTTTTCCGTCTTTGTACAAAATATCTGCTACATACCACTCATCCCAAAAAGCTACTCCCTCTCTATGTGCTTGCTCGTAAATGGTTTGTAAAAGTGTCAAACCGGTTCTGTCTTTCGCAAAACACGCCCTTGGTTTACTCTGTCCGCCAAAGGGTCGTTGGGCTATACGGCCATCTTCTCTTCGACTGAAAGCCGCACCCATATGCTCAATCCACCGAATCGTTTCAGGGGCTTTTGAACACATCAGCTCCACTGCATCTTGATCGGCTAGATAGTCGCTTCCCTTGACAGTATCAAACATATGCAGTTCTACATCATCGTCATCGCTGAGTGCTGCATTGACTCCACCTTGTGCTGCACCGGAGTGGCTTCGCAGTGGGTGAAGTTTTGTGAGCACAATGACATCTTTTCCGCTCTTTTTGATCTCTCTGGCTGCCGCACATCCGGCGAGTCCCGAGCCTACGATTACAACGTCGGTAGTGACAATAGGTATTTCCATATCAGCGTGTCCTTTAATTGGAGTCAAAATTTTTCAGATTATAGCATTTCATAAAATAAAAATGGATAAATATTCCTATAACCCATCCGTTAAGGCCTTTTTTGTTACAATTGTTATCATAAAAGCGGGGGTAATTAGGGTGAATAAAGAAATTTTTTATATAAGTTTATTTAATAATAAATATATCGGAGACGATGGGGCTTACATTGGTGGCAAGGTCTACAGTGCCGATGCCTTTTGTGAAAATGTCCATTTTAAAAGAGAGTGGATGAGTTTTGAGCAGATCGCTTACAAAGCGATGCTGGTCAATATCTCCGATGCCATTGCTATGAATGCCGAGCCAAGGCAGATGCTGGTCTCTGTGGTTTTACCTAAACATATTTCCCCATTTGAAATGGAGATGATAGCAAGAGGGCTAAAAAAGGCTGCAAGGGAGTTCGGTATCGAAATTATTGGAGGAGATACCATTGCTTCTGATCGGCTTGACTTTCATCTTTCACTCATTTCTGAGACGAAGCGGCCTATATTTCGAAAACCGCTCAAAGAGACTTATCTTCTTGCATATACTGGTAAGCTTGGAAGTGTTAGAAAAGATCTAAAAAAACTCCTACGAGGCGGAAAAGTTTCTAAAAGGTCAAAATTTATCCGGCCAAGACTGCGTAGAGAGTTTATGAAAAAAGCATCACGACATATCAAAACGGCCATGGATATCAGCGATGGGCTTTTTGATGACCTGGCTAAAATGTGCAGATTAAATAAGAAAGGTGTTCGTTTTTTCAAAAAGATTCCTAGAAGTGTCGGGTGCAGTGGTGAAGAGTATGAACTTCTGTTTGCTTTTGATAAAAGAGATTTAAAAAAGATATTGCAAATCTCAAAAATTACAAGAACCCCAGTCACTGTTTTTGCAAAGGCTATACGAAAACCCTATAAAAATATATGTAAACCAAACCATTTTTAAGGAAATGTATGGATAGATTATTTTTTTTGGATCACTCTCCAATCGACTTTTATTTCAAACAATCACCTGAGACTTTTGTGGTAGAAGAGATACCACTATATCCATTCAGCGATGAGGGAGAGCATCTTGTATTGAAAATTCGAAAGAAAAATATGACTACGTGGCAGATGCTCCAGACCCTAAGCGAGCAGGTAGGGGTAAAAATACGCGATATTGGCTACGCTGGACTCAAAGATAAAAATGCTTTGACATATCAGTATATCTCCTTGCATAAAAAGTACGAAGAGGCTTTGAAAAAATTGAGTCATCCGCAGATCAAGATCATTGAAATGACGTACCATAAAAACAAGATTCGAAGGGGTCATCTCAAAGGGAACAAATTTTTTATACGTTTAAAAAAGGTCAAACCGGTCGATGCAAAAAAGATTGATCAAGTTATTGCAATCTTGGAAGAAGAGGGAATGCCCAATTTTTTCGGATATCAACGATTTGGCATCGACGGCGACAATTGGCAACTTGGCAAAGAGATCGTTGAAGGGAAACGAAAAGAGAGAAACAAAACGCTTAAAAGACTTTTGATCAATGCCTATCAGAGCCATCTTTTCAATCTTTGGTTGAGCAAACGAATAGAACTCAGCAAACTTCTGAACTGCTTTACGCAAAACGAGCTTAGTCAGATACTCGATTTACCACAATCTATCATTAAAGAGTTACAGTGTCAAAAACCGTTTTTCAAGCTTTTCCCGGGTGATATTGCCATGCATTATCCCAAGGGAAAAATTTTTGGTGTAGAAGATGTAAAAGAAGAGAGTGAGCGTTTCTTCGCAAAAACGATCGCTCCAACAGGTCTTTTGCCAGGCGTGAAAACAAAGCGATGTGATGGTTTGGCCCGTGATATAGAAAAAGATTACGATGATGAAAGAATTAGTGAATTTGGTGACAGAAGATATGCCTGGATATTTCCACAAGAGTTGCATGGGGTATACAAGGAAAAAAACGCATGGTACGAACTAAGCTTCTTTTTACCCAAAGGGAGTTATGCTACAGTATTGCTAGAAGAGATTGCTCATAGAAAAATAAAAGGAGAATGAATGCGAGCGGAATTTAAAGAAGAGTGCAAGTATGCTGAAGAGATTCATGAAGATACGAAGGAAGTATTTGAAAAATGGATGAAGCGATATGGATGGGATATCCCGGAGCTTGATGAGGATATCGCTGCAAAACTCATTTTAACAGAGATGCGCAAAGCCTTAGATGAGATGGAGGCTAGATATTGTGGGGGTGTTTGTGATACGGAACCGCCAAGCTGTCCAAAATAGGTAAATCTATGGGCTATGCAAAAGAGTTTTTTATCTCTTTTATTTTTTTTACGATTTCTTCATTTGTAGTTTTGTATATCATTTATAATGACTACAATAGTGAACAAGAACTTTATCTACAAAAAACATTACAAGATGAGAGCAAACTGTTTTTTGTTGTAAAAGAGAGTTTGATCGTTTTATCTGATGTCCTTTTCAAAGAGCGTATCAATCAATCTGAAATTAAACGTGTTTTTGCTCGTCGTGACAGAAAGAGACTGTATGAATTATTGAAAGATGATTATGCCGATCTGAAACAGTTGGGTTTACGACAACTCCATTTTCACTTGCCGAATATGCAAAGTTTTCTTCGTTTCCACAGACCAAAAAAATATGGAGACTCTTTGAAGGGTGTGCGCTCAGGAATAGAACTAGTCATACAAACGAAAAAAGCCGTTCACTGTTTTGAAGAAGGAAGAATCTTTAACGGATTTCGAAATATTTATCCTATTTTTTATAAAAACCGTTATATAGGAAGTGTTGAAATATCTTTTTCTCCCTATGCCATAGCGAGATTGATGCAGCACTATTTTCCTAATGCTTTTTATGGTCTTGTTTTAAAAAAAGATGTCGTAGATAAAAAACTTTTTAGTGATGAAAAACGAAACTACCTTAGTATCCCAAACAGTAAGTACTATTGGGATAAAGTCAGTTTTGAAAAAAACAGATTAACTCCCGAAGAGAAAAAGATTCTTGATGAAGTTATCGCAAAATATGACATACAAAAATCCAATGCTTTTGCAATAAAGCATAAATATGTTGTTATAACATTGCCTATACAAAATTGTGTGGGAAGATATGTAGGCGATTTTATAATTTTACATCCAAGCAAATATTTATTGAAACACTTCTATCTATTTGTGAAATATGCATTGATAAGTCTATTGCTGCTAACATTTATTTCGATTATGCTACTTCTTTATTTGAAACAGATTCGAAATAATATGCTTGCTCTTGAAAAAGCCGCTCTTAAAGACCCATTAACAAAAATCGCGAATAGAAGAGCGTACAAATACTTTATTAAAAGTTTGGATCAAAAACAAAAATATGGAATTATCTATTGCGATATAGACTTTTTCAAAAGAATCAATGATACCTATGGACACGATAAAGGGGATGAAATATTACAAAAAGTAGCCAAAACACTTTCCAGATTTATTCGAAAAGATGATCTTTTAGCAAGATGGGGAGGAGAGGAGTTTTTGATGGTCTTGCCAAACATTGGTTTGGAAGATGTAAAAAACAGGGCCGAAAAAATGAGACAAGCAATCGAAAATATATCCAAAGATCTTCCGGTAAGTTGCAGTTTCGGAGTGACAGTATGTGAAGACCCGACACATATTGAAGAGTGTATCAAAAGGGCAGATGAAGCCCTATATAGTGCCAAAAAGAGAGGAAGGAACAGAGTAGAAGTTATTTAAAAAAAAGCGAACCGATACGCACCATATTGGATCCACACCGAATCGCCAGTTCAAAATCATTGCTCATTCCCATAGAGCAGATCTGGGCTCCATGAGGTTTCAAAGATTCAAAGATTTTATAAGTTGTCTCAAAGCTTTTTTGGATCAATGTAGTATCATCAGTGTGGGCTCCTATGGTCATTACACCACAAAGGTTGAGGTGTTTTGTCTCCTCAATGATTTTTAAATACTCATCATACGCAACTTCTGGTAATACACCGGCTTTGCTTTCTTCTTTTGCGCTATTGATCTGTAACAAACAATCCATTGTTTTGCCTTTTTTCTCAAGCCGTTTGTCTATTTCTAGTGCCAGTTCAAGGCTATCAAGGGATTGCATAAGCCAAGGATTGAGATCAATGAGGTGGTTGATTTTGTTTTTTTGCAGTCTTCCGATAAAGTGCCACTCGATCGGAAGATCGCTTAGAGCCTCAGATTTGGTTTTAAGATCTTGGACTCGGCTTTCTCCAAAGGCTCTTTGTCCAAGTTCATACAGTGCTTCAATCTCCTCAGTTCCTACATATTTTGTAACAGCCACAATTTGGACGATATGGTGTTCGCTTCGCTCCATTCTCGCTTTTTCAACTCGTTGTACGATTTCATCGAAATTGTCTCTGAGTCTATATCTATCCACTGTACACTCCTAATAATCTATTGATATCGTTATATAAGCCAAGTCCCATAAGTCCGATAAGAAAAATCCATCCAGCAAGTGTGATTTTATAAAGCATCTCTTCACTTGGTGCATGTTTTGTGATCATTTCATACAGATTGATCATAATATGACCACCATCAAGAGCCGGAATTGGTAAAAGATTTAAAATGCCAAGGTTTACTGAGATCAATGCTGTAAAACTCAGAAGCGCTACTAAACCTGCCTGACTCGCTTTTGCTGTTACATCCATAATGGTGAGTACCCCACCGATCTCTTTTGGCGAGACAACCCCTTCGATCATCTTCTCTATACCCAAAAGAATGAATTTACCAGCTTCTATCGTTTTATCATAGGCCACTTGTATCGCTTCAAAAAAAGAGTAGTGTACTTTTATATAGGCATTTGCCGGTGCGATGCCAATCATTGGGCGCTGTACCTCTTCGCCAAAAATATTTTTTGTTTTCATGATTTTGGGCTGTAAAATGACAATCTCTTTTTTGCCATTACGATCAATAAGGAGTTTGAGTGGCGAATGAGAATGAGCGATGATGCTACTTAAATCTTCCCATGTTTTAATCTTTTGTCCATTGATGGCGAGGATCATATCTCCCTTTTGCAGATGTGCTTTGGATGCTGGAGAGTCTGGCAGGACTTGACCCACTTTTGGCGCTAGCACATCATATCCGCTTAATGCGATATAGAGATAGAGTAAGAAAGCAAGAAAAAAGTTTGCAAAAGGGCCAGCGAAGAGGATGATGATTCTTTGCCACGGTTTTTTCATAGTATAGCTATCCGGATCGCTGCTTTTGGCTGTTGGATCGGTATCGTCTTGCCCTTTCATCTTGACATATCCACCCAAAGGAATGGCGCTGATTGCCCACTCGGTACCACAGCACCACTTTTTAGCTAGCACTGGTCCAAAACCGATGCTAAATCGCTCTACTGCTACACCAAAAAATCTAGCTGCTAAAAAGTGACCCAGTTCATGAAAAAAGATGAGAAATGATAAGACGAGTAAACTGACTAAAAAACCCATTATTGTAAATACTCCTTGATATATTCATATCCGCTATAAAGCGTGATGATGACTGCAAGCCAAAGTAGGAGTACGCCTCCTGGCCAGTTCATGATCAAAAATCCAATAGCGATCATCTGCATGATCGTTTTTATTTTTCCCAAAAAGGATGCTGCAATCTCTTTTCCGCTTCCTGCAGCCGAGACCCGAAGACCTGTAATGAAAAACTCTCTTGTCAAGATGAGATAGACTGCCCAGGGATCAGCTCTGTCAAGAACCATCAATCCCAAAAAACCGGCCAATGTGAGCATTTTGTCAGCTAAAGGATCAAGAATTTTTCCAAGTTCAGTGATCTGGTTGAAGCTTCGGGCGATATATCCATCAAAAAAGTCTGTAATACTTGCTAAAACAAATAAAAAAGCGGCCCAGAAGTCAAGCCATGAGGGATGGATGTGTGCAAAAAGGGACAGATCTCTATTGACAAGGAGCATAAACATCAGTGGTGCTATGCATAATCGTATAAAAGCTAAAATATTTGGGATATTCATCAGCTGAAACTTGTTCCTCCATCCACTACGATTGTTTGCCCCGTAATCCAGCTGGCATCATCTGTGCACAAAAACCAGCAAGCACCTGCGAGATCTTCCGGTCTTCCCATGCGTTTAAGCGGACTTCTTGCCACAGTTTCCGCTTTTACCTCTTCATAGTTTGGGAAAGCTCTTAAGGCATCCGTGTCTATTGGACCGCCACTGACTGCATTGACACGGATATTTTTCTCACCAAGTTCATGGGCCGCATATTTGACCATGGTTTCGACTGCTGCTTTACTGCTGCCATGACCGGCGTAGTTTGGAGTATAGACGAGGTTTCCGGTTGAACTCATTGAGATTATCACTCCACCACCAACTTTTTCCATTCTTTTTGCAGCTTCTTGCGCGCCTACAACAAAGGCCAAAACAGTTGCAGTATAGATATTGTTCAGTCCTTTTGGTTTGAGGCGCATAAAGGGTCCAAAACCGCCGACGACAGGTCGACCAGAAATGATGGCGTTGGATATAAAAAAATCGACTCTTTCAAAATCTTCGTCGATTTTTTTGAATAACTCTTTATATTCGTTTGGTTCTAAAATATTGAGGGGGTACGCTTTTGCCTTGATGCCATATTTGTCACTTATCTCTTTTGCCAATGTGTTTGCAAGCTCTTCATTGGAGTTATAGGTAAAGGCGACATTGACTCCTTCTTTTGCAAATCTCTCAACAATAGCTCGTCCGATTCCTCGTGTTCCCCCGCTGATGACAAGTGTTTTGCTCATGATACGACCTCATATTTTGCTAATGTTTTTTCGATAAGTCTCATATGCTCTTTGCTCGGTTCCACAAGTGGCAAACGGTATTCAAGGGTATCGATGAGACCTGCTATGTACATTGCCGCTTTGATAGGAATAGGGTTGGATTCACAAAAGAGGGCCTTATTGATATCAAAAAGTTCGTCGTTGACCATTTTTGCCGTATCAAACTGTCCAGCGAGTCCTGCATGCACAAGCATTGCGATTTTATCCGGTAAAAGGTTCGCTGTTACGGAAATGACTCCCATTCCGCCGTTTGCTATGATAGGGTAGTTGATTGCATCATCGCCGCTGATGACATAGAGTTCCGACCGTTTTGCAAGAAGTTCGACACATCGCTCAATCGATCCAGTTGCTTCTTTTACGCCATAAATGTTGTCCACATCATCAAAAAGGCGAAAAACCGTTTCAGGCTGAATGTCGACTCCCGTTCTACCTGGAACATTGTATAAAAGTACCGGGATGTCTACCGATTCGGCTAATGCTTTGTAATGCTGATACAGACCTTCTTGGGTGGGTTTGTTATAGTAGGGGCTGACACTCAAAATGGCATCCGCTCCAGCCTTCTGTGCAAACTGGGCCAGATCGATCGCTTCATGGGTTGCATTGCTTCCAGCACCTGCCATCACTTTTGTGGATGTTCCTTTGCACACTTCAACAGCTATTTCAATACATCGTTTATGCTCAGCATGGCTGAGAGTTGCGCTCTCTCCGGTCGTACCTACCGGCACCACTGCATCGATTGCATTGTCGATCTGCCTTTGGATGAGTCTTGCATATGTCTCTTCATCCAATTGTCCATTGCGAAACGGGGTGATGAGTGCGGTCATCGCTCCTTTTACTTTTTCCATCAATCTTCCTTTCTCATAATCACGGTAGTCGAGTTTTTCTTTATGAAATATTTTTTAGCTACATCACTCAAATCTTGGGTTTTCAATTTGTCGATATTCTCTTCGTAATGCAGTAACGGTTCGATATTGCCTCTGGCAAAATAGGCACCGAAAAGGTCTGCCACATTGCTAGAATTTTCCAGTGAAAAGATAAAATCGGCTTTTGTATTAATTTTGATTTTGTCCAGTTCGCTTTTTTTGATATTGCCTTTTTTAATTTTTTCAATTTCGCGCCATATCTCTTTTTCAATCTGTTCAGCCGTAACTCCTGGATTTGCTACAGCCAAAAAGAGAAAAATACCTGGATCTTTATTTTCCATATTGTAGCCGTATATTTGATTGACCATCTTTTTTTCATCTACCAATTTTTTATAGAGCCTACTACTTTTGCCGCTGCTTAAAAGCTCGCTTATGGCACTTAATGCCACCTGTTCTTTGTCTTCAAAGTTTGGAATATGAAAAGCGATGGCAATCATCTGGGTTTGAACATCTCGCTGGATATAAACCCTTTTGGGCCCATCTTGAGGTGGCTCGACCTGATGGACCTTTGGAATATCGCAACAGTTTTTTATGTGTTCAAAATGTTTTTTTGCCAAAGCAAAAACTTCATCTTTATTGATGTCCCCAGCGACGATTATGATGGCGTTTTTTGGCTGATAGTATCTTTTATGAAACGCTCTTATATCTTCAATGCTCCAGTTTTGGATATCTTTCATAAATCCAATCGGCGTCCAGTGGTAAGGGTGGTAAATGTATGTATTGTTGAAAAGTCTAAAATAGAGATATCCTGTGGGATTGTTGTCTGTTCGCCACCTTCGCTCTTCTGCTACAACTTCGCGCTCAGTCAAAAACTCTTTTTCATCAAGTTTCAGATTTTCCATAAGTTCGCTAAAAAGCCAAAGAGATTTGTCCAGGTGCTCTTTTGCACTTTTGATAAAGTAGTGGGTGTAGTCAAATCCGGTGGAAGCGTTATCCACTCCACCAAAGCTTTTGACGATCTCATCAAACTCACCGGCTTTTAGGTGTTTGGTGGATTTGAAATTAAGGTGTTCAAGCATATGGGCGATCCCGCTTTTTCCCATCACTTCGTTTCTACTGCCAACTTTATAAAAGATATCAGTGGTGATAACACCGCTTCCCTTTTTCATAGGAATAGCCACTACTTTGAGGCCGTTTTTGAGTGTCGTTTCATAATATTTGGGTAAACTGCTTGCCATCAATCCTCCAATGATCAAAAATAGAACAAGAATTTTTTTCATCGTATATCGATTCCTATTGCTTCAGAGATGTGTGTAAAACCATCTTTTTTCAGATACTCAATGAGCCCCTCGTTGATACTTTTTACCAATCCCGGTCCTCCGTAGATAAAGGATGTGTAAATTTGCAAAAGTGTGGCTCCATGTCGTATTCTTCGGTAGGCTTCTTCTGCACTGTCGATGCCTCCAACACTGATAAGAACTGTTTTACCGAAAAGCTCCTTTGCAACCGCTTTAAAAATAGCAAAACTTTTCTCTTTGATCACTTTTCCGCTGATTCCGCCAAAATCTTTTGCACCTCGCAAAAGGGAGTAATCGATGGAGGTATTTGTTGCGATTATCCCTGCTGCTCCTGCTTCAACAGCGCTGCTACAAAGAGATACGGCCTGATCTTCGCTCATATCGGGTGCAATTTTAAGCAAGATTGGAGTATCGGTAAGCTCTTTTGCCATGGAAAAAAGCTCTTTGATGAAGGATTCGTTTTGCAAGTCCCGAAGGCCCAGTGTATTTGGACTAGAGATGTTGATGACGAGATAGTCTGCCAAAGTGTGAAATGTTGTAATTAAAAACTTATAATCATCAAGGGCATTTTCTTCGGGTGTTGTTTTGTTTTTGCCGATATTGACACCGATAGGAAAGGGGGCAGGGGATATTCTTTCAATTCTATCCTTGATTACTTCGGCTCCGTCGTTATTAAACCCCATAGCATTTTGGATGGCTTCTTGTTTGACATAACGAAAGAGCCTTGGTTTTGGATTGCCGCTTTGCGGTTTTGGTGTGACGGTGCCAACTTCCACATACCCAAATCCAAGGGCATGGAGCGTTTTTGCCATTGTGGCGTTTTTGTCAAACCCTGCAGCAATCCCCAAAGGATTGTAAAAACTTTTTCCAAAAAGTTCTTGGGTAAGTATAGGGTCTTTGATCAAATATGTTTCTTGCAATCTGTTTAGGATAAACGGGAAAAATGAAGCGAGTTCAAATGCTGTTTCTGCTATATGATGAGCCGTTTCAGGGTCGAATCGAAAAAGGATTTTTTTGATACTTTCGTAATCCATTATACTCCCGATTTTTTGGAATTTATTATACAATAAAGCGCTATTTTTCGAAAGGAAGGCAATGGAGTGTAAGTATTTTGGGATATGTGGAAGCTGCTCTTTGTATGAAGGCGGATACGAAGGGCAGTTGCAAAAAAAAGTAGATGAATTTGAAAAACTTTTTGGATTAGAGCCTGAAATTTTCCCTTCAAAACAGAGTCACTACAGAGCCCGTGCAGAATTTCGGATTATCGATGGGGAGTATGCTATGCATAGACTCTATGAAAAGGGCTTAGTGACCATAGAAGCTTGTGAAATGGTGCTTAACTCTATTTATGAGCTGATGCCAAACCTAAGAGAAAAAATCAAGCTGAACGAGATATTAAGTAAAAAACTATATAGAGTCGATTTTTTAAGTGGTTTGAGTGGCGAATCTTTGGTGACCATGGTATATCATAGACCCATTGATGAGGCATGGAAAAATGTTGCCAGTGAGATTGCTAAAGAATTGAATATAGATATCATCGGTAGAAGCAGAGGGAAAAAAATCGTTATAGGAAAAGAGTATATCACCAAAAAACTTCCTGTTTTTGAAAAAGAGTTTTTGTATCGTCACTATGAAGGAAGCTTTACACAGCCAAATCCATATGTGAACATACAAATGATCGAGTGGGCTGGAAGCATCGCAAAAGATTTGCAGGGTGATTTGTTGGAGTTGTATTGTGGAGCAGGTAATTTTACATTGCCGCTTTCACGCTATTTTGAAAAAGTACTTGCGACAGAGGTGAGCAAATCCTCTATCAAGGCTGCAAAAGAGAATGCAATGCTCAATAAAATAGAAAATGTAGAGTTTGTACGACTTAGCAGTCAAGAAATGACTCAGGCATTACGAGGGGTAAGGGAATTTCGAAGGCTTAAAGAGATTGATTTAAAATCGTACAACTTTAAAACGGTGTTTGTTGATCCGCCAAGATGTGGTCTAGACGTTGATACAAGAGAACTTGTAAAAGAGTTTGATAATATTGTATATATCTCTTGCAATCCACAAACACTCCACAGAGATTTGGAGGAACTTTCAAAAACACATACGATCCAAAAAATGGCGGTTTTTGATCAATTTCCTTATACTCCGCATTTGGAGAGCGGAGTATATCTTAGACGTTAAATCGAAAATGCATCACATCGCCATCTTGGACGATGTACTCTTTTCCTTCGAGTCTCATTTTCCCAGCCTCTTTGGCTCCTTGCTCGCCGCCGTATTTGATGAAATCTTCATAGCTGATCACTTCAGCTCGAATAAATCCTTTTTCAAAATCGCCATGAATCACACCGGCTGCTTGAGGGGCAGTCCATCCTTTGTGGATGGTCCAGCTTCGAACCTCTTTGACACCTGCTGTAAAGTAACTGATGAGCCCTAGTCTATTAAATGCGGTTCGGATGATTTTATCAAGACCCGACTCTTCTACTCCCATTTCATTCAAAAGCTCTTTTGCCTCTTCATCGCTCAAGCCTACCAATTCTTCTTCCAGTTTTGCACAAAGCTTAATCACATCGGCACCCACTTCGCTTGCATACTTTTTGACTGTTTGGACATATTCGTTGTCTTCAAGCATTCCCTCTTCATCCACATTTGCACCAAAAATGACCGGCTTTGCACTCAAAAACCGTAGTTCTTTGTTGAGTGTTTCAAACGCCTCATTTTTGTTTGCAAATGTCCGAACAGGTTTAAGCTCTTCAAGATGTTTTTTGAGTTCTTCGGCAACTTCCAAAATTGGAGCTATTTTTTTGTCTGCTTTTGCCTGTTTTTTGAGTCTTTCGATCTTCTTTTCTAATTGCTGCAAATCAGCAAATATCAGTTCTGTCTCGATGATTTCTATATCTCGGATCGGATCAACGCTACCTTCGACATGGGTAATGTTTCCATCCTCAAAACATCTGACCATATGTAAAATCATATCCGTTTCACGGATATTACTTAAAAACTGGTTCCCTAAGCCTTCCCCTTTGCTTGCTCCCTTAACAAGTCCAGCAATATCCACAAAATCGATCGTAGAGTGCTGGATTCTTTGAGGATTGACAATTTTTGCAAGCTCTTCGAGCCTTGGATCAGGAACGGGAACAACTGCTTTGTTTGGTTCAATGGTACAGAATGGATAGTTTTGTGCTTCTGCGTTTTGTGCTTTTGTCAGCGCATTGAATGTTGTTGATTTTCCTACATTTGGAAGTCCTACGATACCGACACTTAGTCCCATGATTTTCCTTAAGAGAAGTTTAAAATTTGTGGAATTATAGCACAATCGGACCAAAGGTCCGAAAGTTATTTTGAAGGATGTTTTTTCAGATCTTTATAGACAAACTCTTTTTGTAACCATTTAATGACCATTCGAACGCCTGCACCACTGGCGCCATACGGATTGTATCCCCACTCCTTTTCCACATACGCTGGACCGGCAATATCAAGATGGAGCCATTTATCTTTGTTTTTTTCTTCGATAAATTCACTCAAAAAGAGCGCTGCAGTGATAGCACCACCATATCTAGATGTGCTGATATTGCAGATATCTGCGATTTTGGATTCAAGAAGTTTTGGCAAGTATCGATTGAACGGCAAGATGCCAGCGAGTTCACCACTACTTTTTGCAGCACCAATCATTGATTCTATCAATGTATCATTGTGTCCCATAACACCTGTGGTGTATTCCCCAAGAGCGACAACACATGCACCAGTTAGGGTAGCCATATCGATGATGTAGTCTGGTTCAATCTTTTCTTGGGCGTAACATAGACAATCTGCCAAAACGAGTCGTCCTTCGGCATCTGTATTTCTTACTTCAATCGTTTTTCCGTTTTTAGTTACAAGTACATCATCCGGTTTATAGGCGTTTCCTCCAACCATATTTTCTGCAAGTCCCAAAATGGCATGCACTTCTACAGGAAGTCCTAGTTTTTTGGCTGCTTTGATGATACCAAGTGCTGCGCTTGCACCGCTTTTATCGGCTTTCATTGTTACCATATAATCACTTGGCTTTAAACTGAGTCCTCCGCTATCGTATGTCAAACCTTTTCCAACGATGGCTACTTTTGCTTTTGCATTGTCCGGTTTGTACGTGAGATGTACAAGTCTTGGAGGATTGCTACTTGCTCTTGCGACTGCTAAAAAGGCGTTCATTCCCTCTTTTTTCAAATCTTTTTCATCCAAAATCTTGATTTCGAGGTCGTTGCTATGGGCAACCTCTTTTGCAAGCTCAGCGAAAGTTTCTGGATAGATTTCATTTGGTGGTGTATTGACGATATCACGGACCATATTGGTCGCTTTTGCTACGATTTTAGCTTCGTGGATACTTTCCTTTGCTTTTTCAAGGGTAAAGTTTTTATCGCTATATTCTTCGTTTGCAAGGATGATCTTTTCCAAACCTTTGGAATCTTTTTTGCTTTTGTACTTCTTGAATTCATAATCTCCCAAAATGGCGCCTTCAACAAAGGCTTTGATGTTTGTAATAGGGCAGTTTTGGATATAGACGCCGGCTTTTGCCGTTTTAAAATCTTTGCCTTTAAGGGTTTTGACCGCCTTGGCAGCTGCTATGCGTATCTCATCGTGATCGAGTTTGCTTCCTACGTAGATTTTTCTTTTTTCCGGTAAAAATGCAACCTCTTCGCTGTCACCTTTAAAACCCAAAAGTTCCAGTTCTGCTTTGTCTTTAATCCATTTGTGATCAAGATTTTTATCGATCACAAATATGATCTCGATATCTGCCTCTATTTGGGACATTTTTTTATCAACTATTTCGCATTTCATGCTTTTCTCTCCTTCAATTTTTTCTCTGTGACTGTATGGAAATAGTAATAGATGCTACCTCCAATAATCAAAGCAAATGGTAAGGCATAGTACCAATGCTCTTTTGCCCATTTGACAATTTGTAGTATCTCTTCACCAAAAATATAGGCTGGAATGATAGTCATTGCCGCCCAGATTTGGGCACTGATGAAATTGATAATCGCAAATTTTTTAGCGCTATATCGTGTCAGACCTATTGCCATAGGGATTATTGTCCTCATTCCATACAGGTATCGCTGAATAAAGATGACTGGCCAGCCATACTTTTTCAAAAGGAGATGAGCAAGGGCAAATTTGCGGCGCTGTTTGTGCATGAGATTATGAATGTAATGCTTATTGAATCGTCCGATGTAAAAATAGATCTGATCTCCTACAAATCCTCCAAGTCCTGCTATTAATATGGAAAGCCACAGATTCATATCTCCGGTATGACTCAAAACGCCAGCCATGACAAGACCGGTTTCACCTTCAAAAATAGACCAAACAAAAAGAATAATATATCCATACTCTTTCAGTAAATAGACAAATTTCTCTTCGAGATTGTGACCCGGGGCTTGAAAAAGCTGATATCCAAGATAGGCTATAAACAAAAAAACAAAGCCCAAAAGGGCTTGAATGAGCCAATCTCTATTTTTTACAAAAAACTGTTTCATTGTTTCCCTAATCAAAATGAAGTAGTGATTTGGCTTGAATCATATCCTTGTCACCTCGACCCGAGAGGTTGACGATGATAAGAGAATTTTGGATATTACCCATCTTTTTAAGATACGCCACTGCATGAGAACTTTCAAACGCTGGAATAATCCCTTCTTGTTGACTGAGCCACACAAATGCATGAAGTGCTTCTTGATCGGTAATAGCATCATACTTGACAACTCCTTCATCTTTCAAAAAGGAGTGTTCTGGTCCAATCCCTGGGTAGTCAAGACCTGCACTGATAGAATGGGCTTCCAGGATCTGGCCCTCTTCATCTTGCAATACATAGCTCATCTGGCCATGTAAAACGCCGGGACTTCCTTTTGCAAGGCTTGCTCCATGCTTATCGGTGTCAAGTCCGAGACCCCCTGCTTCGATGCCGATGCACTGGGTTTCTTCTTCATCTAAAAAAGCATTGAAAATCCCCATGGCGTTGCTTCCACCCCCTATACAAGCAATCACGTAATCAGGTAGCCGTTTTTCAGCTGCTAATATTTGCGCTTTTGCTTCATATCCGATGATTCCTTGGAAATCTCGAACCATCATTGGGTATGGATGAGGTCCAGCGACTGTACCAATGACATAGAAGGTATCTCGTGCATTGGTTACCCAATGTCTGATAGCTTCATTCATCGCATCTTTGAGCGTTCTTGAGCCATTTTTTACTGAATGAACTTTTGCTCCAAGCAATTTCATGCGAAAGACATTAAGCTCTTGTCTTTTGACATCCTTTTCACCCATGAAAATTTCACACTCAAGCCCAAAAAGTGCCGCCATTGTGGCGGTAGCAACACCGTGTTGGCCTGCACCTGTTTCTGCAATGACCTTTTTCTTGCCAAGTTTTTTGGCGACAAGTCCTTGTAAAATGGTGTTATTGATCTTGTGAGCTCCTGTATGGTTAAGATCTTCTCGCTTGAGATAGATAGTGGCTCCAAGCTCTTTTGAGATATTTTGTGCATAGTAGAGTGGACTGGGCCGGCCCACATAATTTTCAAGATAGTATCTTGCCTCTTTCCAAAACTCTTCGTCAAATCGTATTTTTTTATACTCTTCTTCCAGTTCCAAAAGTATAGGCATTAAGGTTTCTGGGACATAGCGTCCTCCATGAATACCAAAATGTCCAAATTCATCCGGGTCAAATCTGCTTGGCTTTGGAATATACATTATTCAATCTCCAATACACTATAAATATTTGTTAACTTTTTGAGTTTCTCTTCACCATTTAAAAATTTAAGATTGATGATAAAACAGGCTTCAACGAGTTCTTGTCCCGTTTTTTGGATAAGTTTGGCAGCAGCCTCCGCTGTGCCGCCAGTGGCTATGAGATCGTCAATAAGCAGTACTCTTTTGCCTTCACCTCGAAAAGCGTCTATGTGGATCTCGATCTCATCCACACCATATTCGAGGGCGTACTTTTCACTGATTGTGGTATAGGGGAGTTTCCCTTTTTTCCGGACAGGAATAAATCCTATACCGAGTCTTGTAGCAAGGGCAGCACCAAAAATAAAACCCCGACTTTCAATTCCGGCAACAAATTCAATATTTTTCTCTTTGTAGCGATCTTCCAAATGATCCATGAGCATCGTAAATGCAGGTGCATTGTTAAGCAGCGTAGTTATATCTTTAAAAACGATACCGGGTTTTGGAAAATCGGGAACGTCTCGTATGCTAGAGAGTAAAAACTGTTTTATTTCATCTGTCAGATTTTTCATCTTTTCCTCCAAAGAGTATTACTTTGATACCGATTAAAATCACCATGAGTAGTGCAAAAAAGAAGTATCCCGCGATTTCTATACTCATTTTTCTTCCAAAGCCATAATTTTTTTGACTCTGTTTTCGTGTCGTCCACCCTCAAACTCTGTATTGCACCATGCATCAAGAATGGATTCTACAACTCCTGGGCCTACAACACGTTCGCCAAAACACACGATGTTGGCATCATTGTGTGCACGAGCCATTTGTGCGGTGTAGTAGTCGTGTACTTCAGCTGCTCGGATTCCTTTTATTTTATTTGCAGCGATACTCATGCCGATCCCCGTACCGCAAATGAGTACACCCCAGCTTGCTTTATCCGCAGCTACTGCTCTTGCTACTTTTTCGGCATAGTCTGGATAGTCCACTCGTTCGCTGCTATAGGTTCCAAGATCTTCTACTTCGTACCCTCTTTTTTGCAAAAGCTCGATCACCAACCCTTTGATAGCAAAACCTGCATGGTCACATCCGATATATACTTTCATCTTAAATCCTTTCAAGTAAACTAAGTAGATGAATAAAATCGATTCCCGTCAATTTACTCAATGCGATTAAAAGATAATAGACAGGTAAAAAGAAAAATTGACTCAATGGTGTTGCTAAAATCACAATCAAAAGAATCATCCCGTAAGGGAAAAGATATTGATAGAATTTGACAATGGCATCAAGTCTAAGCCATCGTGCCAAATACATCACTGCATTCGCTCCATCCAGTGGCGGAATAGGCCAAAGATTGAAGACACCCAGAACGATATTGATCAAAACACTTTGGGCCAAAAACAGAAAGAAAAACGTCTCAAATAAGCCATCCGGTTTTCCGAGCCATGCAAGGAGTATGGCACTGATGATGGCAAGGATGAAGTTGTATGTTACTCCGGCCAGGCTCACTGCAATGGCACCAAACTCTTTTGCGTTTCTTAAAACAATCTGCATATTTACCGGTACAGGCTTTGCCCATCCGAAGATAAAACCGGCGTTTGCTATGTATAAAAGGGCTGGAACTATTATAGTCCCTACCGGATCGATATGGACGATTGGATTGATACTGAGTCTTCCGGCAAGTTTAGCCGTTGGATCGCCAAATTTATATGCTACAAGCCCATGCATAATCTCGTGTCCTATGACAGAAACCATCAACGCCAAGACCATAGCAATAATATTGAGGATTTTAATGGTTTCCACGCGTTTTTTCCCTCATAGCCTCTTCTATCTGTGAAACCGTTTTACCGATTCTTTCCCATCGTGGGACATAGTTTTCATCCCAGCTCCAGTAAATAAACCATGGTTTGCCTACGATAAGCTTATAAGGAACCGGTCCCCAAAATCGGCTATCATTGGAATGGTCACGATTGTCTCCCATCATAAAAAACTGACCTTTTGGTACTTTAAAGTAAAAGGCATTTACATCAATTTGTGGATCGTATGGTGGAAGACCTTCAACAATAACCGGCTCCATCGCTAAAGATTTGTTCATATAGTATAAAAGCATATTTCTAAAAGTATCTACTTTCGGGTCATAGTGAATACCTGGATGTTTGTCCATATACGGATTGATAACCCAAAGCTTTCCGGAAATCGAGACAATTTTATTTTTTGGATAGTGCTTTTGTATCCAATCATCCCCTTCACGAAAATGGATTAAAAGGCGTTTATTTTGAAAAAGAATCTCATCTCCTCCCAGGGCCACACAGCGTTTCACATAGTGGATTTTTGGATTGACAGGATAACGGAAAATGACGATGTCTCCTCGTTTCGGTTTTGGGCCTTCGATAAGGTGTCCGTCTCCATCTAAATCGGGAAGTACCGGGATTTCAAGCCATGGAATATGGGGAGTAGGGATTCCATAGGCAAATTTTTTTACAAAAAGATGATCACCAATAAGAAGTGTATTTTTCATACTTCCGCTTGGAATCACAAATGCCTGGGCTATAAAGAAGATGACAAGAAGAACGATAACAATCGTTCCGGTCCAGGTATTGGACCAGTGATAGAACTTTTTGAGTTTCTCTTTCAAGTGCGTTTCCTTTGTTTGGCGGCTTTGATTGTATTTTTCAGTAGCATAGCAATAGTCATAGGGCCAACGCCGCCAGGAACGGGAGTGATGTAGGAAGCTTTTTTGCTGACATTTTCGAAATCCACATCTCCGACAATCTTGTCCTCGACTTTATTGATACCAATATCGATGACGATTGCACCCTCTTTGACCATATCTGCTGTAATGAGATTCGGTTTTCCAACACCTACTGCAATGAGATCGGCTTTTTTTGTATGTTCAGCCAACTCTTTGGTATATATATGACAGATATCTACTGTGGCAAAGCGATTGAGAAGAAGTGCAGCCATCGGTTTTCCAACGATATTGCTCGCACCAACCACACAGGCATTCATCCCTTTGACATCGATGCCGTATTCATCCAAAAGCTCCATGACACCAAGTGGTGTACATGGTGCGAATGTATCGAGACCTTGCATAAGTCGACCAAAATTGTATGGATGAAATCCGTCTACATCTTTCGCCGGATCTATAAGTTCCAAAATCTTGGTTGTGTCGATATGTTTTGGTAATGGCAGTTGAACCAATATGCCATCGATGTTTGGATTTTTATTCATCATCAAGATTGTCTCTTCGATTTCTCTTTGGCTGATAGACTCTGGCATTTCATGAACGATGGAGTAGATTCCTACATCTTTGCAGGCTCGTGCTTTCATTTTGACATAGGTGTGGCTGGCTGGGTCATCTCCTACAAGGATCACAGCGAGTCCCGGAATAATATCTTGCTCTTTTTTTAGCTCTTCAACCTCTTTTTTGATTGATTCTTTGATCTTTTGGGAGAGCTTCTTTCCGTCTAGAATCTGCATAAAACGCCTCTTTTTCTGGGTTTGAAAATTTTTGATATGATATCAAAACTATATTGTAAGTTGGTTTAAGGAAAATGGTGAGACTCATTTTTGTTTTTCTTTTCAGTATCTACTCTTATGCATTGGATGACTCTTTTATCACGAAAGATGAATACGCCAAAATGCTTTATAAAAATCCAAGAGGCATTGGATGTGACAAATGCCATGGGAAAAAGGGAGAGGGAAGAGTTATTGGGAGATATCGAGACGGGAATGTGACGAAAATATTGAAAGGCCCTAAAATTACCAATATCGACTATGAAAGTTTTTATAAAGCACTAACGACACAAAAGCACTATTTGATGCCACACTATTTTTTGACGGATAAAGAGATTAAAACTTTATATTACTATCTCCAAAGCAAAAAGAAGAAAAAATGATTTTTGATGCAGCTACTATTGAGAGAATTCAAGCAGCCATTGATGCGAAAGATATCGATTTTTTTCGATCAATGTTACAGCCAGGCAAGAGACCAAAAAGAGCAAAACTGATTCATACGGCACTTATGGTATCGGCTCATAGGGCAAAACATCTCAATAAATTGGATGAAATCAAAGCGGATGCTGTGATACTCAATCTTGAAGATGGAGTTGCTCCAGAATATAAAGAGATTGCAAGATATGCGTTAGCTTACTTTTTGCAACATGTACCTGAGAATGTACCTTTGTTGGTTGTGCGAACAAATCCTTTGCAAGAAGGAGGGGAAGAAGAGATTGAGTTTTTAAATCCCTTTTTTCCTGATGCATTTCGAATTCCCAAAGTGCGTCAATTGAGCGACGTGAAAAATGCATTATGGCTGGCAGATGATGCAATCGATATTCATCTTTCCATTGAAACCAAAGAGGCTTTTTCCCTATTGACGCAGTTACGGGTGGAAGAGAGAGTGCAAGCCTACTATCTTGGAATTTTGGATCTTTTGGCAGATTTGAACATCGAACAAAGCGTTTTGAAACTGAGTAATCCAACCATCGATTATATTCTTGCAAGATTTTTAGTTGAATCAAAAACAGCTGGAGTGCTTCCAGTAAGCTTTGTCTATCAAGAGTATCAAAATTTAGAAGAGTTTGAGGCATGGTGCAAGTATGAAAAAACAATGGGATTTAGCGCGAAAGCCTGCATCTCTCCAAAGCAGGTAGAGATTGCAAATAGAATTTTTGCTTCTTTTGATATTGAGCGAGCCAAATACATTAAGAAGCGGTTTGAGGAGATGGCCAAGCAAGGCATCACCGGTTTTCGTGATGAGAAGTACGGTTTCATCGATGAGCCAATATACAGAGATGCCCTCAATATACTAAAGCGTTTGTAAAAACCCCAGTAGGCCTTTTATTATCTCATCTGGGGCAGGAGGACATCCCGGAATATGGTATGCAACAGGCAGATGTTTGTTTACCGGACCTTTGATGGCAAAGCTATCTTTAAAAACAGTACCTTGTGTACAATCTCCTAAGGTTATAACCCATTTTGGTGATGGGAGTTGCTCATAGGCATCAAGAAGATGTGGCAGCATATTGAAGGTGACAACGCCACTTACAAGTAAAATATCTGCATGTCTTGGGCTCGCAACAAAACGGATACCGAGACGTTCTAAATCATAATAGGGATTGGATAGAGCGTTGCATTCCGCTTCACATGCGTTGCAGCTGCCACTATCTACCATTCGAATGGCTAAGGAACCGGAGAATTTTTTGCCGATTTCACTTTTGAGTCTCTTTTTTATTTTTGCGAGCTCTTCATCAGCCCAACTGTTTTGTGTCTGTATCCCTTTTTGAAATCGTTGCAACCAAAAATCTATCATAAATCGCTCCCTGCGTAACTTAAATCACAGCTTTTGTTAGTAAGTGGAAAATCGGCGATTATATTTCCAGGCATCATCAGATGGAGGGCCTGCCAGTTGATGAAACTTGGATCTCTAGCAAAGAAGCGGTCTATTTTTTGATCTTTGATTTTGAGATAGAGCATCACTTCTCCCAGTGAACTTTCTATGAATGAAAAATATTCACCATCCTCAAATGCGTTGAGTGAAATTGAATCCTCTTGAAAATCGAGTAGATTTCGTATGATTTGGATACTATTTTTTACTTCCTGGAGTCTCACCTTGAAACGTGCTGCAACATCGCCGCTCTGTTGCGTTTGGATAGAAAATCCGTGCTTTTTATAAAAACTGTTTTCACGTCTATCTATTCGCACTCCACTTGCTCTGGCTACAACACCAACGGTAGAGTATTTGAGAGCTTTTTTTGGTGAGAGTTTTCCAGTAGTATCGAGTCTATCCCATAAAGATGGAATTTCGATGATCCAGTTTTCAAAAAAATCTATTTTACTCTCCAAATCATTTAAGAAACTTTCTAATATATTTTGATCAATCTTTTTTGCTTTTCCTCGAATCGCTCCAAAACCGAATCGATGATTTGTCAAAGTTTTGAGCGCTCTTCTCGTATCTTCAGCCAACATTGAAGAGTAGGCTAGAGCTGCACCGAAGCCCGCATCGTTTGGAATAAACCCGAGATCAACCAAATGGTGTGCAATTCGTTCCAGTTCTAAAAGAATCGCACCATATTTTTGTATATTTTCATTATGTTTTTGATTGGAAGCTTGTATCAAAAGCTCAAGATAGGCTAACTGATAAGCAATGCTTTCATTTCCGCTGATTCGTTCTATTATATTCCAAACCTCATTCGGATGTTTTTTTTCTACTATTTTTTCAATCCCTCGATATTTATAAAAATGGCGAACTTCAAGATGCAGAATCGCTTCTCCCTCTTGAGAAAAATGAAAATGGCCCGGTTCTATGATCCCAGCATGGACGGGCCCTACGCCTACTTGAAAGATACCATCGCCTTCTATAACTTCGTAATGGTAAGGATGAAAAGGAACTTGCTCAATGCTTTTTTGAGTGAAATCTTTTCGCATAGGATGAATGTTGGGAAATCTTTCATGATGAATGAGAGGTCTGTTGTCAAAGGTGTGAAGGATTTTTATACCAAAATCATCATGTATCTTTCGTTCGAACCACACAGCAGCAGGATAGATATGAGCAACAGTTTCGATTTCAGGATTGTCTTTATCGATTGGAGTTTTTTCAATTTTTGTATCAAAAACATCAATGATTTCGAAATGATCCGGAAGTTCTTGGGCAAATCTGGCAATAAAACGCATCCTATCCCTTTACACAATTGTTTGTAGTGTTTTGAAATTGGCTAAAAGAATCATTACAGCAACAGCGAAAATGATCAGAGCTGCTATATCTGATGAATAGACATTTTTTTCCTCTTCACTCCCACTGTATTTCATCTGTTGATAGATATCGACAAATTTATAAAAGATAATTGCAAGTAAAAAGAGCATAAAAGTGATTGCAGTGAACATCAAAAGAAGATGATGGCTCTTTTTCGCCATCTCCACCATTGCGGAAAATCCAAAGATTTCACTAAAAAATATAGGACTTGGAGGGAGTGCGATAATTGCCAATATGAAAAGAGCGACCAATAAAGCGAAAAGTTTTCCTTTGTATCCTTGAAATCCTCGTAAAGCACCAGCTATATGGTATTTTCCTTTTGATTCCAAAATTCCGGTAGAAATGAAGAGAGCAGGTTTCAAGAGTGCGTGTGCTCCAAAATGAAGAAGTGCGGCAAAATATCCGCCACTAACCCAAAAAATTGCAATTAAAACCATATGTTCAATTCCACTGAGACTAAAAAGTCTCATAAAATCTTTCACTCTATAGATCAAAAATGCAACGATGAAAAGTGTAAACAGTGCATAAATATATGTAAAGCCAATCAAATGCGATTCATTTATTGATTTTGCCAGCAAACTAAATCGAAAAAAACCTGTCATGATAGCACTTTCCAAAATTCCGCTGAACAAAGCTGCAACAGGATAGTGTGAGGCTCGTTCAATATTGGCAAGCCAAAGATTCATAGGAAAAAAACCCATTTTGATAAAACTTCCCACTGCTACAAAAGCAAAACCTATCTCAAAGAGGTAGGGTGCATTCATAGTGTGTATAGCACTTTGCAGTTGCGTAAAAAGCATAGCCTCCTCACCAAGTACGGGTTTTGCTGCTGCGTAAATGAGTATGATGCCAAAGAGGATCAATGAGATTGCGATAGTGCCGACAATCATATAGTTCCAAGCCTCTTTTGAAGCAAATTGAGTATGGTTGGTTTTGATCATATAAACTGTACTGAGTGTGGCAAGTTCTAAACCGACCCAAAAGAGCCCCATACTGTTTGCCGTGATACTGAGAATCATACCGATCCAAAAAGTGGCGAAAAATCTATAGAAACGTTTATATTCTTGTATACTGATAGAGACATGCTTTTGAAGACTTTCCAGTGCCAGTGTAACACCAATTCCTACAATATAGCTCAAAAGCAGAATATATTTTGCAAGAGAATCGATATGGATATATTGGTGCCAGTAAAATTTTTCTTGCTGAAAAAGAAGCATCAATGCGGGAATGAGTATGAGTGCACTGATAAATGGAAGAATTTTTTTCGTTTTTTGTGTATTGAAAAAACTAAAAACTAAGATGAATAATGGTGGTATGAAAAGTAATTCAAACATGGCGAACCTCTTTGGTGAGTAGAAGGTTGATAATGATAATAGCCATCAAAAGATCAAAAAATATTCCAAGTTCAATCAGCATCGGCATCCCCTGAGTGGCACTCATGGCTAAAAGAAACAGTGCATTTTCGATGATTAAAAAACCGATTATCTTTGGAAAAATAGCTTTATGTTCTATCATGAGTACAAGTGCTAAAAAAAGCGAAGCGATGGAAAGAGAGATATAATTTTTGTTGTATGCATGAAAAATGGGATCGACTAGATAGAACGTAAATACCAAAATAGCTGGTATAAGCAAAATGGAGTATTGAATCTTAATCGAAGGTTGGATATTTCGCTCGGTATCAAATTTTTTAGAAAAATATTTCAAAACATAAGGGATAAAAAATCCTTTGAGAATAATCGCAATACTACCGGATACTATCATAGCGGTGTCTGCAATGTTTGAACCGATAATGATCGCAGCAGTACCTAAAAAAATCGAATTGAGTCCATACCATACAAAAAGTCGATACAGCCTTGTGGTCAATATCGCAGTAATGAGTGTCGAAAGAAAGAGTCCTATGAAAAAATTACCCATTCTATGCTCCTAATGTGTAATAACTGATGAGAGACAAAAAAGCAAAAATAATTGCGATACCCAACAAGTTTGGTACTTTAAAAAGTCGCAGTTTAGCTGTATTGACTTCAATAAGTGCTACGGTAATACTAACAAATGCTATTTTTAGCAAAAAGAGCCCAAGTGCCAGTACAAAAGGAAGGTGCATGCCAAAGGGAAGAAAGAAACTTACAAACAGTGTTGCAAATATCATAAATTTTATGCTTGATGCACTTTCGATGAGTGCCAGATAGAATCCCGAAATATCCAGGATCATCGCTTCATGGACCATGGTCAGTTCCAGATGGGTTTCAGGGTTGTCCACAGGAATGCGGCCATTTTCTGCCAATAAAAGGATAAAAAATGCAATAGCTGCAAATGTAAAACTTGCTAAATGTTGTACAGGAAAATTGTTACTGAGATTGAGAGCCGCTTTTGCCACGCCTAGATCTTTCGCCATCAAAGAGAGGCTGAATATTACCAAAATCATAGCCGGTTCAACTAAAGCGGAAATAAAGGCTTCTCTACTGCTGCCAATTCCTCCAAAACTGCTAGCACTATCCAAACCCAAAAGCATGAGAAAAAATGTAGATAGCGCTATGAGCCCAGTGATAGTAAAAGCATCTACGAAACCGACATAATATGAGTTTTCAGACGGAACGGGAAGAAAAAAAAGAACGATGAGAAGCGGAGCCAATACCATATAGGGTGCAATAGATGTTATGGAACTTGCCTCTTTGCTGATAATCACCTCTTTTGAAATAAGTTTAGAAAAGTCTTTGTAGCCTTGAAATAGAGATACCGGTTTTTTATATAAAAGCCACATTTTAACGGCTTTGATCAAACTCATAAAAAACGGGGCTGTTGCAATAAGTGTTGCTATAAATATGAGGTATTGGATCACTTCTTGTCTCCTATAACCAATATTTTGATACTGACAAGTAAAATGAAAAACTCTACAAGAAATGTTGACCAGTTAAACTGATGGGCCACTATTCGATATCCAAAAAGAACGGAAAGTACAAGATTGAAAATAATGGCTCCATACCGAACCTGTTCAAAATGTGCCAATCGATAAAGATAGTAGCTGATGATGTTAAGCACTCTTTTTGTTCCATCATACAGCGTAGTTTCAAAGAGAGGCTTAATATGTACGTCATATAGTGCAGTTTTGAATTTTGTTGTATGACCAGCGATAGTAGTTTTGTGAAAGTGAATTTGAGGTTTATAGAGCCATACAAAGAAACGACGAATAGGACCTGCAAATCCTGTAGCAGAGTATTGGGTTTTTGCTGTGGTATTGTATCCACATGCCCATGTGTGAGAGATTCTTTTTTGAATTCCTAATTTTTTTGCACTTATAACCAAAAGGGCTGTTATTATTAAAAGCGATACAAGTAAAATGAGAGGCGATACGACTCCTCCATTATTGGCAATTGAGTGTATATTCCAAAAGTTAGGGACTATTTTTTGTGTGATGTCACTCCATCCAAAAGGAGTAAGAGAAGTATTGAACAGATGGATATAAAAGGGTGCAAAGAGCATCAAAGAAAGTGTAACGATGCCCATCAGGATCATTCCTAAACGCATAAGAGCGTTGACTTCTTCGGCATATTTTGCATTTGTACTTCTATGAAGTCCTAAAAATGTAATTCCAAAGGCTTTGACAAAACATGCGATGGCAAGTCCGCCTGTAAGGGCTAATGCAAAAATTGTAAAAGGTATCGATATTTTGAGTGAGATATCAGAAATGTTGCTCGATCCAAGAAGCGATTGAAAGATCATCCATTCACTCAAAAATCCATTTGTTGGAGGAAGTGCAGATATAGAGATGGCCGCAAGTAAGAAACTAAATGCAGTAATTGGCATCTTTTTGATAAGACCGCCATACTTTTCAATATTTTTTGTACCCGTTTCATGTAAAACGGATCCGGCAGACATAAAAAGAAGCGATTTAAAACTCATATGATTGAAAATGTGATAAATGGCTGCAATAAAAGCGAATGTGGAAAGAAGTTTGAGATGTAACGTATCAAAAATCATACCCATGCCGATGCCGATGAGGATGATTCCAATATTCTCTATGGAGTGGTTTGCAAGAAGAGCTTTGATATCGTGTTCAGCCAGTGCGTAGAGTACCCCAATTACACTAGAGAGGGCGCCTAATATAAGGATAGTGACTCCCCATTCCAAACTCCAAGGATAGAGAATTTCCAGAATCATGCGTAAAAATCCGTATAAAGCGATTTTGAGCATGACACCACTCATCATCGCACTCACAGCACTTGGGGCTGCTGGATGGGCATAAGGAAGCCATACATGCAAAGGAATAACACCGGCTTTACTCAAAAATCCAAAAATAAGCATAAAAAATAGAAGCGTCGGATAGGCAAACTGTTTGGCAATAGGGTGCAACTGATCAAAAGGCAAAGAGACGTTTCCATTACTGACGATGAGAAAGAAAAGAAGAATGAAAACAAATCCAAAATGGGTCATAAAAAAGTAAAATCTAGCCGCAGTCGTTGTCTTCTCATCCTTTGCATCCGTTAAGATCAATTGCCAGCTTGTAAGACTCATCAACTCCCAAAAAAGAAGGAATAATAATGGCGTATTGGCAATAATCACACCGGTCATGGAAAGAATAAATGCAAAATAGTGTACAAGATAGTGTTTTTTTCGTTTAATGTGACTAAGATATCCAAAAGAGTAGAAAATATTTGGAATGATTCCCAGAATAAGGAATAATAAAAATAAAAGGGAAAGTGTATCGAAACTAAACATCTGTTTGCTCCAAAAAAGATATATTATTTCGAAAAGTTATTAAAAATGCGAGGAAAATATAAAAAATAAGTAAAATTTATTGACAGCGAATTATATATAAATTAAGCTTATTAAAAAATAAAAAAAGATGACCGTTGTATATCTTTAATATATGATGGAATATTTAACGTATATTCGTATGAGAGTAGTCTCTTTAGGAAGAGGATAGTCTTTATATGCTGTTTTTATTGTCTCAAGCGTATTCTTATCTAATGCCTCATATCCACTGGATTTGAGTATTTTTAGATCTGTGATATCTCCGTTAGGATGGAGATAAAACTCTACTAAATTGGTTCCTTCTTGTCTTGTTTTGATGGCAATATAAGGGTATCCTCGCAAGTAAAGATACTTTTGTGTAATCATACCGATTTTACCGAGATTATCTTTGATGAATTTTTTTTGATTTTTTGTAAAAGTAGAAAAGTCATCTTTATAGAGTTTTTTTATTTGGTGTGGAAGATTTGTAAATTGTGGCTTTGGCTTGTTTTTTTTGGCAAAAAATTGCATCAAAGAGGGAATTTTTGTTTGATTTGTTTCTTTTGTTCGTTTATGTGCAATTTTGGTATGATGTATTTTTTTGATTTTTTTTGATTTTATCCTTTTTTTTATAGCCTTGTTTTTAAGAACTTTTTTTATCTTTTTTTGCTTTTTGATAGGGTTTTTAGGAGTATTGAGTTTTTTCAGTTTTTCTTGGAGTTTTTTGATTTGTGGTCTTTTTGTGATTGGTTGTATAGGAGGGTGTTTGATGCTTTTTTGCTGCATCTTATGGACTCTTTTTTGAGGTTTTATAAAACGAATATCAGAGATATTGAACCGGCTCACTTTTTTGGGAAGTGTATGCAATTTGGGCCGCAAGTCGATTTGAAAAATAAGAAAGAGTGCAATGTAAAGTAAGAGCGTAATAAAAAAGGATAATAGAACTCTATTCATGTGCTTTTTTCTTTTATTTTATAAACTTTAGTGTAAAATCGTATCAAAAAAAGGATAACGATGTTATCAAAAAGTGAAGCTGCATACAAAGAGGCTCTTCGTTACATTCCTGGTGGTGTAGATTCACCTGTTCGGGCTTTTAAAAGTGTTGGTGGGGTTCCGCCTTTTATCGAAAGAGGCGAAGGCGCTTTTTTATATGATATCGATGGAAACAGATATATCGATTATGTACAAAGCTGGGGACCGCTCATTTTTGGTCATGCAGACAAAGAAACCCTTGAAGCGGTATGCGAACAGGCACAAAAAGGGCTCAGTTTTGGTGCGCCAACACTCATCGAAACAGAGCTAGCAAAAGAGATTGTTGAACTTTTTGACAATATCGACAAGATTCGATTTGTCAGCAGTGGTACTGAAGCGGTCATGAGTGCCATTCGACTTGCAAGAGGATTTACGGGAAAAGATGATATTGTCAAATTTGAAGGATGCTATCACGGTCATAGTGATTCACTCTTAGTCAGTGCCGGTAGTGGTGCAGCTACTTTTGGAAATCCAAGCAGTCCAGGGGTACCAGAAGACTTTACCAAGCATACGCTTCTCGCACGCTACAACGATATCGAGAGCGTTAAACGATGTTTTGAAGCAAGTGACAATATCGCTTGCGTGATTATTGAACCGATTGCAGGAAATATGGGCTTGGTTCCAGCTGAGGAAGAATTTTTGCAAGATTTGCGCAGACTTTGTGACGAGCATGGCGCACTTTTGATATTTGATGAGGTAATGAGCGGATTTCGAGCAAGTCTCAAAGGGGCGCAGGGATTTACTTCTGTTGTTCCAGATATGGTAACCTTTGGAAAAGTGATTGGTGGGGGAATGCCGGTTGGTGCTTTTGGAGCGCGTGCTGAAATCATGGCACACTTAAGCCCTGAGGGTCCTGTGTATCAAGCAGGAACTTTAAGCGGCAACCCTGTAGCTATGGCAGCGGGTCTCAGTGTTATACGAAGACTAAAAAATGATCCATCCATCTATGAAGTATTAGAGGCAAGAGCAAAAGGGCTTGTAGGTGGATTTAAAAAGATTGCCGATAGCTTTGGCGTGCCATTACAAGTGGATGTACGAGGCAGTATGTTTGGATTTTTCTTCAATGAAAAACCGGTGAAAAACTTTGATGATGCCAAGCAAAGCGATCTTGAATTTTTTGCCAAGTTTCATCAAGAGATGATCAAACGGGGTATCTACTTTGCATGCAGCCAGTTTGAAGCTGGATTTATCTGTACGCCACTGGATGAAAAACTGATCGATGAGACACTCGAAAAGATTGAAGAAGGGCTTAAAAAGATCGTATGAAACAGCCAAAATATAGAAAAATCATAGAGGGTGCTGAAGCCCTCAGTCTTGGTGTATCGATTGTGGTTGCAATATTGATAGGGGTTGGGATCGGGTATTGGCTTAAAAAGACGTTTGGTTATACCTGGCTTTTTTGGCTAGGAGTCTTTTGGGGCGTGGCTGCTGCAATTTTAAATATCTACAAAGCCTACCAAAAGCAGAAAAAAGAGTTAGATGAACTTGCCAAGGACCCACGATACAAAAACTATTACGACAAAAGCGACGATGAGGATCTTAAAGAGTTTGAACAGTGAAACAGTTTTTTCGTATCGCATTTATAGTTGATCTAATAGTAATCGCAGCATCCTTTTTTATCGGTAACCGATACTTTTTGCTCAATTCCCAGCTTGCTTTCATCTCTTCTTTACTTATAGTGCTCGGATCCTTTTATGGATATAAAAAGATGATTAAAAAAAGGATCGGTACGGTTACGAAGGATATTATCGATGATATTGAAGACAGGTTTGATCTGTATGATGAAGAGCAAGAACCAATTGAGGATGCCAAAGCTTTGTTTGAAGAGGAAAAAGCCAAGATAAAAGGAGCGAAAAAGGGGTTTACGAATTTTTTGAAAACAGCAAACGGCTTTTTTTCTCCCTATAGACTTTTTGGATACCTTTTTATGGTGATCGCTATCTTAGTGCTGATAAAACATTCGATGTTCGATGCATGGAGCTTTTTACTGGGACTTGGAGTGGTTCCTGTTAGCGCTTTGATTATGGCTTTAGTACCGGCAAAGAGCCGGTAGATTACTCTTCGATGTAATTTTTGATTTTTCTACCCACTTTTGGGTGTTTGAGTTTTTTTATCGCACTGCTTTCGATTTGACGTACACGCTCTCTTGTTACATTAAGCTCTTTTCCTATCTCTTCAAGCGTTCGGTCACTCTCATCTGGCATGAGTCCAAATCGCATACGCACCACCGCTTTTTCACGCTCATTGAGATTTTCTAGAATTTCTTCGATTTTACTTTTCATATCCTCTTTCATGATTACTTCCAAAGGATTTGGTGCATTTTTATCTTCGATGAAGTCACCAAATTTCCCATCCTCTTCATTCCCGATAGGAGCTTCTAGGCTGACAGGTTCTTTGGTGATTTTGATCACATTTTTAACTTTCTCAACAGGCATACCCACTTCTTCGGCAATTGTTTCTACATCTGGCTCTTTTCCCGTTTCTTGCAGATGCTTTCGAACAATTTTGTTGATCCTGTTGATGGTTTCTATCATATGAATAGGTATACGAATCGTTCGTGCTTGATCTGCTATAGCTCGGCTAATTGCTTGTCTAATCCACCAGGTAGCATATGTGGAGAATTTATATCCTTTTTTATATTCAAATTTATCAACTGCTTTCATAAGGCCGATATTGCCTTCTTGGATAAGATCAAGAAAAGGGAGCCCTCTGTTGGTGTATCGTTTGGCGATAGAGACAACAAGTCTGAGGTTACTCTTGGCCATTCGTGTTTTGGCTTCTTCACTGATTTTTTTACCTCGTTTGATCTGCTCTAAAATCTCTGCTAGCTGTTCTGGATCAAGGTTAAATCCCTTTTTACTCGCCTCTTTGGCCTGAAAAAGTTTTTTAATATCCATATAAGTACTGACCATGGTCGCTTCTGGAACACGTGCAGCAATCTCCTCTTTGGAAAGGTGAGTGATTTCACTCAAGAGTTTTCTATGGTTTTCTCGAAGCTGTTCATTAAAGAGTGGAAGCTTGTATTCCAGTTTTTTAAGCTCTTTTTCAAAGCCTTCGTCGCTTTTGAGAGCA